>JAHEFO010000345.1 GCA_024640135.1 Acidobacteriota bacterium
AGGTCCACCCCAGGTGTCGCAACAGATCCGTCCTGGCGACCTCGAACCACACCAGGTAGTTGGCATAGTAGACGACGCCCATCTGGTCGGTCTCGGCATACCGGACACGGAGCGTCGTGGTAGAAGCTGGCATCAGCCGAGGACGATTCCGGCTTCCGCAGCCTTGAGGAGGGCGCGCGTCGCTTCGGCCGGGTCGGGTTGCCCGAAGATCGACGCGCCGGCCACGAGAATGGTGGCGCCCGCCTGAGCTACCGCACCCGCATTTGTCAAATCCACTCCGCCATCCACTTCAACGTCGACCGGCCGGTCAGCGGTGGCAACCAGCGCGCGCACGGCGCGCAGCCGTTCCAGACTCTGGGGCATGAAGGCCTGGCCGCCGAATCCCGGGTTCACGGACATGACAATCACATGGTCGAGGAGGTCAGTGGCGTCGCGCAGCACATCGATCGGGGTCTGCGGGTTCACGGCCGCGCCCGCCCTGACGCCAAGCTCCCGGATACTGGCCAGCGTTCGGCGCAGGTTCGGGGTCGCCTCCACGTGCACACTAATCGTCGCGGCGCCCGCCCGGGCAAATGCGTCGAGATAGCGATCGGGATTGCTGATCATCAAATGGACATCGAGCGGAAGCGGCGTCACGCGCTTGAGCGCCGAGACGACCAGCGGCCCCATCGTGATGTTGGGGACGAAATGCCCGTCCATCACGTCGACGTGAATCAAGCCGGCGCCGGCGCGTTCGACGACCCCAACCTGGTCACCGAGTCGCGCGAAATCGGCGGCAAGAATGGATGGAGCAATACGGAGGTTCATCGGCTGATCTCGAGCGTGATGGGATCGCCGGGCCCCAACTGAAACCCGGCCTGGGGTGACTGCCGAACGACCGTGCCCGCTGGCAGATCCGGGTAGGGCAGCTCGCCGACGATGGTGACGCGAAACAGGCGTCGACGGAGAATCTCGGCCACCTGACTCCCGGACGTGCCGATCAGGTCCGGCATGACGTACGTCACGCCCCCTTCGCCCCGGTTGACCAGCAACGAGACACCGGGCGCCAGGCTCTTGGCGGGCGGGTCCTGCGCAACCACCACCCCTGGTGCGTACTCGGCAGTGTAGATGTCAGCCGTCCGCTCAATGGTGATGCGATCCTGCGCCAGCAGGATCTGCGCCGATCGCTCCGATTCGCCGGTCACGGAAGGCACCGGCGCCGCTTGCATCCCATCGCTGACGCGAATGCGCACGGGCCGTTGCCGTCGGATGACCGCGCCGGCTTCCGGCTCCTGCGACCACACGTGGTCGGCCGGGACGACGGCGTCGGGCCGGCGCACGGGATCGAGGACCACGGTCAGGCCCACGGCCGCCAGCGTCTGCGTGGCGGCCTCCACAGCCTGGCCCCGTACATCCGGCACCGCGACCTCGCGAGCCTTGATGGCGATGCGCATGGAGGCAAACAGGAAGACGCTGTATGTCAGGGCGAGGCCGGCCAGCAGAAGTGCCCAGCGTCCCGCGGTCCAGACACGCGTACGAAGGGACCCGGCGGACGAAGGACTATTTCGCGTGGACGCAGTCACGGCAGAAAAGTGTACTACGCACGATCCCTGCGGACCAATCGGGCCGCAAAAAACGCATCGAGCCCGTCACGGGCAGGCGAAGTCCGAAGCCGTCCGCGTTCGTCGACGAGCGGCCCGGTCAGAGGCCGCTCGATGAAGTCGGCGGTCGATTCGACAAACGCATCCACGACCTCATCGTTCTCGTCGGGCTCACTCGAGCAGGTGGCATAGACCAGGGTGCCACCCGGCCTGACGGCGGATGACGCGTGTGCCAGAATCCGACGCTGGGTGTCGGCCAGCACGGAAAGGGCTTCGAGCGGTACCGCCCATTTGACGTCGGGATCCCGACGGAGGGTCCCCAGACCTGAACAGGGAACGTCGACGAATACGCGATCGAAGACGGCATCGAATGGCAGCGGCCGCGTGGCATCCAGTTCCACAATGCGCTCAGGCACTTCAGAGGCCTCCAAGGTCTCGCGAAGAATCTGGAGCCGGTTCCGCCGCGCGTCGCTGGCGACGAGACACCCCCGGCCTTCCATGTCCGCCCAGAGCAACGTCGTCTTTCCGCCGGGGGCCGCGCAGAGATCAAGCACCCGTTCCCCTGGCCTGGCGTCCGCCGCGTGTGCGACGACGACGGAGCCTTCGTCCTGCACGATGAGGTCGCGGCGCACGGCATCCGAGAGTGAGCCGAGGACCCCCGGCGCGAGGCACGCGACTTCGGCAGCATGCCGGCCTCGCTTGGCGTCGATGCCGGCGGATTCGAGCAGCGTCAGCACATTTGTGCCGTTCACCCGCGCCCGGACGGTGACCTCGGGCGAGGCGTTGTTGTAGTGGCACCACCGCTCCGTGTCATCGAACCCGTAGCGGTCCAGCCAGCGGGCGACCAGCCACTTGGGGTGGGCCAGTGTCACGCTCAGGTAGGCGAGTTGCTGCCGTCGCGTCGAGTCCGCCTCAGGTCTCCGGGGCAGAGAGATCGTGTCCGCCGCGCGCAGGTAGGTGCGGAGGACGCCGTTGACGAACCCGGCCCCTCGGGGTGCTCGAAGCAGCCGGGCTGCCTCGACGGATTCGTGAACGACGGCGTGGGGCGGAATGCGGTCGAGATGACGCAGTTGGTAGACGGCGAGGCGCAGCGTGGCGAGCAACGGCGGATCAATGGTGTCGAGCGGGCGCAGGCTGCAGGCCGACAGGCAGGCATCGAGTTCGGCCCGCCATCGGCAGACCCCGGAGGTCAACTCAAGGAGAAGACCACGATCGCGCTCGTCCGTGAGGCTGCGGCGGGCGCGATCGACCTCCGCGGACAGCGTGGCGCGTCCGCTTTCGACGGCCAGAAGGACACGGGCGGCCAGGACGCGAACGTTGGTCACTCGCGAGCATCCGACTTCGGCAGCGGCAACACCGCAGCGCCAACCGCGACGGGCGTGCCGTTGAGAAAAGCGCCGAAGGCCATCGGCCGACGGCCTTCGGGCAGGACCTGCGAGATACGGACGGCTCCGGAAGCGCAGGCGACCACCAGACCCTCGGCACTTGCGCTGACGACGGTGCCAGGCGGCGTGGCTGGCGGTGGTGTCTCCGCGACCGATGACTGCAGGAATGCGACCCGCTTGCCCTCGATCATGGCCGCTGCCAGAGGCCACGGCTGGAGGCCACGAATCTGGCCGTCGACTGCCGCAGCTGGACGACACCAGTCGATGCGGCTTTCCCGTCGCTCCAGGCGCGGCGCGTACGTCACCTTGGATTCGTCTTGCGGCATCTCCGCGATCAGGCCCGCGTCGAGCCGCGTCATCGTCGTCATCAGGAGCTCTGCCCCCATCACAGCCAGGCGGGCATCCAGTGTCTGGCTCGTGTCGCCCGCCTTGATCCGGGTGGGCGTGGCCGCGAGCATCGGGCCCGCATCCAGTGCCAGGACCACCCGCATGATCGTCACCCCTGTGGTGACGTCGCCAGCCATGACGGCGCGATGGATCGGCGCCGCGCCCCGCCACCGCGGCAGCAGCGAAGCATGCACGTTG
>JAHEFO010000114.1 GCA_024640135.1 Acidobacteriota bacterium
TCACGGTGCCGGCCCGTGTCACTTCAAACGAACGCGACGAAGATCCATTGCGCGCGAGGTTGCTGGAAAACACCACCGTCTTCGTCGTGGGCTTCGGCGTAGGAGTGGTTGGCGAGTCTTTGTTGCAACCGGCCAGGGTCAAGGTCGAGGCCAGCACGACGGCCAGGGTGATCTTCAAGAATGATGCGGCTCTCATGGCGTTTTCAGGATCTCACTCTCGCGGGTCTCTGCAGATCAGGGATGCCTGAACCGCATGGCAAAGGTTACCGAAGACGTCAGGTTTCCGGCATCGAACACTGCGACGCAATACGTCCCGGGGTTGAGCGTCACGGTCAACTGGGCGGTCAGGCCCGGCGACGCGACCTTGGACGTCGTTCGAGGACACCCGGTACCACTGGGGACTCCGACGCCAATCCCAACCGGGGTCGACAACGCAGCCCCACCAGGTGTCTGGATGGCGGCCAAGGTCAATTCTGCCGGACCCGCCTGCCCGACGAAGAAAGAGTAGAACCCGCTGCCGTTGACCTGCAAGGTGCCGGAGAAGGTCTCGGTCCTGAACTCCAGGTCCCTGATGCCGCTGTCAGCCGCGGATGGCGCCGTCGTGCTGGTGCACGCCGCGCCGGTCAGACACACCATGGCGATCGCCGCGACACCACGAATCAATCGGAAGACAGTCATTTCGGATGCACGATGTTAATGGAGAACGTGGCGTCGGCAGTCAGAGTGCCCAGATCCGACACCACCGCGCAGTGCACGCCGGGATTGGTGACCCCGCTCAACTGAAGCTGGCCAGTGGCGCCCACCGACAACGTGTTCGTCGTCAGGCATCCCGTTCCGCGCGGCGCGCCAAGGCCGATGGTCACCTGGGCTTCCGAGTCTGCGCCGGCTTCCTTCAACGACACCAGCGATACGTAGGTCAGGCCGCCCTCGGTCACCGTGAACGAGTAAAACGACGACCCATTCACGACCAGCGACCCGCTGAAGTTCTCGATCGTCAGCGCCGCGCTGGGCAGATCAGAGGGCACGGCACTCGGCCCCAATGGAGAGCAACCCGCCAGAGACAGGCCGGTCAGCATCGAGGTCAGCGCCAGAAATGAGGTCGAACGAAACACACGCTTCACAAAGGTTTCCCAATGAATGCTGTCAACCGCCCCCCGGGAAGTCAAGCACCCACGGCTTTTGACGCCTGGGCCCGGTGGTTTGGCGGCAATGGAGAGGCGGGGAACTGGGGAGATGTTAGGATGCGGCCTCGATCACTATGTCCCTGCTCCGAACTGCGTTCCGGTCCTTCGGGTCATATCGGGCCGTAGCCGCCGTGGCGGTCCTCTCACTGGCGCTTGGGACAGGCGCGAACACCGCCCTCTTCAGTGTCGTGCATGCACTGCTGCTGCGGCCGCTGCCGTACGCCAACGCCGACCGGTTGGTCATTCTCTGGAATCGGTCGCCCGGCCTCAATATCGCGGAGGACTGGTTCTCCACGGCGCAGTACTACGACATCAAGACCAGGCATTCCGGTTTCGACCAGTTGGCGATCGCCTATGGCTCCAACAACACCCTGACCGGAGACGGGACCCCCGAGCGGGTGGGCACCATCGTGACCTCCGCCAACCTGCTGCCCATGTTGGGCGCCACCGCGCTGCACGGCCGGCTGTTCACTCCGCGGGACGATGTGCCTGGAACCGGACCGTTCGCGATTCTGAGCCACGGATTATGGGCCAGGCGGTTTGGCTCCGATCCAGGAGTGGTCGGACGCTCGATTCTGATCAACGGACGGTCTGCTGAAGTCGTGGGCGTGCTGGCGCCTGGATTCTCGCTGCCGCGGGAAGTCCTGCCCACCCTCGGCGTGGTTGCCGACGGCGACGTGTACATGCCGATGCCGCACGGCGCGGACGCCGCGACGACGCGCACGCGCGAAGACTTCAACATCATCGGCACGCTCAAGCCCGGCGTCACGGTCGATGCGGCCCAGGGCGAGATGGATGCGCTGACGGCCAGTCTTCGCGAAACGTACCCGGACGTCTACCCACCCAATGGCGGGCTCACGTTCAGCATCGTGCCATTGCTGGACCAGGTCGTCGGCGACGCGCGGCTGACGGTGTGGCTCCTGATGAGCGCCGTCGGGTGCGTGCTGCTGATTGCCTGCGCGAACGTGGCCAATCTCCTCCTGTCGCGCGCGCTCGACCGGCGGAAGGAAATCGCCGTCCGCACCGCGATGGGGGCCACGCGCGGCCAGATTGCGCGGCAACTGCTGACCGAGAGCCTGTTGCTGTCAGGTGCGGGGGCCATCCTGGGCACGGCGCTGGCAGCAGCGGGCATTCGCTGGATCCAGTGGCTGCAGCCGGACAATGTCCCGCGCCTGGGCGACATCGCCATCAACGGCCCGGTCCTGTTCTTCACGCTCGCGGTGTCGGCGGCCGCCGGACTGGCGTTCGGCCTGGCGCCGGCGTTCGGCACGCGCCGCCTCGACGTCCATGGCGTGCTGCGCGACGGGGCCCGCGGCTCGGGCGCGAACGCCGTGTGGGGCCAGGGACATCATCTGCGCCGCCTCCTGGTCGTCGGCGAGGTGGCACTGTCGGTCCTGCTGCTGATCGGCGCGGGCCTGCTGGGCCGCAGTTACGTCCGGCTGCAAGACGTCGACCCCGGCTTTTCGTCCGATGGGGTCCTGACGTTCGAACTGCAGCTGTCGGGCCCGCGCTATCCCAACATCGACACCGTGCGCCAGACGTACCACGACCTCTGGGAGCAACTCGATGCGCTGCCGGGCGTGTCCGCCTCCGGGGGTGTCACCGCCCTGCCCATGAGCAACTACTTCGCCTGGGGCCCCATCACCATCGAAGGCCGCATCCAGCCGGAGGGCGAGGGCTTCATCAACGCGGACATGCGAACGGTCAGCGGCCGCTACTTCGAGGCGATGCAGATTCCCCTCATCAGGGGCCGCTTGTTCACGCCCGCTGACACAACCGACCAGCCTCGCGTGGCCATCATCGACGAACGCCTGGCTCGCGACTTCTTCCCGGACACCGATCCCATCGGCCAGCGCCTCAAGTACGGCGACGCGGCGTCCACGTCCCCGTGGCAGACGATCATCGGAGTCGTCGGCGCCGTCAAGCAGTACGCGCTCGACGCCGACTCTCGCATCGCCCTCTACTGGCCACAGACCCAGGTGGCCTCGCGATCGCTCTTTGTCGCCGCGCACATGGACGGCGATCCGCGGACACTGATGAGCTCCGCCGTCGATGTCGTTCGCGACATCGACCCCGACCTCCCCATCTATCGGATGCAGACGATGGACCAGCGCGTGGAGGCATCGCTGGCGCGGCGCCGGTTTGCCATGCTGCTGCTCGGGCTGTTCGCCGGCGTGGCGCTGGCGCTGGCCACGATGGGCATTGCCGGCGTCATGGCTTACGTCGTGACGCAGGGCACGCGCGACCTCGGCATCAGGCTGGCCCTTGGCGCCCTGCCGAGGGCCATTCTGTCCATGGTGCTGCGGCAGGGGCTGTCGCTCGCCCTGACGGGCGTCGTCCTGGGGGTGACGGCCGCGTTCGGCATGGCGCAGTTCGTCGAGAGCCTGTTGTTCGGCGTCACCGCGCGGGATCCGATTACGTTCGCCGTCATTGCGGTGACGTTGATCCTGGTGGCGCTGGTCGCCACGCTGATTCCCGCTCGCCGGGCCTCACGCATCGACCCCGTCATTTCGCTGCGACACGAGTAGCGTCACAGCACGCGCTCGAGGAACGCCCACACATCCGCCTTCTCCTCGATGACCTTCGCCGTGGGCTTACCGGCGCCGTGGCCGGCCTTGACGTCGATCCGGGAGAGAATTGGCGCGGGTCCTGCCTGCGCGGCCTGGAGCGTCGCCGTGAACTTGTGGCTGTGCGCCGGCGCCACTCGATCGTCGTGATCGGCGGTCACCACCAGGGTCGCGGGATAGCCCGTACCAGCCGTGATGTTGTGGAGCGGCGAGTATCTCAGGAGCACCGCCCGGTCATCCGGCTCGTCAGGATTGCCATAGTCCGACGTCCACGCCCAGCCGATCGTGAACTTGTGGAATCGCAACATGTCGAGCACCCCAACCGCCGGCACGGCTGCGCCGAACAGATCCGGCCGTTGTGTGAGACACGCGCCAACGAGCAGGCCGCCGTTGGAGCCGCCGCCGATGCCCAGCCGCGCGGAGGACGTGTAGCCACTGCGTATGAGGTACTCGGCGGCCGCGATGAAATCGTCGAAGACGTTCTGCTTGTTCTTCAGACGGCCCGCATCGTGCCACGCCTTGCCGTACTCTCCCCCGCCGCGCAGATTCGCCTGGGCAAAGACCCCTCCCCGTTCCATCCACGCAATGATCGCCGGCGAGAATGCCGGCGTGAGCGAGATGTCGAACCCCCCGTACCCATACAAGTACGTCCGGTGGCTGCCGTCGAGCACGAGGCCCCGCTTGTGCACGATGAACATCGGGATGCGGGTGCCGTCCCTGGACGGGTAGAACACCTGCCGGGTCTCGAACGCGGCCGGGTCGAAATCAACATCCGGTTGGCGCCAGACGACCGTCTCGCCGGTCGCGACGACGTGACGAAAGATCGTGGTGGGATAGGTGAATGACGAGAACGCAAAGAAGACATCCGGCAGATGGCGGCGTCCGCTCATCGCCGTGATGGCCCCGAGGGCGGGCAACGGAACCTCCCGCAGGCGCGCGCCATCGAGGGCGTGCACCACGATGTGTTCGTGGGCGTCGATGCGCCAGACGGCGATCCACACATCGCCCACCCGCATCACGGACGAGAGCACGTCGGTGCCTGGCGCCTCGGCAATGACCGTCGTCCAGGCAGACGGGTCCGTCTGGCCGGCCGTGATGGCGACCAGACGACCGCGGGGGGCGTCATGGTCCGTCCACACGAAGAAGACATCGGCATCGTTGGCCACAACCGAATACGAGGCGTCGAAACGATCCAGGAATGGGACCACCGGGACGGACTCAGGCCCCCCTGCCGGAACAGTCAGGTCCTGCAGGAAGACTCGATTCTCTCGATTGGTCCCCTGGCTCTGCGTGATCACAAGCCATCGGCCGTCGTCGGTCACATCGGCGGCGAAGAGCCATTCGGGCTGGGACGGCGAGGAAAAGACCACGGGGTCCTGGGTCCAGGGCTCGGGGCGCTGCACCCCTTGAAGCGCGTGGAAGAACACTTTGTGCCCGGTGTTCACTCCGGTGAACACGTTGCCCTCGGACGGGGGGTCGTAGCCCGCATAGTAGAAGCCGCTGCCATCATGCGCCCACGAAGCACCCGAAAACTTTGACCACCGGATCTCGTCCGGCGCATCCACACCCGTGGCGATGTCCCGCACGCGCCATGTCATCCAGTCCGACCCGCTGGCCGACAACGCGTACGCCAGCCACCGACCGTCGTCGGACACGCTGGTGGCCATGAGCGCGACTGTTCCATCGTCAGACAACGTATTCGGATCGAACAGGACCTCCGCCGGTCCATCGAGCGAACGAGTCTTGTACAGGACGGCTTGCGGCTGCAGGCCGTCGTTCCTGGAGAACAGGTACCAGTCGCCGTATTTCGACGGGGGACCACAGCGTTCGTAATCCCATAGGGTAGTCAAGCGCGAGCGGATCGCCTCCCGGGCGGGAATGGCCGAAAGGAAAGACTCCGAGCGGCGATTCTGTTCCGCCACCCAGGCCATGGTCTCCGGGCTGTCGGGATCTTCGAGCCAGCGAAAGGGATCTGGTATTTCGGTCACGTCCGTCATCGTCTCACTCCTTGCGGAGTTTGAGGATGAGGCCGGCCATCGGTGGCAGCGTCAGGACCAGTGACTGCTGGTGCCCGTGGGTCGCCACCGGTTCGGTCTCGCGGCCGCCTTCGTTGCCGACGTTGCTGCCACCATAGACCTCGGCATCACTGTTGAGGATTTCCTCGTAGTACCCGGCTTCCGGGACGCCGATGCGATAGCCGTGGCGGACGATCGGAGTCCAGTTGAGGACAACCACGAGCCAGTCGTCAGGATCAGCCGCCCTCCGGATGAGGGAAATCACACTGGCCTCGTGGTCGTTGCAGTCAATCCACTCGAAGCCGGCCTGCTCGAAGTCCACCTCGTGCAGCGCGGGCTCTGCCGAATAACACTGATTGAGATCCGTCACGAAGCGCTGGAGCCCCGCGTGCAGTGGCGACTCGAGCAGTTGCCAGTCCAGTGAGCGCTCGTGGCTCCATTCCTGCCATTGGCCGAACTCAGACCCCATGAACATGAGTTTCTTGCCGGGGTGCGCGTACATGAAGGCAAACAACGTGCGAAGCGTTGCGGCCTTCTGCCATTCGTCTCCCGGCATTCGTGCCATGAGCGAACCCTTCCCGTGCACCACTTCGTCGTGAGAGAACGGCAGAACGAAGTTCTCGGTCCAGGCATAGAGCATCGAGAACGTCAGGTGCTGATGTTCCCACCGCCGGAAGATCGGGTCCTTGCCGACGTAGGTCAGGATGTCGTGCATCCAGCCCATGTTCCACTTGTAGGTGAATCCCAGCCCCCCGACCCACGTTGGTCGGCTGACGGCGGGGAATGACGTGGACTCTTCAGCGATGATCGAGGTCCCTGGAAACTGCTCGTGGGTGAGGGTGTTGAGTTCCCGGAGGAAATCGATTGCGTCGAGGTTTTCGCGACCGCCGAACCGATTGGCCACCCACTGTCCGGACTCACGGGAGTAGTCCAGGTACAACATCGACGCGACTGCATCCACGCGCAGGCCATCGACGTGGAACGACTCCAGCCAGTACAGCGCGTTGGTCAGAAGAAAGTTCCGGACTTCGTGCCGCCCGTAGTTGAAAATCAGCGTGCCCCAGTCCTGGTGCTCTCCCTGCCGGGGATCTTCGTGTTCGTAGAGCGCGCTGCCATCGAACCGCGCCAGCCCGTGGGCATCCTTGGGAAAATGGCCCGGCACCCAGTCGAGGATGACCCCGATGCCGCTCGTGTGGCAGGCATCGACAAACGCCCGGAAATCGTCGGGCGATCCCAGGCGGCTTGTCGGAGCGAAGTAGCTCGTGACCTGGTAACCCCACGACGGTTCGTAGGGATGTTCCATCACCGGCATCAGCTCGATGTGCGTGAATCCCATTCGCTTCACGTACGGGATCAGTTCGTCAATGAGTTCCAGCCAGGTCGGCCAGCGATCTGCGTCACCGCCCCGTCGCCACGATCCGGCATGGACTTCGTAGATGGCCATGGGAGCATCCAGTGCCACGCCACGGGTCGTCCGGGCGTCAATCCAGGCCCGATCGCGCCACTCGTGGCGTCCCAACGTGGACGTGACCGACGCAGTGCGAGGCGGAAGTTCCGACTGAAGCGCGAACGGGTCAGCCTTGGTGAACCACGACTGCCCCAGCGTCGGATGCACCTCGAACTTGTACGCCTGGCCCTCTGACACTCCAGGCACGAATGTCTCCCAGAGACCGCTCGCCCCAAGGCTGCGCAGGGGATGCACCGCGCCATCCCACCCGTTGAAGTCCCCGACGACGGACACACGGCCGGCATTTGGCGCCCACACGGCGAACGTGTAGCCCGGCACGTCGCCCACGACTGCCGGCCTGGCACCCAGCTTCTCCCAGGCCTGCAGCCAGGTTCCCTCGCCAAACAAATAGGCTTCGTAGTCCGTGACGACCCGGTTCATGCGTCAAGTCTACGTCGGACGACCACCGTGAAGTCCGCCATCACCTCGGGCCACAACAACTCGAGCAGCGAGGCCGGTGTCCGCTTCGCTGCGCCAAAACCCGCGTTCGACTCGTACCGGCTCAGAACGGCCAGAGCGTCCTCCAGTGAATCTTTGTGGATCGCCTCGAACTCCACGCAGCGCACGCTGCGGCCCTCCGCACTCGCGGTGTAGTACACAACCTCGCAGTCCTCGAAGTGCCACACCTCGAGATCTTTCCAGAGTGAATCCTCCCAGACGACTCCAAGAGCGCCGACAAACGCGTCCACCTGGGCCTGTTGGTCGCCGGCTGCGAGGTCGAGATTGATCTCCTCTCGCACTTCCGCATCTTCGACGACCGCTTTGAGTGTCAACTGGTGCAGTTCCCGATCGAACCGATGGCGAACCACGAAACCCCGAGCGCGGCCAGTCTCCGTGATGAAGTACCGATCACGAACGCGCAGGGTGACGTGCCGCGCGGGTTTCAGGGCGTCGAGTCTCGACCGAAACACCTCGAGATCGAAGTGGCCGCCATCGGCGCCCACCACGAACTTGTGTTCGACCTCCTTGAATCGCAATCCGGTCATCAGCTACATCCATCGTTTGAACCGGCCGTAACGGCCGACGCGACGCCGGACGCTGGCCGGCCACTCGCGCACGGTCTCCGCAGTCACCCGGCTGTTGTCCGGATCGTTCCGCAACTCCTCGAAGATCGCCCGGGCCGGTGCGACGACACGTTCGTCGCGACTGGCGAGCATCGCCTCCGCCAGCCGATCGTGCGCCGCGTCCTCGAAATTGTAGCTGCCGCACGCCACCCAGCGATCATCCGTCAACACAATCTTCGAGTGCTCGCCGTGGCGGTTTTCGTACAGGTGGACACCGGCGTCCAGGAGCCGGGGGTAACTGGCGGCGGCGGCAATCCAGGCCAAATCGGTGGCAGGCAGCGCGTCACGATGGGAGTGATGCACCTCGACATGGACGCCTCGTTCCGCCGCCCGCACGACGGCCGCCATCAGGGAGTCGGTCGGTTTGAAATAGAAGCTGGTGATCAACAGCGACCGGGTCGAAGCGTCCACCATCTCGACCATCCGATCGGTCAGCGCATTGGGTCCACGCCAGCCGATGGCGCCCCACACGCCCTGATGCAGATTGGGATTGCAGAACCAGTAGTCCAGCGGCACGTCGGCCGCCTCCTCCGCGGCCAGCGCCCGGAGGTGTGACATATGCTCGGGCGCCACGGTGCCGCCAATATCCTGACAGCTCTGCAGCAACACCGGCACGATCGGCCCGCGCACGGCCATCGCGTACTCATTCCACCCCTCGAACGAGGACTTGGTGACATTCCCGCTGCACAGCAGCGCATCACCCTGTTCGGAGACCTGAATCTTGACATGGTGCCCGCCGGCCAGGCGGCGTTGCACCGCACGAGGGGGCCGGTAGAACGCCACCACGGCGCCCGCACGGCGCAACCTCTCAATCGCATCGGCCAATGACGCGCGTTCGGTGCGACTCATCAACACGCCACCCAGCCGCTGGCCGAAACCGTCCAGGATCAGTTGAACGCGCACGCCCCGCTGCTGCGCCTCGAGGAGCGCTGCCAGCATCTCCTGGCCGTACGCGTCGTACTCAAGGTAGAAAAGCGACTGGTACAGGAACAGCCGGGCGTTGCGCACCATCGACATCCGGCACGCCCATTCGGCGGAACGTTCCCACAGCGGCTGAAATGAGGACGCGGCAGTGCGCACAGGATTCCTTGGTCGTACCTAGAGCCGATAACCCCCGGCCACGTCGATATTGGCGCCCGTGACGTAGGGCGCGTCGAGCAGGTACTCCATCGCCTGCCCTATGTCCTCGAGAGTCCCCGCTCGACCCAGGGGCACCTCGTCGCCGATCGCTTCCGGCGGGGGCAAGTCGATCGAGTTGTCGAGTTGGCCCGGGGACACCATGTTCACCCGGATGTGTCGACTGGCATATCCGGCCGCCAGCGCCCGGGTGAGAACGAGCAGACCGGTCTTGCTGACGTAGTAATCGGCGCCGCGCCTGTTTGCACGAATACCCTCGAGGCCCGCCATGCCGATGCTGATGATCTGTCCCCCATCCGGCATCATCTTGATCGCCTGATAGCAGCAGTAGTAGGCCCCGGACAGGTTCGTCGCCAGGGTCTCGTCCCAGACTGCCGGATCCAGACGTGTCACGTCCTGGGGGTTGTAATTTCCGACATTGTTGATGAGCAGATCGACGCGGCCTTCGTGAACCGCGATGTCGTCAAAGGCCCGCTGGACGTCCGATGAGCGGCCGATATCGGCCTGCAGTGCCCGCGCCACTCCGCCGGCCCTCTCGATGTGCGCCACCAGAGACGTCGCGTGATCCACAGACGCGCGATACACGATGACCACGCGGTAACCACGAGCGGCGAGGGTCTCGCACAGGTGGCGCCCGAGGCGTCGAGCGCCGCCGGTCACTACAGCGACAGGCGCACTCGTCTCTCCGGCGGCCGGGATCACCGGCGGGCGCGTTCCACGCGCACGAAGGAACTGGCGGCCGCTGGCACCGCCGCCGGCTTGCGAATCTCCAGGCGCACCGACTGCACGACCGGCACGCGCTCCAGGAGCATCGCCGCTGCGGCCTCCGCCATCGTCTCGATCAACTGGAAGCGCCTGCTCTGAATGAGTTCCGTGACCAGGGCCACGACCCGGTCGTAGTCCACGGCGTCAGGAATGGCATCAGACGCGGCCGCCGGCCCGAAGTCGTAGTCCAGTTCCAGGTCGAGGAACACGGCCTGATTCTGCTCACGTTCATGCGGATAGATTCCGACGATGCAGTCGATGCGGAGGTCGTGAAGACCCGTGGTGCCAATCATGCAAATCGTACCGTAACACGGCCAGTCCGTCCGGACTCAGTACCGGTCCGCACGGAACGGCTCAGGGTCAAAACTCGGCGTCTCACCCGCCATGAGTTGCGCCAGCAACAGGCCAGTGCCCGTTGCCGTCTTGAGTCCCGTCATCTGGTGACCGGTCGCCAACCAGACGTCGCCTCGCCCGCGCGCGCGCCCGATCAGCGGCATCCCGTCAGGCGTGCACGGTCGCAGGCCGCGCCAGGTGTGCTGGACCACAGGCGGATCGCCGAGATTCAGCATGCCCTTCGCCCCTCGCAGGATGACGTCGACGCGGCGCTGATTGATCGAGAAGTCGTTCCTGACCAGTTCGAGTGTGCCTGCGATTCGCAATGCGTCATCATGCGGATTGACGGCCACCTTTCGCTCGATGAGGTAGATCGAGCGCTTCGGATGCGGATCCGCCCTCGGAAGCAGCAGCGAGTATCCCTTGGCCCCGAGAACGGGCAATCGCACCCCAAGCATCTTCCCGAACTCTTCGGACCAGGGTCCCGTGGCCACCACCAGTCGATCGGCCTGAATCTCGCCCCGGGTGGTTCTCAACACCTTTGCCCCGGAGGCGCCATCGGAGATGCCGAACACCTCGACACCCTCAACAAACGTCACGCCTTCAGCCTCGGCCTCGGCGGCCAGGGCGCGCACTGCCGGATACGGCTCGCACTGAGCATCGTCCGGAAAAAAATATCCGCCGACCTGTGCGCCGACAATTGCCGGTTCGCGGTCACGGACCTCGTCTGACGTCCAGCGATCGGCGCGCACGCCGCAGCGGGCGACAAGGTCGATCGAGCCACGAGCAGCCTCGAGGGAAGCCTGTTTCTCGAAGACGGCGAGCAGGCCGGCGCGCGCGTAGCCGAACGGGACGGAGGAGCGCCCTGCCAGTTCCTCCCAGAGATCCACACTCACCCGGCACAACTCAATGAGTGCCTCGGCCCCGCGCTCAAACTTTGCCTTGCGCGACGACAGGAGAAAGCCGGCCAACCATCGAAGGTAAGCCGGATCAAGTCGCGGTTGGATGTAGAGCGGACTCTCGGGATCGAACATCCAGCGGAACGACTTCAGCAGCATCGTCGGGTTGGCGAGCGGCGTGGCCTGAGATGGCGTGAGCCAACCCGCATTGCCAAACGAGCAGCCGTGACCGATCAGGTCACGTTCGAGCACCGTGACTTTGGCACCGCGCTGCGCCAGCGCCCGCGCGCACGCCACCCCGACGACTCCGCCGCCGACGATCACCACATCTTTCATTGCCATTCAGGAGGCCTCAACTCTCTCGGCATCGCGACCAGCAGCACCGAACCGGCACGGACATGCTCCGGCAATTATCTCGCAGTCGCGGACGGGAACCGCCCTGAGCCGGAGATTGGATCGAGCCGGATGCTAGCCGACTACAAATGATGCAGGGAGGACACCCACGTGCCCTGGCACGGGCGCGCGACTACAGGGCGTGGGACAGGCGGTCGCTGGTCACGCCCGGCGAACCGTCCGGGCTGCCTTTGACGTTGTCAGGAAGTTCCACGCCCACAGGGGCCAGACGTTCTCCTCCGACACTCACCGGATTCAGCGCGGTTCGGGCGATCAGACTGGCGACAAGAGCCAGGAGCCACGCGCCAATGAACACGCGGGCCAGCAGGCCTCGACGACTCAGGACAACGGGCTCTGACATGGGTGCACTCTAGCGCTGCCACATGGCACCCCCATGACGGGTGTGTGACAAAAGTGTGAAAAAGCGCCGTGCTGGCGCCAGACGGTGAAATCCCTGAGCAAAACCGCTGATTCGCCCCGATCAGTTGCCCGACATCGAGAACACGAAACGATAGGCGCGCGCGGCGTTGTCGTGGGACGCACAAGCCGACCATTGTGCCCATGTCGGGGATGTCGATGTCCGGCAAGGTGTAGCCCGCCGGAGGCTGTCAAATCCACCTGCGAACCGAGACTCTGCGGGTCAATCACTTCTTCAC
>JAHEFO010000115.1:0-11057 GCA_024640135.1 Acidobacteriota bacterium
CAACTGCAAGACGCGTTTGGCCTGGACCAGCGCGTAGGCGTCGAACATCGCCTGCATCTGCTGCAATGGCATGCCAGGTGCCGCGGCGGGCAGGCCCGGTCCCTGCCCCTGACCCTGTCCCCGGCCTCGCTGGCCGTTCTGACGGGCGCCTTGCTGTCCTGTCGGCGGATCTTGAGCCCCCGCGACCGCCCACGTCGGCGTGAGCGCGATGACCGCCGCCAGGAAGACCGACTGCATGAGTCGCACCATGGTTCTACTCCAATCCTTCCGCCATCTCGGCCGTCAGCAGCCTCACAAAGGCGTCACGCTCAGCCGTTGTCAGTGACTCAAACGCCGCGTCCATGGCGTGACGCGTCGGCACCAGCACGTCCCGCGCTTCGTCCGGCCCGAGTGTCTCCATCACATCGGTCACGAACCCCCACTCCACACCGTCGAGGCCCGCGAACCCGTCCTCCGGCCCCAGCAACTCAGATGTCTCGCCCACACTCACCGCCGCGCTGCTCCCTGGCTCGACTGAGCCACCCGTATAGAGCGAAACCGCGATCACCGCGGCAGCGACCGTTGCACCGGCCGCCAGGAAGGTTCGCGCGGACCCGAGCGTGGCCCACCAGGACAACCGCGCCGGCACCGCGGCCTCAGATTGCACCTCTGCCCGCACTCTCGACTGGAAATGATCCCAGAAGAGGGGCGACGGTTCGGGCACATCACCTCCCTGGCTCACGTCGGCCAGGACTGCACGCAGGGCTTCGACTTCCGCGCGACAGGCGGCGCACACTGTCAGGTGCGCCACTCGGTCCGACGCCAGAACCAGGTCGACGGCATCGACAAACTCTTGGTTCGATAGATGTGTAGTCATGACTGCAATAACCGCCTTAGATTGCCAAGCGCGTGAAACAGATTGGCTTTTGCCGCACCGACGGAACACCCCATGACACCGGCGATCTCTTCATGCGACAGTTCCTGATAGACGCGCAATAACAACGTCGCGCGTTGCTTGGGCGGCAATTGCCCGATTGCCTGCCGCACCTCCGTCGCCTTCTCGCCCCGCATCACGGCGCGCAACGGGTCGGCGGACCGTTGATCCACGAGCTGCATGCTGTCGATCGGTTCGGTGGCCGGTCGCTTGACCGCCAGGCGGTTCAGGCAACAGTTCACGCCGACCCGGTAGAGCCAGGTGCTCAGCGCGGAGTCGCCCTTGAAGTTCTTCAGCCCCTTGAACGCCCGCACGAAGACATCCTGTGCCAGGTCAGAGGCCTCTTCGTGGTTGCGGACAAAGCGGAAACACACCTGGTAAACGGTGCGCTGGTGACGCGTCACAATCACGTCGAAGGCTTCCCGGCTCCCGGCGAGAAACGCCGCCACGAGCACACGATCCTCGGCAGCGGCCAGGTCGAGGTGATCCGCCTGCCTCGGCGTGGCCTCGCCGGCGCGCCGCGCCGCGGTCATTCCCGCCCTCTGTTCAACAGCCACCGCGGTGTATGCTCCCATGCCTCGCACTCCACGAGCCCCCGCCGACGCCTGACGCTCACCGGTGGCGAGTTCCGTTGGCGGGCCTTATCTCGTTAGACCGGACACCACCTCGTTCGGTTAAAAACGACTGGACTTCGGCCTTCGATGGCAGGCCGGTCTGTGCGCCCTGGGCCCGGCAGTTCAGCGCGGCGGTCGCGTTGCCGAACCTGAGCAGATCCGGAAGCCTCGCCGTCCCCGGGCGCGCGGCAATCCACGCCGCCATGAACCCCCCGCGGAAGGCGTCGCCTGCGCCCGTCGGGTCCACCACATCCACGGCGAATCCCGGTGACTCGAACTCCTGCGTTCCATCCCAGGCCACCGAACCGGACGCGCCCAACGTGACGACTACGGCCGCCGGCTTGTACTGCAGGTGCAGGGCGCGCAGTGCCTGCCCCAGACTCCTTTCGCCGGTATGCGCCTGGGGGAAGCCCTGGGCGGAAATCAGAACATCCACAAGCTGCAGCAGCGCTTCGGCGCGCGGCCCGTCCTCATCAACTTCATCGATGTCGAGCACCACCGGGACTCCAGCCGACCGTGCGCTGACGGCCGCCGCAACAGATCCCGCCACATCCGTGCTGTCGACGAGCAGGAGCCTTGCCTGCGACACGCGAGGCGCCAGTGTCTGGGCGGCAGGCCACTTCAACCGGACGTCTCGCCGCCACAGCACGGTCCGGGTGCCCGCCGACGGTTCGACGATCACGACAGCGGCTCGATTGGGGGCCGACACCCTGACGCAACTGGTGGTGTCCACGCCCTCGCGCTTGAGAGCGTCCGCAATGAGCGTCGCATGGCTGTCATCACCAAACACGCCAATGTACTGGGTCTGGCAGCCCAGGCGGGCGCAAGCCACCAACGCTGAGGCCACCTGGCCCCCGGGCAGCGTGGTGAGGTCTACCAACTCCAGCTTCTCGTCCTGTACGGGCCACCGTGGCACCGTCGCCACGGCGTCCACCGAGTTCTCGCCAAAGCCGATGACATCAATCGGCCCTGGTCCCAGTCTTGGAAGTGCGGGAATCCGTTGACTTTCGCCTTTCTTTTGCATACAGTCGGCCCCGTGCAGCCTCTCACCAAACGGCAACGCGAAATTCTCGACTACCTCCAGGAGTTCATTCAACATCACGGCTATGCGCCGAGTCTGGAGGAAGTTGGCCGCCGATTCGGCCTTTCGTCTCTGGCGACCGTGCACAAGCATCTCACCAACCTTGAAGAAAAGGGGTGCATCCGCCGGTTATGGAACCGCAGCCGGTCGGTGGAACTGATCGCGGCGCCCACCGGTCAACGCGCCGTAGAACTGCCGATGCTCGGCTACGTAGCCGCAGGCGCACCTATTGAGGCGGTGACAGGCACCGAAACCATCGCGGTGCCGGAAGATCTGGTTGGACGGCGCGACACCTACGTGCTCAAGGTCAAGGGCGACTCGATGATCGACGAACAAATCCGTGACGGTGATTTTGTCATCGTCGAGGACCGCAAGACGGCCGAGAACGGCGAAATGGTCATCGCCCTGCTGGGCGGCTCCGATGTGACGCTGAAGAAGTTCTACAGGGAGCACGGGCGTGTGCGGTTGCAGCCCGCCAACCCAGCCATGCAGCCCCTGATTGTGGATGCGGCGATGGTGCAGTTACAGGGCGTCGTGGTCGGAGTCATGAGAAAGTACTGACATGTCACAACCCACCAAACAACTCAGCTTCACGATCGTGCCCGACGACCAGGGCGACCAGCCCCGCACCTACGCGAATTTTTGCGCGGTGGGTCATACGCCATTCGACATGACACTCACCTTCTGTGACGTTCGGCCGCTTTCGGAGAGCGACATCCGATCGGCTGAAGAAAGCCAGACGGTCAAAGCTCCCGTGGTGGGGCGGATTGCCCTGCCTTTCGGCGTGGTTCCGGGCCTCATCAGCGCGTTGCAGGAGCAGATGAAGGCGATGCAGGACGCGCAGGCGCAGCAGGCGCAGGGATGGCCCTCGGGGCCCCTCCATTAGTCGCCAGGCAACTCCCAGTCTGAATGGCCACACCTCCTCTGGCGGCCAGGCGTGCCGAGATCTTCGACCAGTTGGAACTCCAGCACCCTGATGCCTGGACCGAACTGCATTTCAAGAGCCCGTTTGAACTGCTTGCGGCGACGATCCTTTCTGCGCAGTGCACCGATGCCCGGGTGAACCAGGTTACGCCGCTCCTCTTTGCCGCTTATCCGACTCCGGCAGCCCTGGCTGGCGCCCATACGGAGGCGCTCGAAGCCCTGATTCAGCCGACCGGATTCTTTCGCATGAAAGCCCGGAATCTGGTGGGAATGGCCAATGCGCTTGTCGACCTGCACGGCGGAAAGGTTCCGTCGGACATGGACGCCCTGGTGGCCCTTCCGGGCGTGGGACGCAAGACCGCGAATGTGGTCCGCGGCCATGCATTCGGGTTGCCTGGATTCCCCGTCGACCGGCACGTGCTCCGGGTGGCTTCCCGCATCGGCTTGATTCCCGCCAGTGCGTCCGAAGACGCGGTCAAGGCGGAGAAGAAGCTCATTGCGTTGCTTCCGCCGGCCCGGTGGACCCGCGCGTCGGACACGTTGATTCTCCATGGTCGCCGAATCTGCAAACCCAAGCCACTGTGCGAACGGTGTGCAATCCGCACGAACTGTGCGTACTATCGCAGGTGATGACACCTGAAGATTTCCCGCTCGATCAATTCCAGCTCCTCGTGAACGAAGCGATTGCATCCCTCCCGAAGCGCTTCCGGGATGCCATGGTCAACATGGCGATTGTGGTGGAGGATGAGCCGACGCCGGACCAGTTGCGCGAGGTCGAAGTAGAACCGCCCGACACGATCTACGGACTGTACGAAGGCATTCCCCTGCCAGAGCGTCAGTGGGCTCACGGCAACGTCATGCCGGACAAGATCACGCTTTTCCGACTGCCGATTCTTGAGGACAGCGCCGACGAAGATGACATCGTCGTGGGGATCGGCGAGACACTTATCCATGAGGTGGGCCACTACTTCGGCCTGTCCGAGGAGGAAATCATGGAAACCGAAGAGAAGTACTGGCGCGGAGAGCAATAACGTGCCGACTCGACAATCCGTCCGCCGTCCTGCTGGTCATCGCCCGCGAAAACGCTTCGGCCAGCACTTCCTGGCGGACCGATGGGCACGAAAGGTTGTCGAGACCATTGATGTGCAGCCACAGGATGTGCTGCTGGAGATTGGACCGGGCGCTGGGGCCATCACCATTCCGCTGGCGGCGACGGGCGCGCCGATTCTCGCCGTCGAGATCGACCGGGACCTTGCGGCAGCGCTGGCAGACCGGGTGCCTTCAAATGTCAGCCTCATGACCGCCGACGTGCTGCGCACGGATGTCGTGCCCTTTCTCACCGCACTCCAACCAAATCTGCCGCCGTCCGTCGCGCCGGGCGCCCTGCCGCCCCGTCGCTTTCGCGTGGTCGGCAACCTGCCCTACAACATCTCGTCTCCAATCCTGTTCCGCCTCATCGAATTGTCGCGCTGCCACGGGCTCTTTACGGATGCGACGCTCATGGTCCAGCGCGAGGTGGCGGACAGGTTGGTGGCCAGCCCCTGCACGAAGGCCTACGGCGTTCTCAGCGTGTGTGCTCAGGTCTACGCCGACATCGACCGTCGCCTGGACGTACCGCCGTCGGCCTTCTCCCCGCCACCGAAGGTGCGTTCCAGCGTCATTCGCCTGACCTTCCGACGCAGCCCCGTCCGCATCGTTGACGAAGAACTCTTCGAGAAGGTCGTCAAGACCGCCTTCATGCAGCGGCGCAAGACCCTCGCCAACGCGCTGAAGTCTTTCGACCACACCGCCCCGGCGGTACTGGCCCTGGCGGGAATCGACGGCAAGCGGCGAGCCGAGACCCTGACGCTCGCCGAGTTCGCCAAACTGACCGAGATTTTTGCTACCGTTCGCCGCCCTGGTACTCCGACGAGCCCTGTGTTATAGTTTGCCTGTTTTCCTGCCTGTAACTCGGGTCTTCCCAGCGACCCATAGGTCGGACACATTGACCGGTTCCGCGACGCTCTTGGGTCGCGAGACGACGACGCGCCCGCGTCGTGGTTCTGCCTCGAGGTGAGTTCCGCTCGCCGAAGGGTTGGTGTTCGAACGAAGGATTGAAGGTCGCTGTCGATGATGACGGCTCAACGTACTGCTGTCGGCGCGCCTGCCGTCGAGGTCATGCCTGTCGGGGGCCTCGGTGAGTTCGGCATGAACATGATGCTGGTCGCCTGCGGCGACACAGCCCTGCTCGTAGACGCAGGTGTCATGTTCCCAGAGCCTGAACTCTTCGGGGTCGATTTGGTGATCCCGGATGTTGCATCGCTCGACATGTACAAAGGCCGCATCGCGGCCCTCATCCTTACGCACGGTCACGAGGATCACATTGGCGCGGTGCCGTACGTCCTTCCGCACGTCACCGGTCCGGTGTACGGCTCGCCGTTCACGCTGGCCATGGTCACGCCGAAGCTCGACGAGCACGGCGTCGATCACGAAGGGCGGCTGCGTCCGGTAGCGCCGCGGCAGCGCGTCGAGATCGGCCCGTTCACAATCGAGTTCCTTCGGGTCACCCACAGTATTCCTGACGCGATGGCCCTGGCCATTCACACGCCACAAGGGGTCATCCTCCATACGGGCGATTTCAAGATTGACCACACGCCGCTCGATGACCAGCGCTTCGACCTCCAGCGGTTGGCCGAACTGGGCGCCCAGGGAGTCCTGGCGTTGTTTGGCGACAGCACCAACGCCGACAGTCCCGGCGTCACCGGCTCCGATCGCGACGTCATTCCGGGGTTCGAGGAGATCTTCTGCAGTGCGCCGGGCAAGATTATCGTGGCGTCGTTCTCCACCTCGATCTACCGCATGCAGGTGCTGGTGGACCTGGCGGATCAATTCGAGCGCAAGGTGGCGTTCGTCGGCCGGGGCATGGTGCGGAACTCGGAGACCGCGGCCCGCCTGGGCGTTCTCCGCATTCCCGCAGGCCTTCAAATCGCCGACAGTGATATCCGGGATTATCCGGCCCAGGACGTCCTGTGTCTGTGCACGGGCTCGCAGGGCGAGCCGATGGCTGCCCTGCCGCGCATTGCCATCGACGACCACCGTCACGTGAAAATTGATGACGACGACGTCGTCGTTTTTTCGGCGCGGGAGATTCCCGGCAACGAAAAGGCGATCGGCCGCGTGATGAATCATCTTGCCCGGCGCGGGGCCGAAATCATCACCGACGGCATGAAGCATGTCCATGTTTCGGGCCATGCGTCGGCCGAGGAACTGAAACTGGTGCTCTCCATGGTGCAGCCCAGATTTTTCGTGCCGATACATGGGGAGTACCGGCAATTGGCCCAACACGCGAGGCTGGCCAGAGCCGTATGCCCCGAAACGCGGGTGCAGATGCTTGAGGACGGCGATATTTTGAGATTTGAGTCAGGTGACGCCACGGTTGTTGGCCGCATTCAGACAGGCCGGGTGCTGGTGGACGGCACTCGCATGGGTGAAGTTGACGACGAAGTCTTGCGCGATCGGCGTCATCTGGCCGGCGATGGGCTGGTTGTGGCTGTCGTGGCGATCAGCAGCCAGACCGGAGAACTTGAGGGCCATCCCGAGGTGATCGCCCGCGGCGTGGCCAGCGATCCTCGGCAGGACGCGGTCTTGCGCGACGCCCCGGGCCTCCTCGAGGCCGCGCTGGCCGGGGCGCCGCGCGAGGAACGGACGGATCCGGGATTGGTCAAGGAACGAATTCGGCTCGAGGTGCAGCGGATGTTCCGCAAGCGAGCCAACCGGCGCCCCTTGGTGCTGCCGGTCGTCGTGGAGATGTGAGGAGCAGCGCCGGTGTCTGAATCTGCCAGTTCCCGTCGCGTCAGCGAAATCATGGGTGTCGCCTTGTTTGCGGCGATGATCATCTGGCTCATCGCCCTGATGAGCTATACCCCCACTGACCCGACGTGGTTCTTCAACAACGTGAGCGGCACTGATGCCGCCAATTTCGCCGGCAAGGTCGGCGCCTTCATCGCGGAGCTCTCGTTTCAACTACTCGGGTATTCCGCGTATTTCATTCCGGCAGTCCTGTGCATTGTCGGCTGGCGCTCGTTCTGGTGCCAGAGGATGGACGCGGCCTACACCAAGGTCGTGGGCGCGGGCCTGTTCTTCGTGTGCGCTGCGGCATTGCTGTCACTGGCGTTCAGCGTTTTCGACGCCGGCGTTCGGCCCTTTGCCGCGGGAGGCCTCGTTGGCGAGGTCGTCGCCTCGGTACTCGCGGAGTATCTCAATCGCACCGGCGCAGCCATCTTGCTGGTGGCGCTGGTGGCGCTCTCTGTGATTCTCGCCACGCAGTTCTCGTTCGGGCGCGCATCCGAGGCCGCCGCCGGCGTGGTGCGCGATCGCTCTTCTGGCGTCTGGGCGCGGTTCCGGGCCCGGAGGCAGGAGCGCCGCCGTGAGAAGGAGCGCCGGCAGATCGTCGAAAAACACGTCAAACAGGCGGGACGGGAGCGGGCTCCCGAAATTGCGGTCAAGGCGGCGGACGCGGCGGCCGTACTCAAGGCCGCGCGACAGTCTTCCGTGCCGGTTCCGAAACAGCCGGCCATCAAACGGGCACAGCCCACCACGCCCAGCCTGCCGCTGGAAAGCCGCGAGTCGGTCAAGGCGCCCGTCGAACGCCGTAAGGGCGAGTATGCCCCGCCGCCGCTGACGCTGCTCGACGGGGCCAAGACCGCCGAGAAGATCGACGAACGCGAGCTGATGGAAGCGGCACGACTGCTCGAACAGAAGTGCCGGGAGTTCTCGGTCGAAGGCACGGTCGTCCAGATTCACCCCGGTCCGGTCGTAACCACGTACGAGTTCAAACCTGACGCCGGCGTGAAGTACAGCCGAATCACCGGGTTGGCCGAAGACCTCTGTCTCGCGATGCGCGCCGAATCCATCTTGATCGACCGTATTCCAGGCAAGTCCACAGTCGGCATTCAGATTCCAAACGCCACGAGAGAAGCGATCTCACTCCGCGAGTTGCTGGAGTCGGACGGCTATACGCGTTCGACCTCACGGCTGACGGTGGCGATGGGCAAGACGATCCATGGCGAGCCGATGATGACCGATCTCGGATCGATGCCCCACTTGCTCATTGCGGGATCGACCGGCGCCGGCAAGTCCGTCAGCGTCAACGCCATGCTCACCAGCATCCTGTATCGCGCCACGCCGGATGAGGTGCGGTTCATCATGATCGATCCCAAGCGCCTTGAGTTGGGCATGTACGAGGACATCCCCCACTTGATGACGCCGGTTGTGGTGGATCCCAAACAGGCGGCCAACGCGCTCCGATGGGCCGTCCGTGAGATGGAGGAGCGATACAAGACTCTGGCAAAACAAGGCGTGCGGAACATCGAGCAATACAACCGCAACGTGAAGGCCATGCTGGCCGAACTCAAGGAATCTCAGAAGGCGAAGGCCGAGCAGGAGATTGGCGAGCCCCTCAAACTCCTGCCGTTCATCGTCGTGATCATCGACGAGCTGGCGGACCTCATGATGGTCGCCAGCAAGGAAGTCGAGGAGTCGATCGCGCGCCTGGCACAGATGGCGAGGGCCGTCGGCATTCATCTCATCCTCGCGACTCAGCGACCCTCGGTGGACGTCATCACGGGGCTCATCAAAGCCAACTTGCCGGCCCGCATCGCATTTCGGGTCGCGTCGAAGATCGATTCGCGGACCATCCTCGACCAGAACGGCGCCGAGCAGCTGCTGGGCAAGGGTGACATGTTGTATCTCGCCCCGGCCTCCTCGCGTTTCGTGCGTGTGCACGGCCCCTATATCTCCGAACAGGAGACCGCCCGACTCTGCAGCTTCCTTCGCAAACAGGGCAAGCCCGTCTACGACACCTCGATCACGGCTGAGGAGAAGACTGAGGTGCAGATGGAGTTCGAGAAGGATGACTTGTACGACGAAGCCTCCCGCATTATCGTTTCAAGTGGACAGGCGTCCATTTCGTACCTGCAACGCAGGCTCCGGATCGGCTTCAGCCGTGCCGCGCGCCTTGTCGACATGATGGAGATGGACGGCGTGCTGTCTCCGGCGATCAATGGCAAACGCGAAGTCTTGGTGGATGCCAACTACTTCGAGGAAGTCGACGCCCAGTTGAGGTAATCATGAATTCATTGCCCCTGGCCAATCGTGCCCACCTTGTGTGTGTGACCAGCCTGCTGATGGCAGCCGGCATGTGCCTCGCCGTTCCTGCGGCCGCCAGTGCGCAGACGGCTGCCGCCCTGTACCAGCGAGGCGTCGCTCGCGAAGCTGCCGCCCGCAAAGCCCCGACGGTCGCGAATCTTCGCGCAGCCGTCACCGCCTACGAGCAGGTCGTTCGCCGGTACCCGCGCAGCGGGTATTGCGATGATGCGCTGTGGCATGGCGGTCAGACTGCCCGCTTCGCGTGGGAACAGTTCAACGAGTCACGCGATCGAGCGACCGCATCCCGGCTCCTGACCTGGCTCCAGAGCGAGTACCCGGCCAGCAAGTGGGTCAGGCAGGTGCCCGCCGAGTTGGCCGCCCTGTCGCCGACACCCAGCGCGGCCCCCGCCAAGTCGCCATCCCCGGCGGCCAATGCGTCCGCCCCTGCGACGATTCGAAAGATTTCCCATTCGGACTTGCCGAACGGCGACCGGCTGACGATTGAACTCGATCGCGAAGTCATCGCAGCGCCGGAGCGCATTGCGGATCCGGATCGTCTGTTCTTCGACCTGGTCAATACGGAGTTTGACACCGGCGTCGCGGCATCCATAGAGCGAATCAGCAGCGCCCGCGTGCCCACCCTCCGGATGGGCCGCCAGGACGCCCGCACCGCGCGCGTCGTGCTGGCCCTGGCTGGCGCACCGCAGCACAGCGTCTTCGTGCTCTATCATCCGTACCGCATCGTGATCGACCTGCAGGGCGGCCAGCCACCAGCACTCCGGCCGGCCGCAACGCTGCCGGTCCCGGAACTGGGTGCGTCCGGATCGGCCCTGCCACCGGCTCCGCCCGCGGCAACCTCCACGGGAGACTATTCGCTCTCCCGCCAGCTCGGCCTCGGCATTTCACGAATCGTCATCGATGCCGGCCACGGCGGCCACGACCCCGGCGCGCAGGCGAACGGCCTTGTGGAGTCCACGCTGGTACTGGACATTGCGCAGCGCGTCAAGGCACTCCTCGAAAAGCGCCCGGGGCTTGATGTGGTCCTGACGCGTGAAACGGACGTCTTTGTTCCGCTTGAAGAGCGCACGGCCATCGCGAATCGGGAGGATGCGGATCTCTTCCTCTCCATCCACGCCAATGCCAGCAGACGCGTCGCGGCCAAGGGCGTCGAGACCTATTTCCTGAACTTCGCAACGAACGCAGATGCGGAGGCGGTCGCTGCGCGCGAAAACGCAGGGAGCCAGACGTCCATGGCCCGGCTGCCCCAATTGGTGCAGCAGATTGCGCTGCACGACAAGGTGAAAGAGTCCCGGGAGCTTGCGCAGATTGTCCAGACGAACATGGTCCGCGGGATCCGCGGGCAGAACAAGGCTGTGGTCGACCTGGGCGTGAAGCAGGC
>JAHEFO010000115.1:11067-12516 GCA_024640135.1 Acidobacteriota bacterium
GCCAAGATGCCCAGTGTGCTTGCGGAGATTTCCTTCGTCACCAACAAGCCGGAAGCCTCCCTCCTCAAGAAGGACGCCTATCGCCAGCGCATTGCCCAAGCCTTGGCGGACGCCGTTCTCAATTACCAGACGTCTCTGAAGAAAGTCGTGACCACAGCAGCGCCCGGCGGGCGCTAGTGGCCGGGCGGCCCACTGGCCTACACTGGTAGCAGTGCTAGTTCCACAAGAGGCCCAGCCGTTCATCGTCGAGATCATCCGCCCCCCGACCGAGGAATTGACTGTCGTGGACGTGCTCGTCGGCGCACTGGGCCTGGCTGCCGTGATTGCGCTCGCGGCCGTGCCCCTGGGAGTGTTGACCGGCTATCTGTTGATTCGGTGGAATCGCCTCAGGCGCCCTGAGTCGAGTCACATGCCTCACATCGCCCCGTCGCTCCAAATCGACGAGCCTACAACTCCGCCATCGTCGCCAACTCAGTGAGCGTCCGAACCGCCACGCCGGTGGCGCCTTTGGGCTGATAGGCCTTACGGTCCTCCGCCCATGCGGTGCCGGCGATGTCGAGGTGCGCCCATGGTTGGTCCTTGACGAACGACCGCAGGAACATGGCCGCCGTGCTCGCGCCTCCCCACCGGCCCGCCAGGTTCATGAGATCGGCAATCTCGCTATCGAGCATTTCCCGGTGCTCTGGGTACACCGGCAGCGGCCAGAGTCGATCGCCAGCGCGCGCGCCCGCCGCCCGAACCGTCTCCGCCCAGGCGTCGGGCACCGCAAAGAGCCCGGATGCGACTCGCCCCAGTGCCACGACGCAGGAGCCCGTGAGCGTGGCGACATCCACCAGATGCGTGGCCCCCAACTGCTGCGCGTACCACAAGGCATCCGCCAGGATGAGCCGCCCTTCGGCGTCGGTATTGATGATCTCGACGGTTGTCCCATCGGCGGCGGTGATGACATCGCCGGGGCGCATCGCCCGCCCCCCAACGGCATTCTCGGCCATCGGAATCACGGCGACGACGCGGCGTGGCGACTTGAGAATCGCCAGGGCTCGCATGGCCGCCGCGACCGCAGCACCGCCCGCCATGTCACCCTTCATGCGATCCAGTTTGTCAGCGGGTTTGATCGAGACGCCGCCGGTGTCGAACGTGATCCCCTTTCCGACGAAACCGAGGACCACGTCATCCGGTGCGCCAGGAGGGTCGTGCCGAATGACCACCACCTGCGGGGGCTCCGCGCTCCCGGCCGCGACTCCGAGCAGAAGCCCCATCTTCAACTCCCGGATTCGATCCTCATCGAGCACCTCAACCGAGAGTCCCACGGGACGGCAGATGGCCGCGACCCGCATGGCAAATTCACGGGGTGTGAGGATATTGGCCGGTTCATTCACCAGCGTTCGAGCATGGTTCCCACAATCGCCAATCGTCCGGCCGCGGGATACGGAGGCCTCAAGAGCGTCG
>JAHEFO010000346.1 GCA_024640135.1 Acidobacteriota bacterium
GGTGGTGCGCAAAGTGGTCAGCAGCGGCGAGGAGCGGGTGCTCGAGTCGGTCAACATGTACATGACCGATCTGACGCCTTCCGGAACGTACCTCGGGTTCGGGATCGTGGATGGAAACCGCGACATCCTGTTTCTGAAGCCCGGAGCCACGACGCGCGAGGCGTTCGCGTCCACGCCCATCAACGAAACACAGCCGGCGCTCCCACCAGACGGGGAATGGCTCGCGTACGTGTCGTATGGCCTGGGCGGAATCAGCTCGTCCACCAGCGGCATCAACGACATCTACATTCAACGGTTTCCGGAGGGCGGCGATCGCAGATTGGTGTCCGGGGACGCCCCTGGCATCCAGCCCAGATGGCGGGCCGACGGGAAGGAACTGTTCTATGTCGGCAACGACGGCCGCATGATGGCCGTGCCGATCACGCCGTCAGCCGGTGGGATCACGATCGGCGAGCCGGTCGCGCTGTTCCAGACGTCCATCGTCCCGCAGCCCGGCCTCGGGACGCGCGCGTCCTACGACGTCACGCGCGACGGCACCCGGTTCATCGTGAGCGAGGCGCCAGAGGGAGGCGACGACGACGCTCGGAGCCAGTCGTCGATGACGGTGCTCGTCAACTGGACCAGCGTGGTGCGGTGACGCGCGATGATGACGGACCAGTTCACGTACATCAGCATCCTCCTGTCCATGGTGGTGGCGCTGGCCCTCACACGGGTGCTCGCCGGCCTGGTCAGCCTGATGCGGGCGCGGGTCGTGCGGGTGTCGGTCGTGCACGGCGTCTGGGTTGGCGTCGCGCTGTTCGCCTGCGTCGACTACTGGTTCTCCCTGTGGGGGCTTCGGACGACCGAGCACTGGTCACTGGTGTACGTCATGTTCCTCCTGGGGCTGGCGGTCCTGCTGTACCTGTGCTGCGATCTGGTCGTGCCGAACGTGCCCGAGGGCGAGACCATCGACCTGGTCGTCTTCAACGAGACCGATGGCCGCAAGTACCTCGGCGCCTACTTCGCGTACATCAGCGCCGGGATTGTCGCCAATCTGACCATTGCGGGCTTCGCGGCGGCCGTGCTGCTCAACATCGCGATCCTGATCCTGATTGGCGTCGCGTGGTGGTGGCGCAATCCGCGCGTCCAGGGCGTGGTGGTCGCCATTCTCCTGCCGTTGGTGGTCTACTACGCCGTCACCTACATCCCGGCCTTGTGAACGCGGTCGCGTGGTGCTCCTGCGGGGTCCGCGCGGCCCGTTCTACTCGCTGACGACCAGCGATGCGCCCTGGAGTGTGAGGTGCCGGTCGAGTCGAGTTCGGCGACGTGGTCGTGGACGATGGGACGCGGCAGTTGCGGCGGGGCAGCGAGGCCCAGCATCTGTCGCCGAAGGCTTTCGATCTGCTCGCCCTGCTGATTCACGAACGCCCGAGGGCGATATCCAAGGTGGAATTGCACGCGCGCCTCTGGCCGAACACCTTCGTGTCCGATGCCAGCCTGGCCATGCTGGTCGCCGAGGTCCGCGCGGCGCTGGGTGAGACCGCCCGGAAGCCCAACGCCATTCGCACGCTGCACCGCCATGGCTATGCCTTCCAGGCCGACGCGCGCGACGTGTCCGGTGCGGGCGCCGTCGGCGACGCCCTTGTCGTCGGCGACTGGCTGGTGACGTCCGGGCACCAGTTCGCGCTGATACCAGGCGACATCATCGTCGGCCGCGATCCCAAGGCGACCGTGTGGCTGGACTCGCCGTCGGTCTCGCGGCGTCACTCGCGAATCCGCGTCGAGGCCGGTCCGGCGGTACTCGCGGACCTCGAAAGCCAAAGGTCTGCTAAGTGGACGTCATGTCGGGGACAGCCCCTTCATACGGCCTATCGGCAGATTCACCGGAAACGCAGGTCGACACGCGCCCGTTCCGATAATGTCGCAGCTCGCGTCGAGCCCGAGATTCTGAACTGGACTCTGCTATTGTTGCGGCGCCACTTCGGACTCAGGACATAGGGGAGGGAACATGACCGTCAGGGCATCCCTGATCAGTGTGTGCATGGTGTGCGTTGCTCTGACGGCCCTGCCGCTCAGCGCTCAGCAGAACCGGGTGAGCCGGGTGCTGGCAGACGCCCGGCGCGCGCTCGACGGCCTTCCGGAGCGTCCGCTTCCCAGAACCATGGTCATCCGGGGAAAACGAATGGCGCTTCAGGGGAGCCGAGATCTGCAGATCCGGACGTCGCGCCAGAACCTTCTCTTGTCCGTTGAGATCTATGCGGAATTCCCGGACAAGTTCGTATGGATCGAGGACGGCGGCGCTGTGATGCGGACGGTGCGCGGTTTCGACCGCCAGCGTCTCATCACGAATGCACCGGAAAGGCTGGCGCAGGTCCTCCCGGGGCAGGAGTCGACTAGTGCCTACGCACTCGGGTTCATCACACGCGACGTTGACCAGTTGACCCAGATCAGGGCTGACTTCGTGGCCTTGACCTTTGGCCTGTTTGGGCGATCCTTCCCGTCGGTGCCCCTGACCTTCGGCGACATCAAAGGGGGGGAGGCCGCCAACGCCATTGGCATGTCCACCAAGGACGGTTATGCGGCCACCGTCGTCTTCGACCCCGTGTCGGGATTGCCCGCCTGGCTTGGCACTCGTGAAGTGGTTCCGGTCGGCAACGAAATTGGAGGGCAGGTCACGCGGCGCTGGGTGTACGAAGATTATCGAGCGGTTGACGCGCGCAGGGTGCCGCATCTGGTGAGATGGATGATGACGGCATCGGACTCGAGTCCGTTGTTCTCGACCTCCGTGCTCACGATCACCGAGTACGCGTTCAATGTCGCGATCGACCCGAAGGTCTTCAAGCAGTAGGAGAGACGTCCTCGCATGACCCTTCAGGTGGACGGCTTCTTCATCAGAAAGAGGGCAGCATCAAAAAGCCGCGACCGAACGCGCCTCTGGCCATCCCACCTCGCGCAGCCGAGCCACGAACATCCCTCGACGACATTCCTGGCATCCTCTGTCATATGTTCCCACGGCGTTCCCATGAAGCCTTTTTTGTGATTCTGAGAGTGTTGTTTTGTGCCTTATTTTACTGGTGGGCCGCGCAGGAATCGAACCTGCGAGCACGGTCTGCGGCGCACCGCGGCCACGCGGGTGTATGACCGCTACTCGCGGGATCGCGAGAAACGCGCGGCGCTTGAGGCGTGGGCGCGGACTCTTCAGCAGATCCTCGCTGAACCTGGATCATCAGGAGCCGTTGTGCCGTTGTGCCGTTTGGCCGAAGGGCCGCGCGCCGTCGATAGTCGGGAGGTGCCGAGGCTCCCGGGGCGGAGCATCGTGAGGGAGTTAGCAGGTTCTGCCCTCCCTCGACGGGGCGAGGACGCAGTTCTTGCCATCGGCCCGAGGCTTGCGGCGATCTTCTGGGCGTCACCAGCTGGGTACCGACCTTGCGCTGCAGGGAAGGGCGTGTCCTCCGTGTCCGGCTATCGCCCGCGTCAGCCCGAGCAGGGGGCCCTGCATCAGATTGTCCGCGATCACTACGAGACGTTTCGTGCGCACATGGCCCAGGTGCA
>JAHEFO010000347.1 GCA_024640135.1 Acidobacteriota bacterium
ATGACGGTGTGATCGATTCGGCGATCGGGCGTCAGGGCGCCGAAGACCACGCCTGGGGCGCCGGCGGCCCTGGCCGCCGCGACGTCCTCCAGCATCACGGCCACATCGTGCCGGTCGTACACGAAGTCGCCATTGCGTGGACGGATGAAGACATGAATCGGCGTCCTGACCGACGCGAGCGCGCGCCTGACGAGGCCGAGTGACGGGGTCACGGCACCGTCGTGCAGCAGACCGCACAACTCGATCCGGTCCACGCCTTCGGCGTCGGCGGCCAGCGCGCCGCCAATCGACTCGACGGCGGCTTCGATGAAAAGGGGTGTCACCCGAACAGCCGGCATCACGGCAGAGCGTATCCCACGCGCCGAGCTGGGAGGAAGCCTGGCGCCGCCCTCTGACCACACGACGCCATCAGCCGGGAGGAGCCTGGCTCCCCACCGGTCTCAGCGTCAGATGGATACTGACCGGTTCCGCCAGCCGTCCACGCGGCCCGATATAGAGATGGAGGTCAGTGTCCAGGTTCAGTCCCGCCGTGAAACTCCGTGGCACCAGGATCCACAGCCGGCTCTCGCCAGGCATGGCTTCGACAGGCCCAAGCCATACGCTCTGTTCGCTGTAGCCGCCGGAGATTCCCTCGATGGCCAGAACCAGCGGCTCGGACGTGGCCCACTCGGCCTCCAGAACGACATCCGACGTCACATCCGGCTGAAACGTCACTGTGCCGCATGGACCGCACGAGAAGGGTGTGGCCAGGATATCGAGATTCTCGTTCGATACCACGATGTCGAGTCCGGAGGGCGACAAGGACGGCAAGGACTGCAGCCGGACATCGACGACGACGGATGCCGGATGCTCACCGGCCGGCGCCGTCATCAGTGGCCTGTTGAAGCCTCCGAACCACTGGGACGACCGCGGGCCCTCGATGTTCACGTAGGCGCGGGCGATCTGGGCCGGCATCTCCCAGGCTGGCAGCGAGAATTCGCCATTGGCGTTCGTGACCGTCGCCGGCCCGGTCGCATCGGGCCCTGCCCCGGAACGATTGCTGCGGGTCGTGACGATCGCGCCCGCCACACCTCCGCCGTTGACTTCGCGGACCGTGCCGCTCACTGCCGATACGACCACCATCGGGATCGTCGGCGCCACCGGGGACGTGGATGGGGAACTGCACCCGGGCAGCGCCGTCGCACCCATCGCCGCCAGCGCCACCACCGTCACCCGCAGAAGGCCGGTACATATTCCACGACTCATGCTGTCCCCCTCCCTGATGGCCCGCATGTGGCGGACGGTCGGCGTCTTCTGGATGCTTCCCATCAGAGAAGGCGGAATCGGCTCGCGATTCCTGTCATCCCCCATCGCGGCACTTCCCAGAGTGGAAAGGACAAGGATGATGATCCGCAACCCGTCCAGGACGAGGGGCCAGTCAGTGCGGCGACCGGCGATCACCTTGCTGATGGCCGCGATCGGTCTTGGGCTCCAGACGAGTCCGCCGGAGGTGCGCGGGAACCACACGGTTAAGGTACCATTGCTCTGTTTGGCCGCCGTCAACGCGGCCTGACGTCGGATGCCGACTCCGTCCGAAATCAACCGGGAGGGCGTTCCTGCCGGTGACTGTCGACCCGCGTGAGTCGTGTCTTATGAAGGTCAGTGTGCGCCCCAGTGCCCGGAGTTACATCTTGTCCTACAAACCATACAATTCGTTCGCTATTGCCCAGACCCAGTTTGATGGCGTTGCCGAGATTCTCGGTCTCGACGCGCCGACACGAGACCTGTTGCGCCAGCCGATGCGGGAATACTCGTTCGCGATTCCCATCCGGCTGGACGACGGGTCGACACAGGTGTTTCGCGGATTCCGCATCCAGCACAACGATGCGCGCGGCCCGTCGAAAGGCGGCATACGCTTTCATCCGCAGGAAACCCAGGATACCGTCCGCGCGCTCGCGATGTGGATGACGTGGAAGTGCGCGGTCGTGGACCTGCCGCTGGGCGGGGCGAAGGGCGGCGTGATCTGCGACCCGCACAACTTGAGCGAACGCGAGCAGGAAGCCATTTGCCGGGGTTGGGTTCGTCAGATGGTGCGCAACGTGGGGCCCCAGGGCGACGTGCCGGCTCCCGACGTGATGACCAATGCGCAGCACATGCTGTGGATGCTGGACGAGTATGAGCACATCACCGGGTCCAAGGCGCCGGGGTTCATCACCGGCAAGCCGGTCACCAGCGGCGGATCGTTCGGGCGGACGGAAGCGACCGGATACGGCGTGATCTTCACCGTGCGCGAGGCGCTGAAGGAACTCAACGTCAGAGCGTCTGACACGACGGCCAGTGTCCAGGGGTTCGGCAACGTGGCCCAGTACGCCATCCGCCTCTACGAGCAACTCGGAGGCACGACCGTCTGCGTCTCGTGCTGGGACCAGGCAGACCAGACGTCGTACGCCTATCAGAAAAAGGATGGGGTCAACGTGGACGAGTTGCTGACGGCCACCGACCGGTTCGGCGGCATCGACCAGGGGAAGGCCAAGGACCTGGGCTACAGGGTGTTGCCGGGCGAGGACTGGCTGAAGCAGGAGGTGGACATCCTGATTCCGGCGGCGATGGAAAACCAGATCGTCGAGGAGAACGTCCACGACATCAGCGACCGCGTGAAAATCATCGCGGAAGGCGCGAATGGCCCGACCACGACCGAGGCCGATGCGGTGTTGCGCCGACGCAACGTGGTGGTCATCCCGGACTTCCTGGCCAACGCCGGGGGCGTCACCTGCAGCTACTTCGAGCAGGTGCAAGGCAACATGAACTACTACTGGAGCAAGGACGAAGTGCTCGGAAAACTCGATAGCAAGATGACGGCGGGCTTCATCGCCGTGAGCGACCTGGCCCGCGCACGCACGTTGTACCTGCGAGACGCCGCGTACGTGATCGCCATCGACCGCGTGGCTCGTGCGTGCCGAGACCGGGGATGGATCTAGTCGGGGTGAGCCATGATCGATGGCGTGGACCGGCGTCGCGTGCAGGTATTCGATCGGCACTTCTTCCGGTCGACTGAAGCCATCACGCGGATTGGCGAAGGCGAATTGGGCGGCAAGGCCCGGGGGCTGGTCCTGCTTCGCGATCTGCTCGGCTCGGCGTTTGCCGCCTCCCGGTATCCCGACGTCGACGTCTACGTCCCGAAGATGGTGGTCGTCGCCACGGACATGTTCGATGCGTTCATGGCGCGCAACCATCTGTATGGCGTCGCGGCCTCGGATGTGCCCGATGATCGAATGGCGGAGACGTTTCTCCGGGCGGAACTGCCGGCCGAGATGGTGGGCGACCTGCGGGCGTTGGTGGAGGAAGTGCGCACGCCGTTGGCGATCCGTTCGTCGAGCCTGCTGGAGGACGCGCTGTTTCGTCCGTTCGCCGGGGTCTACGCCACCAAGATGGTGTCCAATAACCAACCGGACGCGGACACCAGGTTTCAGCGGCTGGTCGAGGCGATCAAGTTCGTCTATGCCTCCACGTACTTCGGCGACGCCAAGCACTACGCGCGCGCCGCGGCT
>JAHEFO010000116.1:0-7917 GCA_024640135.1 Acidobacteriota bacterium
GGCGGACAGCTTGATCATCTTCGCGTAGCAGCCCCCTTCGAAGTTGAAGACACCATGCGCGCTCCAGCCATGCTCGTCGTCGCCGATCAGGTTGCGGTGCGGGTCACTCGACAGTGTCGTCTTACCGGTGCCGGACAGTCCGAAGAACAGCGCCACCTCGCCGTCCTCTCCCACGTTCGCCGAGCAATGCATGGGCATCGTGTCGCGGAGCGGCAGCAGGTAGTTCATCACCGTGAAGATCGACTTCTTGATCTCCCCCGCGTAATTGGTGCCCCCGATCAACACGCGCTTCTTCGCGAAGTTCAGCAGAATAAACGTTTCGGAATTTGTTCCATCCACGGCCGGATCGGCTTTGAAACTCGGGATCGCAATGACCGTGAACTGAGGGTCGTGCTGCAGCCGGGCGTCCGCGCTCGGTTCGACGATGAACATCGTGCGCGCAAACAAGTTGTGCCACGCCCTTTCGGTCACGACCCGAATCGGCAGCCGAAATGTCTTGTCAGCGCCGGCCCAGCAGTCTTGCACGAACAGGTCCCGGCCCTTGAGCGACGCCAGCATCCGTTGCTCGAGGCGATCGAAATTCTCCGCGGCGATTGGCCGATTGATCTTTCCCCACGACACATTCGCTTCACTCGACGCTTCCTTGACGATGAACTTGTCGTTCGGCGAACGGCCCGTGTGGGGCGCGGTGTCGCAGACGATCGGCCCGTCAATGGTCAACTTCCCTTCCCCGCGCCGAATCGCCTCCTCATAAAGCGCCGCGACCCCGAGATTCCAAGCCACGTTGGCGCCCTCGATACCCAGGTCCGCCAGTTCCACCTTCCGATTTGATTTCGTCATATGAAGCATTCCTCCGGAGGATAAATAAACAATCAATCGTAGCGCGGTCGGCCCTGCTGTGCCAAGAGGCCATCAGCCCGCAGGCGCAAGCTAGAGCGCGTGCCCCAGGCTCGCGCGTAACGCGCGGCGGAGGGCGCGCAAATCGTAAGGGGGGGCGGACGCATCAGGTCGGCGACGTCCCAAAAGAAGGGTACGGTCTCAGCGTCAGCCTCGTCGCCCGCAAACGCCACCAACCGCATGGGTTCGCGTAGGCGCGCCCAGGCCTCACGCCAGTGTTGTGGACCGACGTCCGCCAACCCCTGGTCGATCAGCATCAGGTCTGGCGGCTCGTCCAGCACCCCCGCAATTGCCTCGCGGGCGTTACGGGCCAGACGAGACAGTTGGAACATCCGCCGCCGCCACCCGCTCGAGACCCTGCTGCCACACACCTCCGATGTCCGTCGTGACGGCGACCGCCGCCGCGACGTTATTCAAGAGCTGCAGTTCCCATGGCAGACGGCTCCGTTCGAGGGCTCCACGCCCGCGCTCCAGCGCGCGGTCGACCGTCGCGAACAACTGGGCAGGGCCGAACGGCTTGGGCACGAACGCAAAGACATCGTCTTTGTAACTCTCCAACGCGCTCGACAGGCGCCGGTCATCGGAGATCACGACGGCTTCCACGGTACCGTCGAAATCGCGCGCGCGTTTGACAAGATCGAGGCCGGACGCGCCGCCCAGTTGCAGGTTGATCACCACAACGCTGAAGCGCCGCGTCGCCAGAAGCGCCTCCGCCTCTTCGGAGGACTGCACAGCGATGACCTCGAGTCCGCGTGCACGACCGGCGTGCGAAAGCACGCCGAGAATGAACGCGTCGTTGTCAACAACCAGAACGGGATCAGGGGTCATGGGACCACCGCGCACGCAACCGTCGAAACAGGGGCTTAAGATACTGACGAGGTGTCACAATCGCTGAAACTCCGTCTCATCGCTGTTGTGCTGGCCGCCATCGGGGCCGGGGCCGCGTGCGCGCCGGCAGCCCCTCGGATTCCAGGGGCGGCGCCGTCCGACGTGCCGGTATTCCTGCAAGTCCAGGTGGCAGGCCGGATCATGAACATCCCTCTGGAGGACTACGTTCTGGGCGCGTCGCTCTCCGAAGTGTCACCCGTCGGAGAATCTGCGCCCGTGACTGCCCGGATCTTTGAAGTCCAGGCCATCATCGCCAGGACCTACGCGGCAGCGCAGGTCGGGCGCCATAAGAATGAGGGCTTCGACGTGTGCGACAAGACCCATTGTCAGCTGTACGAGCCGTCGCGGCTCGAGACATCGAGTTTCAGCGCCGCCGCACGGACGGCCGTCGCGCGGACGGCCGGGCGGATCCTGCGGTACAACCGGCGTCCGGCCCAGGCGCTCTTTCACGCGGACTGCGGCGGCTACACGACGACGCCGGGCTCCGCCTGGGGCGGCCCACTCCTGCCCTATCTCCCGGCCGCGCCCGATGACCTCCCCGAACGCACCCACCGGGCCTGGCGGTTCGCGGCGACTGAACAGGAGTGGGTCGCCATATTGAGCCGCGATCCGCGCACGCGAACCGAGGGCCGGCTGCGAGACTTGCGCGTCGCCCAACGCGATGCCTCCGGCCGCGCCACCACGGTGGACATCGTGGCAGACCGGACCAGACAGGTGAGTGGCGAAACGCTGCGCGCCATCGTCTCCGCAGACCGGGGCGCGCGCTCAGTGATGAGCACACGGTTCCAGATTCGCCAGACCCCCGGTGGATTCCAGCTTGACGGGACCGGCTTTGGCCATGGTGTGGGCTTGTGTCAGGTCGGCACCATGGCCAGGGCCCGCCGGGGCGATTCAGTAGACGCCATTCTGGGCCACTATTACCCGGGCGCCCGCTAATGTCCGATTCCGCCCGAAAGGCGCCAGACTTGCTTAACCAGACGGGCCTTTGTGGGCTGCGACCGGCTTGGTCCTCGAGAGTAAACACGCATCTTCATTGGGCGTATTCTTAGCACTAGGAGTTGAGTCATTATTTCAGAGGCCCCTCGAGAAGCCGATACCCGGGTTGCTGTCGCCGTAAAGGCGCTTCAGAGCGCCGGGGAATTGGATCAGGCCCGGGACGCATATGCGGAACTCGTGGAGCGCCATCAACGGCGGGCCGCGCGCATCGCCTTTCACTATTTGCGCGATGCGGCTGACGGCGACGAGGCGGTACAGGATGCGTTCGTCAAGGCCTACACCCACATGGCCACGTTCCGCGAGGAACTGCCATTTGAGGTGTGGTTCACCCGGATTCTCATCAATGGGTGCCTGGACCGGCTCAAAGCCCGTCGGCGGCGCGAACGGTGGATTGCCAGGCCGACGACCGATTCAGACGGGGTCGAGCGGGATCCGGCTGAGCACCTGCCGTCAAGGGGACCCAGTCCGGAAGATCAGGTCCTGCAGAACGAGCGGCGGCGGCGTTTGAGGGCCGCCTTGACTGAGTTGCCGGAGCGGCAACGGTTGGTGTTCGTGTTGAGTCATTTTGAAGGACGGACGTCTCGGGAAGTCAGCTCAATGACCGGGTTGAATGAATCCACGGTACGCGTCCACTTATTCCGCGCCATTCGGCGCCTGCGCACGCTGCTGTCAGGCCAGGACGTGACAGGAACGGTAAAAAAGGGGAGGGTTCGCCATGCGGCTCGCTGACATCGTACTTCGTCGTGGGCATCTATCCGAGGATGCGCTGGTTGAGATTTGGAGCACGGGGATGCGACCGGCCCATCTGGACCAGTGCGATATCTGTGCCGAGCGTGCGACCGAAATGAGTCGGTGGCTCGAAGACGTTCAGGATTTGGGCCGGGCCGAGGCCGATGCGGCCTTCCCCGAGAAACGGCTGGTGGCTCAGCGAGATCAGGTCTTGCGGCGGCTGGCATTCCTGGATCGTCCGGCCAAGGTCATCAGCTTCCCCGCCCGATCCACTCGATCCATCGAGGCGGGTGCGGGCCGTGGGGTCAGCCCCGGGTGGCTGGCAGCGGCTGCGGCCGCTGGTTTGTTGCTGGGCGTGTCGAGTGTGGAACTGCGGGATGCGATTTGGCCCGGCTCTGACGGGACTCAAGAGGTCGTCGCGTCGACGTCGGCCCAGATGGGGGAATCCACACTTGACGCGTCACCACTCTTCGACGATCCGTACTCGCAGCCTGAGTTCGGGCCGGCCTTTGGTGCGCTCGCCGAAATGACCCCGCGCCTGATCGACGTCTCGGTCACCAACCGCTGAACGCGGTGCCAATCGTCGCCAGTCGGCGGAGTGCCGGGTAAAACCCGTAGAATAGACGGTCACGCATGCCGCCAATCATCTTCCGGAAGGGCCTCAACTTGAAGGCGGCCGTCGCCGATCAACTGACGGCCGCGTACCACAGCTCATTGGTTGAAGACCTCCGGGCCGCCGGCTACGAGCGAACGACCGGCCGCCTCACAACCTACCTCGCGCGGGAGTTTGGCTTCTGCTATGGCGTTGACCGGGCGGTCGACTACGCCTACCAGACGCGCAAGAAGTTCCCCGACCAACGGGTCTTCCTGACCGGCGAAATCATCCACAACCCTCACGTGAACGACCAGTTGCGCGCGCAGGGCATTCGCTTCCTGACGGACGCGGATGAAGCCGGCACAGCCCTGGGAGCCGATGACGTGGTCATCTTGCCCGCGTTCGGAGTGTCGGTGGCCGACATGGCGCGCCTGGACCGCCAGGGGTGCACCCTGGTCGACACGACCTGCGGATCCGTGCTGACGGTCTGGAAGAACGTCAAGCGCTACGCGCAGGACGGATTCACCTCGATTATCCACGGCAAGGTCGAGCATGAGGAGACCCGTGCCACGGCCTCGCAGGCCACGCAGTACCCGGGTGGGCACTACATCGTGGTGCTCGACAAGCAGGAGGCCGCCGTGGTCTGCGACTACATCGTTCAGGGCGGAGATCCGAAGGCGTTCCTGGATCGTTTTGCCGGGGCGGTGTCGCCAGGGTTCGACCCGGACCGCCACCTCCTGAAGGTCGGCTGCGCGAATCAGACGACCATGCTGATGACCGAGTCGCTGGCGATTGGAGAAATGGTCCGGGCGGCCATGCGCTCCCGGTTCGGCGCGGAGGCCCTGCCGGAATTGTTCCGGGCCTTCGACACGATTTGCAGCGCCACACAAGAACGACAGGACGCGGTGGTGACCCTGCTCGACGATGTCTCGCTCGACATGATGGTGGTGATTGGCGGCTACAACAGCAGCAATACGTGCAATTTGGCAAAGATCTGTGCCGACCGCTGCCGGACCTTTCATATTGCCGAGCCCTCCTGCGTGGTCTCGGCGACCGAAATCAGGCACCGGCCGATCGGCGCCCCTTCAACGGCTGACATCGCCGAGGCCGTGGCACGCGACTGGCTCCCCGCGACCGGCCCGATCCGGGTCGGACTGACGGCCGGGGCGTCGACGCCCAATAGCGTCGTGGGGCAGGTCATAGACCGTCTCGAGACGCTGGCAGCCACGTAAACGGGGAAATTGGACAGGGCGTAAGAACAACCGTGATGCACCATATTCCCGCGCGCAAACACTTCGGTCGACTGCTCGGGCTGGGCGCTCTGACGCTGGCGCTGGTGATGTCGGCGGCGGATCGGAGCGTCGCGACGTCCGGGGCCATCCGCAGAGGCCATGACGGCGCCCTGGCGACCCAGCCACAGAGGAATGATGGCCTGGGCGAGGGGCAGCGGCCTGCCGGAAGCAGCCAGCCCCGCCTGCCCTGGTGGAAGGATCCTGTGGTCATCAAGGAACTGGACCTCAAGCCGGATCAGGCCACACGGATTGAGGCGCTCTGGCGAAACCGCGAACAGAAGATGGCCGGAGCCGCCGCGGAACACAAGAAGCAGCAGGACGAGCTCAACCGGATGATGGCGGAACGGAAGGTCGGTCCTGAGACCATCGGGCTCCAGGTTGACCGCGTCGAAGCGCAGCGGACGGCCTTGAACAAGTCGTGGACCGTGATGATTTATGAGTTCTCGCTGGTCATGACTCCAGCGCAGAACACGGCGCTACAGGCATATCGCGCACGAACCCGGCGGCAGGGACGCTAGACAACCACTCGCGCAGCCGCCAGGTGTGGCGACTGCCCAGACGGAGCAGTTACATGAAAAATCAGATGTCGAAGGTGATGGTGTGGGCAGTGGCCGCGGTAATGGTGGCGCCAGTCGCGGCCCTGGCGGGCCAGGCCGGACCGCCGCAGGCGACCCAGGAGGGCGGCATTCAGGCGCCGGTCCAGGATCCGTATGTGGTCGGCCGGGCGTTGCCGCCTGTGACGGAGGGGTCGCAGCGCGTGGACCTGTCACTGGAGATGGCGGTCGAGCGGGCTCTGGAGAAGAACCTCGACATTCAGAATGCCAGGCTCAATCCGCAGATGCAGGACTATTCCCTGCAGGCCGCGAGGGCGGCGTTCCTCCCAAGCCTCAGCACGTCCTACAGCTACAGCAATTCGCAGCGGCAATCCACCTCGCAGCTCGACGGCGGCGCGCGGACGACCACGACCAGCAATTCGCTCAACACCTCGCTGACCAAGCCGTTCTCCTGGCAGGGCGCGCGACTCCAGGTGTCGTTCAACAACGGGCGGAGTGCCTCGGACAGTGCGCTCACGACCGTGAATCCCAACTACTCGTCGAGCCTCAGCCTGAACTACAGTCAGCCGCTGCTGCAGGGCCGCAAGATCGACAGCCAGCGCAACTCCCTGAAGACCGGGCAGATTCAGCGGCAGATCACCGACATCCAGTTGCTGACGCAGGTCGAGAACATCAAGAACCAGGTGCGGACGGCCTACTGGGCCTTGCGGCAGTCGATCGAAGCCGTCGAGATCCAGCGGCGTTCGCTCGATCTGTCGCGCCGGAACTACGAGGACAACAAAGTCAAGGTGGAAGTGGGCACGGTCGCCGAAATCGATCTCGTGCAACTCGAGTCGCAGATCGCCAATGGCGAGCAGTCGCTCCTCGCTGCGGAAATCAGCTGGCGCAATGCGGAAATCGCGTTCAAGCGGCTGCTGGTGGACAGCACCGATGACGAGTTCTTCAATGCGACGATCAATCCGACCGACCTGCCGTCGGTCGAGCCGCCGGTCGTCGACATTCCCGCAGCCATCGACCACGCCATCGCCGAGCGCACGGACATCGCACAGGCGCGGCAGCAGATGCGGATCTCCGAATTGAACCTGACCGTCTCCAAGGACTCGTTCCGATCCTCACTGGACTTTACCGCGACCTACCGCGTGGCCGGCACCGCCGGTAACCAGTATCAGCGGTCGGGCTTTGGCGGCGCCGCGGTGCTCATCAGGGAGAGTGGCTATCTCGACGCGCTCAAGGACATCGTGCAGTTGACGACCCCGACCTGGACGGCCGGCGTGACCTTCAGCAAGCCACTGGGCATGACGTCGCAGAAGGCCAACTACCTGCGCTCTGAGCTGGCCCTCGAGCAGCAGAGGACCACCCTGAAGAAGACGGAACTCGACATCGCGACGGCGGTCACCCGCGCGGGACTGGACGTGCAGAGCACCTACAAGCAGTTGCTCGCCGCCCAGAAATCGCGTGAAGCGGCCGAACGGACACTGGCGGCGGAACTGACCCGCTTCTCGGTCGGCATGTCCACCAACTTCCAGGTCATCACGCTGCAGAACTCGCTGACGAGCTCGCGCAACAGCGAACTGTCCGCGACTATTCGCTACATCAACGCCATCGCGGAATTCGATCGCGTGCAGCGGATTCAGTAGCCGGGTCGCCACGAGGCAGGTTCGAACGAGAGCTGGGTAGCTGGACACATGAAGAAAATTGCCGCAATCGCCTTGCTCGTTCTTGGTGCGGCGGGCACCTACTACTACAGCCGGTCTCCACAGGTGGAGGGGGCCACCGCCCCCTCACCCGGAACAGCGGGAACATCCGGAGGTGGCCGCGGCGGAGGGCGCGGCAGCGGCCGGCCGGCGCTCACGGTGGATACGGCACCGGTCACCCGGCACGAAGTGATCGAGTACATCACGGTGGTTGGAAATCTGATCGGCCAGGCGACGGTCGATATCGTGCCGCGCGTCGCGGGCCGGATCGA
>JAHEFO010000116.1:7927-12459 GCA_024640135.1 Acidobacteriota bacterium
AACAGGTCAAGCAGGTCGAACAGAGCCTCATGGTCAACCGTGCCACGGTGACCCAGCGCCAGAGCGACCTTCAACTGCGCAAGACGTCCCTGGCGCGACAGTCCGAACTGCTGTCGCGGGGCCTGGCCACCCGGCAAACCGTCGAGGACAGCGAGGCCGCGTACAACTCGGCGGTCGCCGCCGTGGAACTCGCCGAGGCGCAGTTGGGCCAGACGCAGGCACGCCTCGACGAGCTCAAGATCACGCTGTCGAATACCAACATCCTCTCCCCCGTCGATGGCTTCGTCGGAAAGCGGAACCTGGATCAGGGGGCGTTCGCAGGAGCCAATACGCCCATCCTCTCGGTGGTGGACATTGCCACCGTGCGGTTGGTCTCAAACCTGGTTGAGAAGGACTTCAAGCGGGTCACACCCGGCGTCGTGGCGCTCATCACCGTGGACGCGTTTCCCGGCGAAGAGTTCACCGGCGCGGTCAGCCGGGTGGCGCCGGTGTTTGATTCGGCGACCCGCACGGCCTCAATGGAGATCGAAGTGCCCAACCCTGGGTACCGCCTCAAGCCGGGAATGTTCGCCCGGGTGAAGCTGACGGTGGACGTTCACAGCGAGGCACTGACCGTGCCGCGCAATGCCGTGATCGACGCCGAAGGCCAGCGCGGCGTGTATCTCATCGACGGACAGAACGCCAAGTTTCAACCCGTCCGCACGGGCCTGCAGGACGGCGAACGCATCGAAATTCTCGAGGGCCTGACCGAGGGCACCCAGGTGGTGACGACCGGGGCCCTCGCGCTGCGCGACGGCGACCGCATCACGCCGATGAATATGCCCGGCGGGCGGGCGGGTGGCCGAGCGAGCGAAGCCCCCGGCGGTGAAACGGCAGCGCCGGGCGCCAGGGCGGGTCGCGGGGGCGGCCTCTAAGGCGCGCGTCGCCTGCGGTCTGACAGGCGGGAGAACCACATATGAGCGTGCCTCGTTTTGCCATTCACCGTCCGGTCACCATGTTCATGGTGTCGGCGATCATTGTCCTCCTGGGATCGATCTCGCTGACGCGTCTGCCCGTCGACTTGCTCCCTGATGTCAGCTACCCCAGCCTCACCGTGCGGGTCGGGTACGGCGGCGTGGGGCCCCTGGAAATCGAGGAGCTGATCATTCGCCCGCTGGAACAGTCGCTGGCGGCGGTGCCGGGGCTGGAGCAGATCAACTCCACCGCCTCGGAAGGTTCCGGCACCGTCCGGCTGAACTTCGCGTGGGGTACCGAACTCAACGAGGCGGCCGACGAAGTGCGCACGCGAGTCGACCGCATCCGGGGACGCCTTCCTGATGACGCCGATGCGCCGACGATTTTCAAATTCGACTCGAACGCGTCGCCGATCATCGGTCTCGGTGTCGAAGGCGACTTCGACCGGGTCGCTCTGCGCGAGCTGGCCGAAGTGGATTTGGTGCCCCGGCTCGAGCGCGTGGAGGGCGTGGCCTCGGTGACGGTCGACGGCGGGCTCCGCCGGCAGATCCGCATCGAACTGTCGAAGGAGAAGATCACGGCGCTCGACCTCCCCGTGGACCGGGTCATCCAGACCATCCGCACTGAGAATCAGAACGTCCCGCTCGGCGAAGTGAACGAGGGAGACACGACGTATCTTCTCCGGAGCCAGAGTCAATTCGACTCCATCGAGCAAATCGAGGATCTGATTGTCTTCACGCGCGCCGGCGTGCCGATTTACCTGCGCGACGTGGCCGACGTCAAAGACACCACCGAGGACCTCCGCTCCTTCACCCGCATCAACGGCAAGTCCGGCGTACGGATGCGCGTCACGAAGCAGTCGGGCAAGAACACGGTCGCGATCGCGTCACAAATCCGCGACGAGGTGGAGCGGATCAACCGGGAAGTCCAGGGCGTGCATCTGACGGTGCTCGACGACCAGTCGACGTTTATCGAGCGGTCGATCTCGGCGGTGCGGGAGGCGGCGTACTACGGCGCCTTCCTCGTGGTGATCGTCATCTTTCTGTTCCTGCGGAACCTGCGCTCCACGTTCATCATCTGCGTGTCGATCCCGATTTCGATCGTCGGCACGTTCGGCTTGCTCCACTTCGCGGGCTTCACGCTCAACACGATGACCTTCGGCGGACTTGCGCTTGGCGTCGGCATGATCGTCGACGCGTCCATCGTCGTGCTCGAAAACACGTTCCGGCACATGGAGCTTGGCAAACCTCGCCTGCAGGCCGCGATTGAGGGCAGCGAGGAAGTCTGGTCCGCCATCCTCGCGTCAACGCTGACGCACGTCGCCGTGTTCGTCCCGCTGCTCTTCCTCACAGGCATGTCCAGCATTCTGTTCACGCAGCTGGCCATCGTCGTGATCTTCTCGTTGTCGATGTCATTGTTCGTGGCCGTCACGGTGGTCCCCGTGCTGTGTTCACGGCTGCTCGTGCTTCCAGTGCCGACGGCCCAGCGCCAGGGGCTCTCCGGGCGGGTGTTCACCATCAGCGAACGGATGTTCGAGTCTCTCGACGATGGGTATCGCAGCCTGCTCCATCTGGCGCTGCAGCACCGCCCCACCGTCCTGATGGGTGCAGCCGGGCTGACGATCGCCGCGATGCTGATTCTGCCTTCCATTCCCACAGAACTGCTGCCGCAGACAGACGAGGGCGAAGTCTCGATCACTGGGCGCCTCGCCGTGGGCAGCCGGATCGAACGCAGCCAGGCGGTGGCGCTGCAGATTGAGGAGATGGTCAAGGCCAATGTGCCCGAGGCCGTCACGATTATCGCGTCGGCGGGCGGCGGTGGCGGCTTTGGCGGCGGTGGCGGCGGAAACGCCACGGTCACCGTCAAACTCGTCCCCAGGGATCAACGGAGCCGCAGCAGCGATCAAGTCGCCACCGATCTTCGGCGCGTGGTCGTCGGCCTTCCGGGCGTCTCGATTTCCACGCGAGCGTCGGGCGGCAACCGGTCGCTGAGCCGCATTCTCGGCAACCAGAACACGGACGGCCGTCTGGCCGTGGAGATCCGGGGCTTCTCGCTCGAAGACTCCAATGCCGTGTCGCAGGACGTGCTCGCCCTCCTTCAACGGACACCGGGGATCGCCAACCCGCAGATAGGGCGTCAGGAAGGACGGCCGGAGCTGGCGATTCGGGTGGATCGCCCCAAGGCCGCCTTGCTCGGACTTTCGGTCGCGAATGTGGCCAACGCCATTCGCACGAACATGGCGGGCACCCAGGCCGCGGTGTTCCGGGAACGCGGGAAGGAATTCCCCATCATCGTTCGACTGCGTGAAGAAGATCGTGAACGGGTGGAGTCGGTCAATGATGTGCTGATCAGCATGCCGTCGGGCCAGGTCCTTCCGGCCAAGAACCTGCTGACCATCAACACCCAGCGCGGTCCGACTCAGATTGAACGAAAGAACCAGGAACGAATCGCGCGGGTGAACGCCGAGCTCGAGGCCGACGTGGCCATTGGTGATGCCGTCAAGGCGATCCAGGCGGGGCTGGACGGGCTGGACATCCCCCGGGACTTTACGGTTGGGTTCGGCCCGGAAGTGGAGGAGCAGAACCAGGCGTTCGGCCAGCTCCAGGTCCTGCTCCTGCTGGCGGTCTTGCTCGTGTACGCCGTAATGGCGTCGCAGTACGAATCCCTCAAGGATCCCCTCATTGTCATGTTCGCCGTGCCGGTGGCCCTCATTGGTGTGGTCGGTATCTTGAAACTCACGTCAACGTCCTTCAGTTTGCAGGCGTATATCGGAGTAATCATGCTGGCTGGCATCGTCGTGAGCAACGCAATCCTCCTGGTGGACTACACGAATGTCCTCCGCCGGAGGGACGGCAAGCCCCTGCGGGAGGCGGTCGAAGTGTCCGGGCGCACCCGGCTCCGGCCGATTTTGATGACGACTCTGACCACGATTCTCGGCCTGGTGCCGATGTCGTTGGGGCTCGGCGAAGGCGCTGAGTTGCAGGCGCCCCTGGCGCGAGTCGTGATTGGCGGACTGGCCGCCTCGACACTGGTGACCCTGGTCCTGGTGCCGACTGTCTACACGTTGTTTGAAGAAGGTATTGCTGGCTTGCGCCGAGGGGCGGCGCATTCGACTCCTGAACAGGCCTAGACGATTATGAAGAAGCTGATTTCGCTTGTCATCCTCCTGGTACTTGCCGGCGGCGGGTACTACTACTACCAGAGCACCAAGCCACCCCAGATTCCGGAATTCATGAAGGCGACGGTCTCGCAAGGCGACGTCGTGGAAGAAGTGAGCGCCACGGGAACGCTGCAGGCCACCAAAGCGGTGCCGGTCGGGTCTCAGGTTTCTGGCCGCGTCGTGGGCGTGTTTGCCGACTTCAACGACATCGTCAAGAAGGGGCAGCTCCTGGCGAAGATCGACACCTCCCTGCTTGACACGCAGGTGCAGATTCAGGAGGCCAACATCGAGCGCCAGGAAGTGGACCTGGCCAGTCAGCGCGTCCAGTTGGCGGACGCCAAGCGCAATCTCGCCCGGCAGCAGGAACTGTTCGACAAGAAGCTCACGACCCAGCAGGCACTGGATGCGGCGGTACTGT
>JAHEFO010000117.1 GCA_024640135.1 Acidobacteriota bacterium
CCCGCCGCCGCGAATTCCCTGCCGCCGGCCCTGGGCACGTCGCTTGTCCGGGGACGGGTCGCGATCGGAATCCAGCAATTGCAGGCGGCGTTACTGGATTTGGTTCGTCGCAACATCATCACAATCCGTGGGACGGGTCAGGGCGACGGACCCAGCCCCCCGTACCGGATGGTGATGCCCATGCCCAGGGGCCTGCGGCCCCATGAACAGGTGATGGCTGATGCCTTGTGGCCGCACCTGAAGAATGACGAAACTGAGCTTCAGGCCGGTTGGACACTCATGCAACGCGCCCTGCCGGCGTTTCGCCGGGCGGTCCGGGAGGAGCTGACAGAATCGGGGTTGCTCGACGGCGAGCGCCTGGCGGCCGGACGAGGTCTAGGCATCGCGGGATGGGCCGTCGTCGCGCTCGGGGTCGCGGGTCTCGTGGTCTTCGCCAACGTCTTCGGGCATCTGGGGGACCTGCCTCTGGTCGTGCCTGGTGCCGTGGTGGCGTGTGGCCTGATGTTTCTGATTGCCGGCCAGTTGACGTCAGTGCTCTCGTCAGAAGGCGAGACCGCTGCGGTGGCCTGGCGTGCGAGGCGGCGAGAATTGGCAGTGGCCTTGCGCGACCCGGCAACTGCCGGAGACCTGGGCGACTGGTTGCCCGTGGCTGCGGGGCTCGGGTTGATGCGCGCCATGGGGAAACGCGGTGTGGCGGTGCCTCAATGGTTCGCGCAACTGTCAAACCGTGCCGGCTAGCGTGTTATACTTCGTGGGTTTTCGAGAAGGACGAAGTACCTGTTGACCGGCTATTGGCACGTTGTAATTTACCTCGCGATAATCGTTGGTTTTGCGGCGATTTCTTTGCTGACGGCCTGGCTCCTGCGGCCGTCCAGGCCTGACGCCTCCTATTCAAAGCAACAAAACTACGAGTGCGGTGCCGAACCGATTGGCACGGCCTGGGTGCAGTTTCCTGTCGGGTTCTACCTGGTGGCACTCGTATTCATCGTGTTTGATGCGCTTGCCGTATTCCTGTTTCCGTTTGCCCTCGTGTTGCGCGAACTGGGCGGGTGGGCCCTCGGTGCGATGGGAGGGTTCCTCGGAATCCTGACGCTGGGCTGGGTCTACGCCTACCGGGAAGGGATTCTCGAGTGGAAGTGAAGCGCCCCGTCCCTGTCGTGCCGGCGCCCGTCTGGAAGGACATCAAGGATCTCCAGGAGTGGCAGGAGCATCACAAGTCACGTCCCGCATCCGGCGACAAACACTCCACGCAGTTCGAGTCGCTCACCGAGGGGCTGCACAGCTTTCCGGGCGGGTTCGTTCTGACGACTGCAACGGACGCCTTCCTGAACTGGGCACGTAAGTCGTCGGTGTGGCCGGTGAGTTTCGGGCTGGCGTGTTGCGCGATCGAGATGATGGCGACGTTTGCCTCGCGTTTTGACGTCGAGCGCCTGGGCATGGTGCCGTGGGCGTCGCCCCGGCATTCCGATCTCATGATTATTTCGGGAACGGTGACGATCAAGATGGCGCCCATGCTGTTGCGCATCTACGATCAGATGCCCGATCCCAAATGGGCTGTCTCCATGGGATCCTGCGCGAACTCAGGAGGGCCGTTTCGACATGGGTACCACGTGGTGAAAGGCGTGGACCGTGTCATCCCCGTGGATGTGTACGTGCCCGGGTGTCCGCCGCCCCCTGAATCCTTGTTGAATGGGTTGCTGCTCCTGCAGGAGCAGATCGCTCATTTCCGTACCACCGGCCAGCGCGCGGCTCCTTCTCCAAAGGTCGACTAGTGAACGCCACCGAGGCACGCACGCGCATCGTTGAATTCCCGGGCACCGTGGCCGGCGGAGACGGGGACGCGATCGTCGTCGACGTGCCCGCCGCGCAGTGGGCGGCGTTTGCGGAGTTCGCGAAGGACATTCTGGGGTGCACGTATTTTTCGTTCTTGTCCGCGGTGGACTGGAAGGACGAGGGGCTGGAGGTCGTCGCCTGGGTGGACAACCTTGACGCGCCGTTTTCGGTGCTCATGAAGACCCGCCTTGGCGTTGGGGTGACCAGTTGCGCGTCGCTGGCCACGGTGTATCGGGGAGCCGGATGGATGGAGCGTGAAGCGTTCGACATGTTCGGGATTCACTTCGAAGGACATCCCGACCTGCGCCGCATTCTGCTCGATGATGATTGGGTCGGCCACCCGCTGCTGAAGTCATACGCCGTGGACACGCCGTACCCTCCGTATCGCTGAGACACTGTGATGGCTGCCGACTCCACATCCACCGTCGTCAAGGAACTCGATTACACCGGGGCCGAGCGGCTCTCCATGAACATGGGGCCGCAGCACCCGTCCGCGCATGGGGTGTTCCGGGCCATTCTCACGCTTGAGGGAGAGACGGTGGTCGGTGTGGATGCCGTGATCGGGTATCTGCATCGCTGTCACGAGAAGCTGGCCGAGAACCTGGCGTACGTGCAGTACCCGTCCATTGCGTCCAAGACGGACTACGTCGCAGCGATGGCGAGCGAGCTGGCGTACGTGATGGCTGCTGAACGACTGGCAAATTTTGAAGTGCCCAAGCGGGCCCAGTACCTGCGCGTCCTTGTCGGAGAACTCCAGAGGGTCGCTTCGCACTGTCTGTGGCTCGGGACGTGGTGCATGGATATGGGAGGGGCGCTGGGCGGCGGCGCGACAATCTTCCTGTATTGCATTCGCGAGCGCGAACTCGTGCTGGATTTGTTCGAGTCGCTGACGGGGGCGCGCCTGCTCTACGGTTTCCACCAGGTCGGCGGTGTCCGCTACGACGTGCCGGAGGGCTGGGCCTCGGAGTGCCGAACGACGGTGGATCTTATCGAGCAGCGCATCCTGGAATATGAGGAGATGCTCGAGGGGAACGCGTTCTTCATGATGCGAACCCAGGGGGTCGGTGTCATCTCGCGGGAACTGGCGCTGGATGTGGGGATCTCGGGGCCGCTTCTTCGGGCCTCCGGTGTGGATTGCGACCTGCGACGGCTGGCGCCGTACTCCTCTTATGAGGACTTCGAGTTTCGTGTTCCGGTGGAGACCGCCGGCGATTGCTATGCGCGCTACAAGGTCCGGATGGTGGAGTTCCGCGAGTCGATCCGGATCGTGCGCCAGATTCTGGACGGCTTGCCAGAAGGACCGATCTCGTCGCGTCCCGGCGTGAAGTCGCTGGCGCAGGTGCGTGTCCCGAAAGGCGAGACGTATGCCCGGGTGGAAGGCCCCCGAGGGGAAGTCGGCTGCTACCTGCAGGCTGATGGCGGGCCGAAACCGTACCGCATGAAGTGGCGGGGCGCTTCGTTCTCGAACCTGGCGATCCTGCCGCACATCATTCCGGGCCATGGTGTGGCGGATGTCGTGGCCATCATGGGGTCGGTGGATCCGGTCTTCGGTGAGGTGGATCGATGACGCCGCTCCCGGATGCCGTTGTGGGCGCAATCGCCGGGGTCGCATTGCTGCTCACTGTGGTTGGCTTGGTGACGTACGTCACGCTGCTGGAGCGGAAATTCGCGGCGCGCATGCAATCGCGGGTGGGGCCGTACCGTGTCGGCTGGCACGGGATTCTGCAGCCGATCGCCGACGCCGTGAAGCTGATGATGAAGGAAGACATCGTGCCCCGGGAGGCCGATCGCCGGATCTTCAATCTCGCACCGGTCGTCTTCCTGGTGCCCTGTCTGCTGATCTTTGCCACCATCCCGTTCGCGCCCGGGCTGGGTGTGGCGGATCTGAACATCGGGATTCTGTTCTTTCTCGCCGTGTCATCCATGGAAATTGTCGGCCTGTTCATGGCCGGGTGGAGTTCCAATAACAAGTACGCCCTGATCTCCGCGATGCGGGCGGTCAATCAAATCATCTCCTATGACCTGCCGTTCCTGCTTGCAGCGCTGATTCCGGTGCTGCTGACCGGGTCCCTGCGGTTGTCCGACATCGCCTCGGCGCAGAGCGGCCTCTGGTTCATTGCCTATCCTGTACTGGGCCAGTTGGGCTTTCTGGCGTTCGTTATCGCCAGCGTCGCGGCGGAGAACCGTGTGCCGTTCGACATTCTGGAGGCCGAGTCGGAACTGGTGGCGGGCTTCCGGGTCGAGTACTCGGGCATGAAGTTCGCGTTGATTCAGCTCGGCGAGTACGCACACGTCCTGGGCACCTCCTTTCTCGGCGCCTTGTTGTTCCTCGGCGCGTGGGCCGGGCCTGGGCCGGAGTGGCTCGGCCCGGTGTGGTTCCTGGCGAAGGCGCTGTTCATGTTTCTCGTCATCACGTGGATCCGGTGGAGTTTCGTCCGCATTCGCGTGGACCAGATTCTGCAAATCTCATGGAAGCTGCTGTTGCCCCTGACGATGCTCCTGGTCATGGCGACGGCAATTGCGGTGGTGTGGAGGGGTGCCCCCGGTGTCTGACCTGCAGCCGATGGGCTTCTGGCGCGAGACCGGACTGCTGGTCAGGGCGGTCTATCGCGCGATGCGCGTGACCTTCATCAACTTGCTGCGCAAGCCGGTCACCGTGCACTATCCGGAGCGGCCCCGGACGTATCCTGATCGTTTCCGCGGTTTGCTGGCCCTGACCTACCATCCGGAGACCGGCGAGGAGAATTGCATCGGGTGCCGCCTGTGCGAATTCATCTGCCCACCGGCTGTGATCAAGGTGGAGATGCTCAAGGCGGAAGGGCGCAACTACGCCAAGAACTTCACCCTTGAGCTCTATGCCTGCGAGTTCTGCGAACTGTGCGTTCAGGTATGTCCGACCGACGCCATCATCATGATGAAGTCATTTGATCTGGCCACGGCCGATCGCCGGGAACTCCTGCTCGACAAGGACCGACTGCATGCCATCGGTGAGCAGCACGACGCGTCCTGGGCGACCGGGAACCGGTTGCGCGACATGCAGGCGCCGCCGAAGAAGGCCCCGGTCGCGAAAGCGGAACCGGCGCCCACGGCTGACGGCGCCACCGGAGGGCCATCATGACGCTGGAAGTTGCCGGCTTCTGGGTGCTCTCCCTGCTGCTGGTCGGGTCGGCGCTGGGGGTGGTGCTCACCAAGAATCTGTTTCATTCCGTGCTCTGGCTCGCGCTTGCGCTCACGGGAACGGCGGGCGTGTTCCTGATGCTCGACGCCGAGTTCCTGGCCGGTGTCCAGATTTTGCTCTACGCGGGGGGCGTCGTCACCGTCGTGGTCTTTGCCATCGTCGTCACCGAACGCCTGGTCGGAACGCGTCTGGCGCATACGAGCCGCCGGGTCCTGATCGGTGGCGGGGTCGCCGCGCTGTTCCTGGGCATCATGCTCAACAGCCTGTCGCGAATTGTGCTTCCCACGTCGAGAGTCCCCATGGAATCTGATCCGACGCGGCTGATTGGCACGGCGGTGATGACCCGGTTCATCTTGCCGTTCGAACTCCTCGCGGTGTTGCTGTTGGTCTCCCTGCTGGCAGCGAGTTACCTCGCGAGGCCGGAGGAATAGCCATGGGACTGTACGCCTACCTGTCGCTGGCCGCGGTCGTGTTCTCCATCGGATTGTTCGGCGTCATGACACGCCGCAACACCGTCGGCATTCTTCTGGGAATCGAACTGATGCTCAACGCGGTCAACATCAACCTGGTCGCCTTCAGCCGGTTTCACGGGGAGGTGACCGGGATGGTCCTGACGGTGTTTGCCATCTGCATCACGGTTGCAGAGGTTGCGCTCGGATTGTCCATTGTGATTCTGCTGTTCCGCACGAGGCGCACGGCTATGGCTGACCATGTGGACTGGTTGAAGGGATGATGCATGGATAGTCCTCTTGATCCCTTGGTCCTCGCGGTGGTGCTGGCGCCAGTGTCGGCGTTCATGCTGCTCGCGCTGGTCGCGCCGCTGAGACGGTCTGGCCGGCCCGCAGCGGTTGTGTCGATCCTGGGAGCGGCAACCGCCTTCGTATCCGCGGTGCTGGTCTGGCGAGGGCTCGACGCGCCGCTGCAGCGCGTCTGGACGTGGCTGCCCGACGCGAACGGGGCGCTGGCTTCGGTGGGGTTTCTGGCGGACGAGCAGTCCAGCGTCATGCTGCTGCTGGTGACGCTGGTGTCGCTGTTGGTGCAGATCTACTCGTTGGGCTACCTCAGCGATGAGCCGGCGCCCGGCATCGGCCGGTACTACGCCTATCAGTCCCTCTTCGCCTTTTCGATGCTCGGCCTGGTCGTGGCGCCGAACCTGGTCCAGCTGTTCGTGTGCTGGGAACTGGTCGGCCTCTGCTCCTACCTGCTGATTGGATTCTGGTACCGCAAGCCTTCGGCCGCACGCGCCGCGGTGAAAGCTTTCTGGACGACGAAGGCGGGAGACGTGGGGCTCCTGATTGGCATCGTTCTGTTGTGGCGCCATACGGGGACGTTCGATTTCGCCGAACTGCGCCAGTTGGTAGACGGTGGCCTCGTTGGCATCGACGGCCTGGCGCTGATCACGTTCTGCATCTATCTGGGGGCGGCGGGAAAGTCCGCGCAGTTCCCGCTGCATGTCTGGTTGCCGGACGCGATGGAAGGTCCGACGCCGGTGTCGGCCTTGATCCACGCCGCGACCATGGTCACCGCCGGGGTGTACCTGCTGGTGCGGATGGCGTTCCTGTTTGCGTTGACGCCGGACGTGCTGCTGTTGGTCGCCTGGGTGGGCGCCGGGACGGCATTGATGGCGGCCATGCTGGCGTGCGCACAAAACGACATCAAGCGGGTGCTGGCCTATTCCACCGTGTCGCAGTTGGGCTACATGATGACGGCGATTGGCGCCGGATTCGCGTCTGCCGGCTTCTTTCATCTACTGACTCACGGTGTGTTCAAGGCACTGCTCTTCCTGGGGGCCGGTGCCGTGATCCATGCAGTCGGGACCAACGACATCACCCGCATGGGCGGTCTGGCCCGGCGCATGCCCCAGACGATGGTGGTGTTTCTGGTGGGCACGCTGTCGCTGGCGGGGTTGCCGTTGTTCGGTGGATTCCTCTCCAAAGAAGAGGTGCTGGCCGCGGTGTGGGACGGCGGGATGACAGGACCGTTTGTGTTCCTGCTCGTGGCCGCCTTCCTCACGGCCTTCTACATGTTTCGTGTCGTCTTCCTGGCGTTCTTCGGGCCGGAGACGTCGCGCGAGTCGGAACACGGCGGCGGACATGCCCCGCACGACGCGCCGTGGTCCATGTCACTGCCGTTGTGGGCGCTGGCCCTGGCCTCGATGGCCATCGGTGTTTACTTCACCTTCCATCATCCCGAGACGGCGTTCGAGGCACCAGGCTGGCTGGCGCCGCTGGCGACCGGAGTGGCGTCCGGAGGTGTCGTGCTGGCCTGGCTGACCTTCCAGCGCAAGATGATTAGCGCCGAGGCGCTGGCGCAGGCCACAGGGCCGCTGCGGACGGCGGCGGCCAGAGGGTTCTGGGTGGACGAGGCGTTTGTCGCCGTGTACCGCGGAATGCTCATGGCCCTGGCCCGGATCGTCGGATGGATCGACCGCTACATCGTGGATGGCGTCCTGAACGTCGTCAGTGCCTGGACCGTGTCTGGTGGAGACGGACTCCGCGGCATTCAGACCGGCAAGGTGCAGGACTATGTGCTGGCCTTGGCGGCCGGCGTGGTCGCGGTGATGTGGTGGCTGAGAGGGGCCATGTAATGGGCTGGCCTGTTCTGTCGATCATGACGTGGGCGCCGTTTGCCAGTGCGCTGGTCATCATGGCTCTGGGTCGGTCCCGTCCGGCACTGGTCCGGTGGACGGCGTTGATCGGCACGGCGGTGTCGATGGTGTGCGCGCTGTGGCTGTACGTGAACTACGACGTGGCCACGGCCGGTTTCCAGTTCTTCGAAGAGTTCCCGCTGGTGCCGTCGATGGGCATCACCTATCAGCTGGCCATCGATGGCATGAGCCTGCTGATGGTCCTGCTGACGGCGATCATCATCCTGGCCGGGGTCTTTGCCTCGTGGACGGTGAAGACGCGCGACCAGGAATTCTACGCGCTGCTGTTGCTGCTGGTCACCGGCGTGTTCGGCGTGTTTGTCTCGCTGGACCTGTTTGTCTTCTTTCTCTTCTACGAAATCGCGGTGTTGCCGATGTACCTGCTCATCGGCATTTGGGGATCGAGCGGGGAAGTTCGTCCGCAGGGGTTGTTTGGCTGGGCGTTTGGTCGGACGGGCGTGGGGACCAAGGAGTACGCGGCGATGAAGTTGACGCTGTACCTCCTGCTCGGGTCGGCGTTCATTCTGGTCGGGATGCTGGCGTTGTACGTCGCGGCCGGCTCGACGTCGTTTTCTCTGCTCGCACTGGAGGCCGTCGAGTTCGATCCGGCGCTTCAGTCGTGGGTGTTCCTCGCCTTCTACATCGGGTTCGGCATTCTGGCCGCGATCTTTCCGTTCCACACCTGGTCGCCGGACGGCCATGCGTCGGCCCCGACGGCCGTCTCCATGCTCCACGCCGGCGTGCTCATGAAGTTGGGCGCCTATGGCGTCATCCGGATTGGAATGGGGTTGTTGCCTGACGCCACCCAGCAGTGGGTCTGGCTGGTTGGCGCCATTGCCTGCATCAACATCGTGTATGGCGCCCTCAGCGCGATGGCGCAGAAGGATCTGAAGTACGTCATCGCCTACTCCTCCGTGTCGCACATGGGGATTGTCATGCTGGGAGCCGCGACGCTCACCGAAAACGGGATGAATGGCGCGGTGTTCCAGATGTTCGCGCACGGGATCATGACCGGGTTGTTCTTCGCGCTGGTCGGCCTCGTCTACGAGAAGGCGCACTCGCGCGAGATTTTCAGGATGGGCGGATTCGCCACCATGATGCCGGGCATCGCCGTGGCGTTCACCATCGGCGGCCTGTCGTCATTGGGTCTGCCGGCGACCGCCGGCTTCGTGGCGGAATTCCTGACGTTTCTTGGCGCCTGGTCCTCCGCGAATTCGTGGTGGCTGTTTCCCGCCGTCATCGGCGCATTCCTGACGTCGCTGTATGTCCTCCGCGTCGTCCGTGCCATCTTCTGGGGGCCGAAGAGCGACGACCCCCGCTTCCAGGAGCTTCCCGATGCGCAGGGCACCGAGTGGGTGGCGATCGTCATCCTCGTCGGCGTGCTGGTGTTGTTTGGGGTGCTTCCGGGGTTGGCGATCACCCCGATTGACGCCAGTACCGTGCCGCTGCTGATGCGGCTTGGGGGCATGTGATGGGGGAGGGCCTTGTGAACACTTCCTACCCCCTGGTGATTGAGAGCGGACTCTTCACGCTGCTGCTTGCGGTCTTTCTGCTGGGCCTGGTGCGTCGGCGTGCGGACGATCTTCTGGCAGGCTGGGTGACATTGGTGGGGCTGGCCGGTCTCACGCTGGCGGCCTGGAGTGCCGAGCCCGGGCGCGTAGCGCTCGAGGGGAGCTTCGTCCTGGACGAGTTGTCGCTCTTCGGCAAGCGACTGTTCCTGTTGTCCGGCCTGCTCAGCGTGCTGGCGACACTCGCGATGACGCATCCGTCATTCCGGCGTCGAGGCACCGAGTATTACGTCGTGTTTCTGGCGTCGCTTCTGGGGATGTTGGTACTCGCTTCGGCGCGCGACTTGATCGTGCTGTTTGTCGCGTTTGAGCTGATGTCCATTCCGCTGTACTTCCTGACGGGTTTTCTGAAGGGTGAAGATGCCGCGCCCGAAGGGGCGATGAAGTTCTTCCTGATAGGGAGCATCTCGTCCGCGGTCATTCTGTACGGCCTGTCATTCGTGTACGGCGCCGCCGGCACCACCAACATGGCCGCCATTCCGCCCGCGGTGGCGGTTGGCGATCCGCTGATGCTGTTGGGCCTGGGTCTGATGCTGGGAGGGCTCGGCTTCAAGATCGCGGCCGTTCCGTTTCACATGTGGGTGCCCGATACCTACGAAGCGGCGAACACACCCTTCGTCGCGTGGATCTCCATCGCGCCAAAGGCGGCTGGGTTCGTCGCCATCCTCCGTCTCTATGTGGAGGGCGTGGGCGAAGCTGCCGTTTTGTGGGTGCCACTGATCGCCACCCTGGCGGCAGTCAGTATCGTGGCCGGCAACCTCATGGCCATCCCGCAGAAGAACATCAAACGCCTTCTCGCCTACTCCGGTGTGGCGCACATCGGGTACCTCTTGCTGGGACTGGCCGCGATGTCGGTTTCGGGCGTGGGCATGGTGCTGTTCTATCTGGTGGCCTACCTCTTCGGCAACATGGGGGCCTTCTTCGTGGTCCAGGCCGTGAATGGCGCGGAGCAGAGCGATGATGTCGAGGCGTATCGGGGGTTGGCGCGCCGATCGCCGATGCTGGCGCTGAGCCTCCTGCTGTTTCTGCTGTCGCTGGGCGGGATTCCGTTCATGGCGGGATTCTGGGCGAAGCTGTTCGTGTTCTGGGCGGCGATCGAGCAGGGGATGTATCTGCTGGCGTTCCTCGGCGCCGTCCTGACCGTCGTCGCGCTGTACTACTATCTCGTCGTGGCGCGACGCATGTACATCGAAGACCCGGCTGTCCCGACGCCGATTCCGGTGCCCGCGCCACTCATGGTGGCGATTGGCGGGTGTCTGGCTGGGATCATCGTGATGGGCGTCTACCCGGAGCCATGGGTTCAGGCGTTCCTGCGCGTGGCGCTGACGCTGTTCTCGACCAATTAGGCACGGTGTCACGTTAGTGGCGCGTCTCCTGGTCGCCCTCTCCGTCCTGGGGGGAGGTGACAAATCTGCCAGCCCTGCGCTAGTATCCTGACCTCGCCGAATCTTGTGAGTGTGTCTGCGTTTCCACGCGGGTGGATTGTCTGGGGCCTGGCTGTCCCGGGAGTGACGAGTATGAGAGTTCCATCTGCGGGTTTCCTGGCTGTTGCCACGAGCGCCATTCTGATCGCATCGCCGGGACCTGCGCTTCAGGCGCAGGGACAGGGGCAGGGGTTGGCTGTGGGACGCCCCGACTGGGTCCCTGCCGCACGTCACGACACGTCGCGGCCATTGCGTGAAATACCGCCTAGCCCGGCTGTGAGCACGCGCGGGGATTTCGCGGTGAAGCTGGCCCCACCTTCACAGCAGGGCGGACAGACTGATCCCGCCGTGCAGTCGTTTGTGTCGACGCCGCTGTCGGCCATCAGCGGCCTGAGCTTTGACGGCGTGGGCGAAGGCAATCCGCAGTTCGCGTTTAACGTCAATTACGCGCCACCCGATACCACCGGTGAGGCTGGGTTGACCCAGTACGTCCAGTGGGTCAACACCGCGTTCGCCGTCTTTGACAAGACCGACGGAACCAGGTTGTACGGGCCCGCGGGGGGCAACACCATCTGGTCCGGTTTCGGCGGCGACTGCGAAACGCGCAACGATGGTGATCCCATCGTCCAGTATGACCAACTGGCCAACCGCTGGGTCATGACGCAGTTCGCGCTGCGTGCCGGCAACTACCTGCAGTGCGTCGCTGTCTCGCAGACGGAGGACGCCACGGGCGCCTGGCATCGCTATGCGTTTTCCTATTCCGAGTTCCCCGATTATCCGAAGCTGTCCGTGTGGCCCGACGCGTACTACATCACGTTCAACATGTTCGGCAGCACGGGGTCATCGTTCACGGGCGGGCGGGTGTGCGCGTACGACCGGACACAGATGTTGAGCGGCCAGGACGCCATCCAGATCTGCTACCAGATTCCGTACGCCTCGCTGCTGGCGTCGGATCTGGACGGCACGCGCCTGCCCCCTTCGGGAACGCCGAACTACGTGATGAATCGCGGGAGCAATGCGCTCCGCCTCTGGAGGTTCACTCCGGATTTCACCGCGCCAGCCAGTTCCACGTTCTCGGGGCCCACCACGATCGCCGTTGACGCGTTTACTGCCGCGTGCGGCAGGTCGTGCGTGCCGCAGCCTTCCACGAGCCAGAAGCTCGACGTCCTGGGTGATCGACTGATGTATCGGCTGAGCTACCGGAATCTCGGCGATCGCGAAGCGCTGTCGGTCAATCACTCAGTGGTGGCAGGTTCGGTGACAGGTATTCGCTGGTACGAATTGGATATTACCGGTGGCGTGGCGTCCGTGCGCCAGCAGTCGACGTTTGCGCCGAACGATGGACAGTATCGCTGGATGGGCAGCATGGCGATGGACAAGATGGGCAACATCGCGATTGGCTACTCGATCGGCAGCAAGACAATGCAGGCTTCGATCAACTTCGCCGGTCGTGAGGTGACCGACGTTCCCAATACACTGAGCATCGACAATACCCTCCAAGCCGGCACCGGATCGCAGCTCACTCGCCTGTCCCGTTGGGGTGATTACAGCACGATGGCCGTCGACCCGGTGGATGACTGCACCTTCTGGTACACGAGCGAGTATCTGCAGGCGAACGGCACATTCAACTGGAGTACGCGTGTCGGGTCATTCAGGTTCTCCTCATGCGGAGATACGGATCCGGTCCCTGGCTTCACTGTGGCAGCTACGCCCTCCAGCCGGACGGTTGCCGCCGGAGAGTCGACGTCGTTTGATGTGGCCGTGACGGCGCAGAATGGCTACACGGGTGGCGG
>JAHEFO010000008.1 GCA_024640135.1 Acidobacteriota bacterium
CTCGTGGCCATCACCAACATCGGCCTCGACCATCAGGACTACCTCGGCGACAGCATCGAGGCCATCGCGAACGAAAAGGCCGGGGTCATCAAACCCGGAGCGTCGGTGGTGGCCGGCCGGACAAGCGAAGCGGCGCTCGCGGTGCTGTCGACCGCGGCCCGTCAGGCGCACGCGTCGTTCACCTACGCCCCGGAGGGCGTGGTGGCGGGAGCCGTGGTGGAGGCCAGACAGACCCGCCTCACGCTGCAGACGCCGAAGCACGACTATGGCGAACTCCGCCTTGCGCTGGCAGGACGCCACCAGGTTGACAACGCCATTACGGCCGTGCGGACGCTGGAAACCGCGCATGCGTGTGGCCTCGCGACGGTCGGCCCGGCGGCCGTGAGCGCGGCGCTTTCGCAGGTCCACTGGCCTGGGCGCCTTGACTGGCAGACGTGGCAGGGGCACGACATCCTGATTGATGGTGCCCACAATCTCGATGGGGCGCGCGCGCTGGCGACGTTCCTGCGCGAACACGTCCGAACACCGGTTCCGGTCGTCTTCGGAATCATGCGCGACAAGGCCATCGCCGAGGTCCTGATGACGCTGGCACCGATGGCGTCGCGATTTGTCTTCACGGCATCCGCCTCGGCGCGGGCGACCGCGCCAGCCGACCTCGCGGCCATGGCCGTCGAGGTCGTCCCGGAAGTGCCACACGTGGTTGCGGCAACACCACGTGACGCCCTCACGCAGGCGTCGCCGCATGGCTCACCAGTCGTGGTCGCCGGTTCTCTGTTCCTCGCTGGGGAAATCCTCACGGTGATCGCGTGATATTCTGTCGACCGATTCCAGCGCGGCCTCATCTGAACGACCACTACCGCATGACTCGATTGTTCTGTTTCCTGTTTTTGATCAGCGCCGCCCTGGCGTGGCCGACGTCGGCGTCTGCACAGATCCTGGGAGGAAGTTGCCAGTTCGACTCGTACATCGAGTATCGCCAGGTCCCGCGTGACGCGCCGGCCCCGCCGGGTTCGGTGACAAACGAGATTCGAGGCCGGGCCGGCGTTCCTATCGAGGCCCGTTGCGGTGACGTCGTGCTGATTGCGGACGAGATCGACTACCTGCAACCCGAGGAACGGCTTGTCGCGCGCGGAGCGGTCGTGTTCCAGCAGACGGACACGCGCATTGTGGCGGCGCGGGGTGAATTCGAGGTGAATACGCGCACGGGATTCTTCGAAGACGCCAGCGGGACGCTGCAGTTGACCGACCGTGAAATCGATCGCTCGTTGTTCGGGGCCCAGGAACCCGAAGCGGTGTTCTCCGCCGATCGTATCGAGAAGATCGGCCCGAAGAAGTACCGGCTCACACATGCCGTGTTCTCTGCGTGCGTGCAACCCAACCGGCGCTGGGAAGTGACGGCGGGACGGCTCACCTTCACGCTCGACAAGTACGCCGTCATGCGCAACGCCGTCCTGAAAGTGAAGGACGTTCCGATCGCCTACCTGCCGATTTTCTACTACCCGATCCAGGGAGACGGCCGCGCCACGGGGTTCCTGATGCCCACGTACGGCTCCTCGACGCTCCACGGCTTCACGCTGAGCAACGCGTTCTTCTGGGCGCTCGGCCGGAGCCACGATGCGACGTTGTACTACGACTGGTTTGCCAGCAGCGGGCAGGGATACGGCGGGGATTACCGGTACGTGGGTGGGCCCAGTTCCCGAGGCGACGCACGTGTCTACGTCGTCCGCGAAAAGGCGCAGATCGATTCCGGCGGCACTGTGATCAGGCCCGCGCGCCAGTCTTTCGACGTCCGCGGCAACCTCTCGCAAAGTCTCCCCGGCCGCATTCGCTTCCAGGCGCGTGCTGATTACTTCTCCGATGCCGAGTCGGAACAGCTGTATCAGGTCGACCTCTCGTCGTTGTCGAGGCGGCGGCGCTATTTCGGCGTCTCGGCCGCCGGGAACTGGGGCCGGCTCAGGGCCTCAGCCCAGGGCGAACGGAACGACGTGTTCTACGGCACCGACGTCGCCGCCAGTTATCGATTCCAGCCGCGCGTGAATGTCAGCGTCTCTGAAGCGCCGCTCTGGGGCACACCGTTCTACGTGGGAAGTTCCCTCGAGTACGTCCACGTCGTCCGGTACAACGACGTGTTCAAGCCGGAGACACGGACTGACATCGTCCGGACGGACGGCTCCGCCACCGTGCGGCTCCCGCTGTCGCTGGGATCGGCGCTGACGATGAATAGCAGTGTCTCGTTCCGGCGCACCGACTGGGATCTTTCTCGTGATCCTGAGTCTGGCGCTCTCGTCAAATCTCCCCTCACGCGCAATCTCGTCGAGATGCGGGGCCGTCTCGTGGGTCCGGTGTTCACGCGCGTCTTCAACACGCCGGGCAATGGCTTTGCGGAGCGGTTCAAACACGTCATCGAACCTGCGGTCACAATTCAGAAGTTGACGAAGTTCGATCGATTCGACGAAGTTGCGCAGTTCGATTCGGTTGACACCGTCCTCGGCGGGGTCACCACAGTCACGTATGGCCTGACGAACACGTTGCTGGCGCGCGTGCGCAAGGACGACGGACAGGCGGAGGTGCGCCCGGTCATGAGCGTCGAAGTCAGCCAGACCTACTACACGAATGCGCTGGCCGCACGATACGACCGGCAGTATCAGTCGAGTTTCAACGGTCTCTACTCGTATCTCCCTCCGCCAAGCAACTTTTCGCCGATTCGAGGCACGGTGAACCTGACACCGTCGCCGGCGCTGGGCGGCCAGTTTGTCCTGGAGTACGACACGCAGTTCCACGCCGTCCGCAGCTATCGCGCGTCGCTCAACACGTCACACCGGTTATTGGACCTGAACGGAACCTGGTCAAAACGACAGGTCATCAAAGGACTGCAGGGCTTTGATAACCCGCTGAGGGCTGACCACTTCTTGACGGTCGCCGCCCGCGCAAAGAAGCCCGGAGAGGGGGCGTCGCTCGGCTACAGCATGACGTACGATGTGCTGCGCGACCGCATGCTCCAGCAACGGCTCAACGGCTATTACAATGCGCAGTGCTGCGGCGTGGCAGTCGACTATGCCGTGACGAATCTGAGCCACTTTGGCCTGCGCGATGACAAACGTCTCACCCTGTCCTTTACGCTCGCAGGCCTCGGATCATTCTCAAACATGATGGGGGCTGGCCCACAGCGATGACACAGGTACTTGTGACCGGCGGCGCCGGTTTTATCGGTTCCAATTTTGTGCGATGGGCGCTCAATGCCCGCCCGGACTGGCACATCACGACGCTCGATAAACTCACCTATGCCGGACGACTCGAAAACCTGGCCGCGGTCATGGACAGCCCGCGGCATCGATTCGTCCATGGCGACATCGCCGACGCTGCGGTCGCGACGCCCCTGGTGTGCGAATCGAACCTGGTGGTGCACTTCGCGGCCGAAACACATGTGGACCGGTCGATTCAGTCGGCAGCCGACTTCATCACCACCGATGTCATCGGCACGTTCGTCCTGCTCGAAGCCGCACGCCAGGCGCCGCGGTTGCGCCGGTTCGTGCAGATTTCGACCGATGAAGTCTACGGCAGCGTGCCGGAAGGGGCGAGCCGTGAAACGGACGAATTGCGCCCGCGCAACCCGTATTCTGCCAGCAAGGCCGGCGCCGATCGCCTCGCCTACAGCTACTGGGCCACGTACGATGTGCCGGTCATCATCACCCGCGCATCGAACAACTACGGCCCCAACCAGTTTCCGGAGAAGGTCATCCCGCTTTTTGTGACCAATGCCATCGATGGCGTCCCCCTTCCTCTCTATGGCGATGGTCTCAATGTCCGTGACTGGCTGCACGTGGAGGACCACTGCCGCGCCATCGACTTGGTGATCGAGGAGGGCACAAACGGAGAGGTCTACAACATCGGCGGTGGTAACGAGATCGCGAATGTGGACCTGACGCACCGCATTCTCGAACTGGCGGGCCGGCCCCTCAGCCTGATCCGGCCGGTCGCCGATCGGCCAGGTCACGATCGCCGCTACGCGCTCGATACCACCAAGCTGAGACAACTTGGCTGGGCTCCGGAAGTGCCATTCGAAGACGGTCTGGCGGCAACCGTGGACTGGTACCGCCAGAACGAATCGTGGTGGCGCCCGATCAAGGAACAGGACCAGGCGTATCGCGCCTACCATCAGGCGCAATACGGCAATCGCCCCGGCACCTGATCGAATGGCCGGCATCTCGACCCTTGTGACCGGCGCCGCGGGATTCGCGGGCCGGCATCTGCTCGAGCACCTCAGAGCCACAGCGCCCGATCATTCCGTGCTGGCATGGAGCCAGGGCCTCGAACCCGAAGAACGTGGCGTCCAGTGGCGCCAGGTCGAAATCACCGACCGGAATGCCGTGCAGGAGGCCATCTGCGAGACGACGCCCTCGCGCATCGTCCACCTGGCCGGCTCGCCCCACGTCGGCCAGTCGTGGCGCAGCACACTCCTGCCATTGAAGACCAACGTGATCGGCACGCATCACCTCCTCGAGGCCGTGCGGGTCCATCACCCCGAGTGCCGAGTCCTGGTGGTGACCTCCGCGATGATCTATGCCGGCTCCGCTGAGCGTCTTGACGAAGAGGCCCCCCTCAAGCCGGCCAGTCCGTACGGCCTGTCCAAGCTCGCTCAGGACCAACTGGCGCTGGCCGCAGCCAGGGACGACGGCCTCGATGTCCTGGTGGCCCGGCCGTTCAACCACACGGGACCTCGCCAGAATCCCGACTACGCCATCCCAGGCTTCGCAAGACAGATTGCGCTCATCGAAGCGGGCCTCGGACCGCCGGAGATTCGCGTCGGCAATCTCGACGCCGAACGCGACATGACGGATGTGCGCGATGTCGTGGAGGCCTATGCGCACCTTCTGGACGAGGGCGCCGCGGGACGCGCCTACAACATCTGCGCTGGTACCGCGTACCGGATCGGAGACCTTCTGGACACACTCATCGCGATGGCATCGCTGCCCGTCACCCGCGCGGTCGACCCTGAGCGCCTGCGCCCCAGCGACCTGCCTCGTCTGGTGGGCGACAGCTCGCGCCTGCGGACCGAACTGGGTTGGAAGCCTCGCTTCACGATCGGCGCCACGCTGGCTGAGACACTCGCCTGGTGGCGCGCGGAGGTAGCCTCGGGCCGCGTCACGACCTGAGGCAGGCGCCGGATGGAAACCCGTCGACAGTTCCTTCATATCGGCGTTGGAGGATTCGCGCTGCTGCTGCGCTGGCTCACCTGGCCGCAGGCGGCGGCGTTGGCCGCGACCGCGATCGCGTTCAACCTGCTCGTCCTGCCCCGGCTGTTCCCGGGTGTCCTCAGGGGCGCCGACCGGCAGCGGCCGTGGACATCCGGCATTCTGCTCTATCCGACGGCGGTGCTGGCGCTCGTGCTGGTCTTTCCGACGCGGCTCGACCTCGTGGCCACATCCTGGGTCATCCTGGCGGTGGGCGACGGCATGGCCACCCTCGTCGGCACCCATGCGCCCATCGCGCCCTTGCCCTGGAATCATCAGAAGTCCCTGGGCGGGCTGTGGGCCTTTGTGCTGTTTGCCGGCGCCGCAGCGGCTGGGATGACGTGGTGGTCGTCGCCTGTGGTGCCGGACACCTGGAGACTGGTGGCGCCGATCGTGGCCGCCCTCCTCGCCGGCCTCGCCGAGACCGCGCCTGTCACGCTGGACGACAACGTGACCGTCCCGGTCGTCGCGGCGGCTGCGTTGTGGAGCACGACCGGAATGCACCCGGATCTCCTGGTCGCCCACGCGGCTGCACTCGAGACCGCCACATGGGCCCTGCTGGCGATCAATCTGGGCGCGGCAGCGCTGGGATGGATGGCCAGAACGGTCACTGCGGCTGGGGCTGTAGCGGGCGGACTCATCGGCGCGGTGATCGTGGTCTGTACCGGTGCCGCCGGCTGGACGGTCCTGATCGCCACCTTTTTGGTCGCCGCACTGACGACCCGATTGGGCCAGGCCCGCAAGACGAGGGCAGGTATCGCCGAGGCCCGTGGCGGCCGCCGCGGTCCAGGCAACGCCATCGCCAACACCGGCATTGCCGCCTGGGCCGCGGTGATCGCCGCCGGGTCTGCCGACCCCACGCTGGCGCAATTGGCGCTGGTCGCCGCGCTGGCGACCACGGGTAGCGATACCGTGGCGAGCGAAGTCGGAAAGACGTGGGGGCGCACGACCTGGCTCATCACGACACTGCGCCGCGTGAAGCCCGGCACCACGGGAGCCGTGTCGCTCCAGGGCACACTGGCCGGAATACTGTCGGCGGTGTTACTGGCGGCGATCGGAGCCTGGGTTGGACTGGTGCCCGCCGCCTCGGTGCCGCTGATCGCCCTGGCGGCTACTCTAGCGTCCCTCCTGGAAGGCGTGATCGGCGCGACGATTGAAGCCCGGGGTATGCTGACCAACGACGCTGTCAATTTTGTGAATTCCGCGATCGGCGCGGGGATCGCGATCCTGTTCTGGTCGTACCTGTAGTCCACATGGCGTATTGGCGAAACTATTCAGACCTGGCTCGGCCCTTCACTCTCGTCGCGCCGGCCCTTGGGTTTTTTTCCGGCGCCGTCACGGCGATTGGCGCGGTGCCGCGGGACCCGTGGAGCCTGACGCTGCTGGAGCCGGCGTTGACCGGCGCGGTGATGGCCGCCGTCTTCAACGCGGGCAGCAACGCCCTCAACCAGATTTACGACCTCGAGATCGATCGCATCAACAAGCCGAAGCGCCCGTTGACCTCAGGGCGGCTCACGATTCGCCAGGCGTGGTGGTTCACCGCGATCGCCTACGCGCTGACACTCCTGCTGGCATGGATGGTGGCTCCGGGCGGACGACACGAGTGCTTCTGGATCGTGGCCGTCGCCGTCATTGCGACCGTGGCGTATTCGGTGCCTCCCCTCCGAACCAAGCAGCGCGGCATGTGGGCCAACATCACGATCGCCATTCCACGCGGCGTGCTGCTCAAGGTCGCGGGATGGTCAGCGGTCAAGACGGCGGTCGGCGCGGAACCGTGGTTCATCGGGGCCATCTTCGGGCTGTTCCTGCTCGGGGCCTCCACGACCAAGGACTTCGCAGACATGGCTGGAGACGCCCGTGGCGGATGCCGGACGCTCCCGATCATCTATGGCGCGCGGAAAGCCGCGTGGCTCATTTCGCCGTCCTTCGTCCTGCCGTTCTTGATGATTAACGTCGGGGCCTGGCTGGGCGTCCTGACAGGGCCGCCAGTCCTGCTCCATGCCCTGGGCGGCGGGATGGCTGTCTACGGCCTCTATGTGTGTTACCTGATGCTGCGGCGCCCTGAGGAACTGGCGACCGACGAGAATCACGTCTCCTGGGCACACATGTACCGGATGATGTTCGCGCTCCAAATCGGATTCGCGGTGGCCTACGTGCTCTGACGCCCCGCTCCGCCATGTTGCAGCCGCATCAGCGCGTCGACGCGCGCCTGCGTCGAGGGATGGGTGGAAAACAGCGAACTGAGTCCTTTTCCCGTGAGCGGCGACATGATGAACATGTGGGCCGTCGCCTGGTTGGCGTCCATCGGAACCCGCTTCACACCTGCTTCGAGACGCTTGAGGGCCTGGGCGAGCCCCAGCGGTGAACCGGCAATCTCAGCACCACGCCGATCGGCGCCGAACTCGCGCGATCGCGACACGGCCATCTGAATCAACATCGCGGCAAATGGTGCCAACAACATCGTGGCGATCATCGCAATCGGGTTGGCGCCGCCCTCGCGATCCCGTCCGCCCCCGCCAAGAAACATCGAGAAATACGTCAGCATGCTGATCGCCGCTCCGATCGTCGCCGCCACGCTGCTGATCAGGATGTCGCGGTTCTTGACGTGCGCCAATTCGTGCGCCATCACACCTTCGAGTTCACTGTCAGGAAGCAACTGCATGAGGCCCTCGGTGGCCGCCACCGCCGCATGCTGCGGGTTGCGGCCCGTGGCGAATGCGTTCGGCGACCTGTCAGGAATCACGTAGACCCTGGGCATTGGCAATTCCGCCCGCCGGGCCAATCGTGCCGTCAGTTCGTAGAGGCGATGACCGACTCCGACCTCCTGCGCACGATACATCCGCAGGACAATCTTGTCGGAGAACCAGTAGCTGCCGACGTTCATCAACAGGGCCATAACGAAGGCCATGACCAGCCCGGCCTGTCCTCCGAGAATGCTCCCCACCAGCAGAAACAACCCACTCAACGCCCCCAGTAACACCGCCGTCTTCAGTCCACTCATGTCCGCTCGTCGAACTCCTTTCCCGTTTCAATTATGCCACGCAGGACCAAAGCCACTGCGAGGGCGTCTTATAATGGACAGGTGATGCCGATGATCCGTCTTGGCGTGTTGTTGCTGCTGTGCAGTGTGTCCGCCACGGTGATGGCCGGTCCCGCGGCGCAGGTCCCCGTGCCGTTCCCAACCGCAGGCTCGCGGACGACGCCACCGGAGCAGTCGCCGCCGGAGTCGGCTGCGGAGTTGCCGGTGTACCCTGCGGCCCAGTTCCTGGAGACGTTTGACGCCGGCATGGGCCAGCAGTACCTCCTTTACGGAACAGACACTGATTTCGATGTGATTGTCGCCTACTACAAGAACACGTTGAGGGATGGCGGCCGCGTGATCTTTCGTGATCCGCTGATTCACCAGTTCGAACTCGGCCGGTTCCGAAGTGAAACGATGGCGTATCCGCCGAGTGTGGTCGTGAAGGACTACACGTGGAACGGGTCCCAGGGGTATTTGCACGTCACCGGAACCACCAGCACGCGCTATAAGACGATTATCCAGATCGTCCCGCCGCCAGGAGGCTAGGGGCAGAACATCGAGTCTTGAGGTGCTCAGTCTTCGGTCTGACCGGACTGCAGCTCCGGCACACGGTCCGGCTGGCGCGATTTCCGGTATTCCTCAGCCTTGTCCGCCAGGCCAATCGCCCTCGCGGCCTCCACATCCACCGCCTGCGCCTGCGCAAAATCGCGGATCTGCTGCGTAATCTCCATACTGCAGAACTTTGGTCCGCACATCGAACAGAAATGCGCGACCTTGGCGCCATCCGATGGAAGCGTTTCGTCGTGATAGGCGCGCGCGGTCACCGGATCGAGCGCGAGATTGAACTGATCCTCCCAGCGGAACTCGAATCGGGCCTTGGAAATGGCGTCATCCCAAATCTGGGCCCCGGGATGGCCCTTGGCAAGATCGGCGGCATGGGCGGCAACCTTGTACGCGATGACACCGGCCTTCACGTCATCCCGATTCGGCAGCCCCAGGTGCTCTTTTGGCGTCACATAACAGAGCATCGCCGTGCCATACCACCCGATCATCGCCGCGCCGATCGCCGACGTGATGTGGTCGTAGCCGGGTGCAATGTCCGTCGTCAGGGGGCCGAGCGTGTAGAACGGCGCCTCGTCGCACCATTCCAGCTGCTTCTCCATGTTCTCGCGAATGAGGTGCATGGGGACGTGTCCGGGCCCCTCATTCATGACCTGCACGTCGTGCTCCCACGCAATCTTGGTGAGTTCGCCCTGAGTCCTGAGTTCGGCGAACTGTGCTTCGTCGTTGGCATCAGCAATGGAACCGGGACGGAGGCCATCGCCAAGGGAAAACGACACGTCGTACGCCTGCATGATTTCGCAGATCTCGCGAAAATGCGTATACAGGAAACTCTCCTGATGATGGGCCAGGCACCACTTGGCGATGATGGAGCCGCCACGCGACACGATCCCGGTCATCCGCCGCGCAGTCATGGGGATGTAGCGCAACAGCACCCCGGCGTGCACGGTGAAATAGTCCACGCCCTGTTCGGCCTGTTCGACGAGGGTGTCGCGATAGACCTCCCAGGTGAGTTCTTCCGGCCGGCCGTCCACCTTCTCCAGCGCCTGATACAGCGGCACCGTGCCGATGGGCACGGGTGAGTTGCGCAGGACCCACTCTCGCGTCTCGTGAATATGTCGGCCGGTCGACAGGTCCATGACCGTGTCCGCCCCCCACAGCGTGGACCATCGCAGCTTGTCGACCTCTTCAGTGATCGATGAGGACACGGCCGAGTTGCCGATATTGGCGTTGATTTTCACCAGGAAATTGCGTCCGATGATCATCGGCTCAAGTTCGGGGTGGTTGATATTGGCGGGGATGATTGCGCGGCCCCGCGCCACCTCCGCGCGAACGAATTCGGCCGCCAGGCCTTCGCGCACGGCAATGAACTCCATTTCCGGGGTGATCTCGCCTCGCCTGGCGTAGTGAAGCTGCGAGACCGCCTTGCCCCCGACCGCTTTCAGGCTCCGGCCCCGGCCCGTCTCCCGGACGTCACCCCGCGACATGATCCAGTCGCGCCGGAGCCCGGGCAACCCGACATGTGCGTCGAACCCTCTGGGGCCGCTGGAGTCGTACACCTGGATCGGTGGCTCGTCGCCGGACAAGGCGATCTCGCGCATCGGCACGCGGACGCCTTGCGGTCCGGGCACATACACCTTCCTGGAGCCCGGGAAGGCGCGATCAAAATCTTCTTCGGTCAGAGGTTTGTAGGCCGTTCGACTCATGACCGGACTATACATCGTGTCGACGGATCACGGCCCGGCTGCCGGTACCGGGACAACGCGGCCAGGCGGGATGGAACACGCCGCGACCGCAGGCTGACGTTCGCCCCGGGCTGCTAGACCCGCCGGAGGACGAAACACTTCAAGTAGGCCGTTTCTGGAACCCCAAGGAGCACGGGATGGTCTCTCGCCTGCAGGCGCTTTTCGACCAGCGCGACCGGTGCATGGGCGTCAATCGCGGCATGCAGGAGCATGTCCTGAAACAGGGCTTCGTTCACGTGATAGGAGCAGCTGCAGGTGATCAGGATGCCACCGGGCTTCAGGAGCTTGAGTGCCCGCAAGTTAATCTCCTTGTACCCGCCCAGCGCCTTCCCGAGGGTGGCCTTGTTCTTGGCGAAGGCAGGCGGATCCAGGACGATCGTGTCGAATCGCTCCTTGGCGATCTCGAGTTCCCGGAGCTCATCAAAGACATTGGCCAGGCGCGCCTCGATGTTGGTGAGACCGTTGCGGCGCGCATTTTCCGCGACCGCCGCAACGGCGAGCTCAGACCCGTCGATGGAGAGAACGGACTCGCACCGGCGCGCCATCTGCAGTCCGAATCCCCCGTTGTACGAGAACGCGTCGAGGGCGCGACCCCTCGCATAGCGGCCCGCCGCCAGATGGTTTTCGCGCTGGTCCAGGAACAGACCGGTCTTCTGGCCTCGCCTCACGTCCACCTGATGCACGACCTCGCCTTCGCGGACATCGACCAGGTCCGGGACCTCGCCCGCGACTACTTCGACCACCTCAGGCAGATCTTCAAGCCGCCTGATCTTGGCATCATTGCGAACCAGAATCCCGCGCGGACTCACGGCCTCAGCCAGCAACTCGACCACCAGGTCCAGCCGGCGATCGATGCCCTGGCACAGGGTCTGGACCACCAGGTAGTCGGCGTAGCGATCGACGATCAGCGCGGGGAGACCGTCGGCCTCGGCGCTGACAAGGCGGTAGGCGTTCCCGTCAGGCGCGAGCGTCTCGCGGTACGCCAGGGCCGCGCGCAACCGGTCGCCGAGCAACACCTTTTCGTCGCGCGGCCCCTCACCCAGCATCCGGAGCGTGATTTGTGACGTACTGCTGAAGAATGCGAGCCCCAGAGGCCGCCCGCGCTCGGTGCGCACTTCGACGAGGTCTCCCGGCTCTGCCGGGACGTCCATCACATCAGATCGATAGATCCAGGGATGTCCACCTCGCCAGCGTTCCACACCTCGGACAGAGATAACGGCAATGGGAAGCACACTGAATTGTAGACCCTCGGTCTATACTCAGACGCATGCGCATTGCGATAGGCGCCGATCATGCGGGATTCGCTCTCAAGAATGACCTCGTGCATCTGCTGGATGCCCGCGGTCTCCCGTACACGGACTTCGGCACGGACAGTCTCGAATCAGTCGATTATCCCGATTTCGCGGCGAAGGTTGCGCGTGCCGTGGCGAGCGGAGCCTACGACCGGGGACTGCTCGTTTGCGGCGCCGGGGTTGGCATGGCGATGGCTGCCAACAAGATTCCAGGCATCCGCGCGGCCGCGGCCACCGAGCTTGAATCAGCGAGGCTGAGCCGCAGTCACAATGACGCCAACGTGCTGGCTCTGGGCGCCCGCCTCACGTCACCGGAGCTCGCACGCCAAATCACGACCGTCTTCCTCGACACGCCCTTCGAAGGCGGCCGCCACGAACGGCGCGTCGCCAAGTTGACTCAACTTGATTGCCAGACGCCAACGCACTAACCCTGGATGCACCGTGACACACCTGACAGCAACCGACCCTGACATCGCGGACGCCCTGCGCCGTGAGCTGCAACGCCAGAGAGAAGGTCTGGAACTGATCGCATCGGAAAACTTCGTCAGTCCCGCTGTCCTCGAAGCGATGGGCTCGGTCCTGACGAACAAGTACGCCGAAGGCTACCCGGGAAAGCGGTACTACGGCGGCTGCGAATTTGTGGACGTGGCCGAGACTCTGGCCATCAATCGCGCGAAGACTCTGTTTGGCGCTGAACACGCCAACGTTCAACCCCACTCGGGTGCACAAGCCAACATGGCGGTTTATGTCGCGATGCTGAATCCGGGCGACACGATCCTGGGCATGAACCTGGCCCACGGAGGCCACCTGACCCACGGCCACCCCCTGAATTTCTCGGGCAAGTACTTCAAGATCGTCCCCTACGGCGTGCGGCAGGACGACGAACACCTTGACTACGACGAGTTGGAGCGGCTGGCCCGGGAGCATCGGCCAAAGATGGTGGTGGTCGGCGCCAGCGCGTATGCCCGGATCATCGACTACGCGCGCATCCGCGCCGTGGCGAACGAGGTCGGCGCCCTGGTCATGACGGACATGGCCCACATCGCCGGCCTGATTGCGGCTGGTCTTCACCCAAGTCCAGTTCCGCATTCCGACTTCGTCACCACCACAACTCACAAGACGCTGCGTGGCCCGCGTGGCGGACTCATCCTGTGCCGGGCCGAGTTCGCGAAGGATATCGACCGGGCGGTGTTTCCCGGAGTCCAGGGCGGTCCCTTGATGCACATCATCGCGGGCAAGGCCGTGTGCTTCAAGGAAGCCCAGAGCGAGTCCTTCCTTACCTACCAGCGGCAGGTCGTGCGCAATGCCGTTCAGCTCGCGACGGGTCTGGCAGCGGCGGGATTCCGCATTGTCAGCGGAGGCACTGATAATCACATCGTCCTCGTGGATGTGTTCTCCCGGGGACTGACCGGCAAAGTCGCCGAAGCGGCACTGGGACAGGCCGCGATCACCGTCAACAAGAACGCGATTCCATTCGACCAACAACCCCCGATGACCGCCAGCGGGATTCGCCTGGGCACGGCGGCTGTCACGACGCGCGGCTTTCGCGAAGCCGAGATGGACCTTGTCGCCCAGTTGATCGCGCGCGTCCTCGGCGCGCCCGACAACGAGTCGGTGGCGATGACGGTCCGATCGGAAGTCGAAGCGTTGTGCCAGAAGTTCCCGCTGTACCCCCTGCTGGCGCGCTGACAGAGCGCGTGTCGGCCGTCTTCGCTGATACCGGGCCACTGGCCACGAGCGACGATGTCTTCGAAGCACGGCCAGGTCAGCGGGAAATGGCGGCCCGGGTCGCCGGCGCATTCGAGCACGGAGGCGTACTCATCGCTGAAGCCGGAACCGGCACAGGCAAGACGCTGGCGTACCTCGTCCCGGCCGTGCTGTCAGGCCGACGGGTGTTGGTCTCGACGGGCACGCGCACCCTTCAGGATCAGATTTTCTACAAGGATATTCCCGCGTTGGCGCGGGCGCTGGGGCTTGAACTGCGCGCGGCCTACATGAAAGGCCGTTCCAACTACCTGTGCCGCCATCGCTACGACCGCCTTCAGGAGGCTCGCGCGGCGCTGGGCGAAGACGAACAACGCTGGCTGGACACCATCGCCGAGTGGTTGCCGGACACTGACACGGGGGATCGCGCCGAACTGACCGAGATGCCCGACAGTTTCGGGTTCTGGACGGAGTTGACGGCGACCAGTGAGCAGTGCCTCGGCCGCGAGTGTCCGCAATTCGCCGACTGTTTCATCACGCGCATGCGTGAACACGCCGACGACTCCGACGTGATCGTCGTCAATCATCACCTGTTGTGCGCGGATGCCTCGGTCCGGCAGGGCGACTTCGGCGCCGTGATTCCCGCGTGCGACCTGGCGGTGATCGACGAGGCCCACCAGTTGGAGGACGTGGTCACGCAGTACTTCGGGCTCTCGTTCAGCACGCACCGACTGGACGAGTTCGTGCGCGATGCCCTTCAGTCCGTCGCGTTCATCCCTCCAGAGGAGGGCCGCCTGGCTGTCGCGATGCAGCATGCCGTCGGCGACGTGGAACGGACCGGGCGAAGACTGTTCGATCGTGCGCGGGTCGAGGCCACCCGGGAGCGAGGCGGGGACCGCACGACCCTCACGCCGGAGTCCGCCGCGCGTCTGGGTGATGAAGGCGAGGCCATGCGGGAGGAGCTGGATCGCCTCGGCGCAGCCATCCGGGCAATCGAACCCGTGCCGGAGGATCTGAAGGCGATTCTGACGCGGGCCGCGGCCATGCGAGACGACCTGCGTGTATTGCTGGCCGCCGATGACCCGGCGTTTGTGCACTTCCTGGAGGTCCGCGGGCGGGGGATCGCCCTGCGGGCGGCTCCCATCGACGTCGCCGCACTCGTCAGCGAGAGAATCGTGGGCGATCGGGCGGCCACGGTCCTGACATCTGCCACGCTGACGGTCGCCGGTTCGTTCGACTACGTCCAGGGCCGGCTGGGGCTGACGACGGCGACCACGGTCCGTCTGCCGTCTGAATTCGACTTCCGCACCCAGGCCCTGCTGTACCTCCCTCCGGACATGCCCGATCCGCGGTCGCCCGGCTTCAACACGGCCGCCTCCGGCGTCATCGCGGAACTGCTCGCCCGGTCGCGCGGGCGGGCGTTCGTGTTGTTCACCTCGTACGTCGCCATGCGGGATGTGTACGAGCAGGTGGCGCCCCACGTCCCCTGGCCCCTCCTGTTGCAGGGCACGGCGCCCCGGCCAGCCCTGCTGCGCGACTTCCGGAACACTCCCGGCGCCGTGTTGTTCGCCACAGCGAGTTTCTGGCAGGGGGTCGATGTGGCCGGTGAAGCGCTCAGTTGCGTCATCATCGACCGGTTGCCGTTCGCCTCGCCCGGCGATCCTCTGGTAGCGGCGAGAATCGCGGCCATCGAAGGGGCCGGCGGACATGCCTTCCACGAATATCAGGTGCCCCTGGCCACGCTCGCGCTTCTGCAGGGCATGGGCCGGCTCATCCGGAGCCGGGCCGATCGGGGCGTACTAGCGGTGCTGGACCCTCGTCTGACGCGAATGGCGTACGGCCGCCGGTTCCTGGCCTCATTTCCGCCCGTGCCGGTCACGCGAGACCTTGAGGTCGTGGGGAGGATGTTTCTACGTTAAAATGATTGATGATTGAGGAGGGTGCCAATGAATGGTCAGATACTTCGCCGCGGGTTACTAGTCAGCGCAATGCTTGTCGGACTGCTCGCGTCCGCCACCCCCGCGCGTGGACAGGCCATGGGGTCGCTGCGCGGTCTCGTCACCGACGAAACCGGCGCGCCGGTTCCCGAGGCCGAGCTCACGTTCACGTTCATCGGTGACGTGGACATCACGGTCACCCTCATGACCAACGACAAGGGTGAATTCACCCGCTCCGGCCTCCGCACCGGGCAGTGGAAGATGCAGGCCACCAAGGGCGAGTTGATCGGAATTCAGAACGTTCGCGTCATGATCGCCGCCATGACCAAGGTCGATACGCTGATTATCAAGGTGCCGGCCAAAGGCGCGACGGATACGTCCGGCATGTCCGCCAAAGAAGTTGAGGACCGCAACAAGTTGATGGCCGAGATGCAGGCTGAATTTGAGGCGGGCGTGGCAGCCATTGAGACCGATCCCGATGTCGCGATCGCCAAGCTGACCATCGTGGCAGGCTCGGTGCCCGATTGTGCCCTGTGCTACACGAGAATCGGCGACGCCAACATGAAGAAGAAGGACATGGCTGCCGCTGAAGCCGCGTACAAGAAGGCCATCGAACTCGATGACACGATGCCTGACGCCTATTCGGCGCTGGTCGTCCTCTACAACCAGCAGCAGAAACTCGACGAAGCCATGGCGATGAGCAGAAAGGCCAACGAATTGCTGGGAGCCTCGGAGTCCGGCGGGGATCCGGTCGCGCTCTATAACCAGGCCATCATCCTGTGGAATGCCGGCAAGTACCCGGAAGCCAAGGCCGAGTTCGAGAAGGTTGTCGCCCTTGATCCCACAATGGCGGAGGCCCACTATCAACTGGGAATGGCGAACGTCAACCTGGGCCAGCTTCCTGCCGCCGCGAAGGCGTTCGAGGAATACCTGAAGCTGGCGCCCGACGGGGAAAACGCCGAGACGGCCAAGGCCATTCTGAAACAGATCAAGTAGGATGTCCGGCGCCGCGCTGGACCACGACATCGCTCTCAACCTCGCCACGGTGCGCCGCCGCCTCGAATTGGCGGCGCGCCGTGCGCCGGGCTTCCCCCGTCTGATTGCAGTCTCAAAAACCTTTCCCGTGGAAGCGGTACGGGCCGCCGCCCTCGCGGGCCAGCGTGACTTCGGAGAAAACCGCGTGCAGGAGGGACTCGACAAGATCGCTGCCACGGCGTCCCTCGACTTGACCTGGCACCTGATCGGGCACCTCCAGACGAACAAGGCCAGAAAGGCCGCCGGCGCGTTCCACTGGATTCACTCCATCGATTCCATCGCGCTGCTGAACAAGGTCGATGCCGGCGCCGCCGACGCCGGCGCCCGGCCGCAGATTCTGCTGCAGGTCGATTTGGCCCACGAAGCCACCAAGTTCGGAGCCGACCGTGCCGCCGTGGAAGATCTCGCACGCGCGGCCGTCGCGGCGCGCGCGGTCCAATTGCGCGGGCTGATGATCGTGCCTCCCATCGCCCCTGATCCCGAGGCCGCCAGGCCGTGGTTCCGCCAGCTTCGTGACCTGCGGGACGATCTCGTGGCGCGGGGACTTCCGAGCGAGGCGATGGCGGAGTTGTCGATGGGCATGAGCCACGACTACGAGGTGGCCCTGGACGAGGGTGCGACGATGGTGCGGATCGGTACAGCTATCTTCGGCCGACGGACACCACAGGCACCGCCGGCGTGAGCGGACCCACGCTGCCTCCCCTGCGCCTGTCCGTTATACTCGGGCAACCGAGGTAATCCCGGCACCCAGCACCCGGCACCCAGCACCCAGCACCCAGCACCCAGCACCCAGCACCCAGCACATAGAAACACATGCCCGTCACTCTCCTGATCGAACACCTTGACCAGCTCTACACCGTGCCGGGCCCCTCTCCCCGCGTGGGCGCGCGCCAGGGCGACATCGTGCCGATCCTCGATGGCGCCGTGGCCTGTGACGGACCGACCGTGGTGGCCGCCGGCACGACCGCACAGGTCCGCTCGCAGATCGGGCTCGACGACAACACCACCGTGCTGGACGGGCGCGGAAAGTCGATGGTGCCTGGATTCGTCGATCCGCATACCCATGTCGTGTTTGCCGGCGATCGGCGCGATGAGCTCCGGCGCCGGCTGGCTGGTGCGGATTACGCGGAAATTGCGGCGGCGGGCGGCGGCATCCTGTCGACCGTCCGGGCGACGCGTCAGGCGTCGGAGGACGAACTGGTCTCGCAGACGGCGACGCGACTGGCAGAAATGCTTCGACAGGGCACGACGACGGCTGAAGCCAAGAGTGGCTACGGACTGGACACGGCCACGGAAGTCCGGATGCTGCAAGTGGTCGGGCGTCTCAACACCCTGCAGCCGATCGAACTGGCGGCCACATTCATCGGCGCCCATGAGGTGCCGCCTGAATTTCGCGGCCGGCAGACTGACTACGTGCGCCTCGTGATTGACGAGATGACGCCGGCGGCGGCGCCATACGCCGAGTGGTGTGATGTCTTTTGCGACCGGGGATTCTTTACGCCGGAAGAATCCCGGGCGATCCTCGAGGCCGGAGTTCACGCCGGCATGAAACCGAGGATTCACGCGGACGAACTGGCGTCCAGCGGCGGTTCGCAGGTGGCCGCCGCGGTCGGCGCGCGGTCGGCTGACCACCTCGTGCGCATTGACGCCAGCGGGATCGAGTCGCTCCGGTCAGCCGGCGTGGTCGCCACCATTCTGCCGTGCGCGGCGTTCCACTTGAAGCTTGGACAATTCGCCCCCGCGCGTGCCCTGATCGCTGCCGGGGTGCCCGTCGCGCTGGCGACCGATGTCAATCCGGGCGGCGGGTTCTCTCCGTCCATGCCGTTCGCGATGGCGCTGGCCTGTTTCGCGATGAACCTGACGTTCGAAGAAGCGCTCGTCGCCTCCACGATCAACGCCGCAGCGTCGCTCGATCGACAGGACCGCATCGGCAGTCTCGAACCAGGCAAGCAGTTCGACGCGGTGCTCGTTCACGGCCCCGCCGTCAATCTCCTCCGTGTGAATGCGACGCCGATCGCCGGCGTGTACAAGAAGGGTGTCCTATGTTGATCGATCGTACTGTGACCGGCCTGCTCGAAGCCTTCAGCAACGCGGACCCGACGCCGGGCGGCGGGTCCGCGGCCGCTCTGGCGGGCGCCGCTGGAGCCGCCTTGCTCGCCATGGTCGCCGGGATGCCCAAGTCGCGGACAAATGCCATCGCCGAACGGGAAGCGCTCGATCAGGCGCAGACAGAACTGCTCTCCCAGCTCGAGACCCTCACCGGCCTGATTGACCGCGATGCGTCTGCCTATGACCTGGTGATTGCCGCCTTCCGAAAGCCGAAGGGGACTGACGAAGAGAAAGCCGATCGCAAGGCCGCGATCCAGGACGCGACCCGCGTCGCGACTGAAGTGCCGCTGGAAACCATCCGGGCCTGTGTCGCCGCCCTGCGCCAGGGCCGGGCCGCTGCCACGCACGGAAACCCGTCTGCAGCCAGTGATGTGAAAGTCGGCTATCGTCTGCTGATGGCCGCCGCCGAGGGCGCCAGGGACAATGTGGATATCAACCTCGGGGGATTGGCGGACACGACGCTGCAGGAGGTCATCCGGACGGAGACGGAGCGCCTGATGGCCGAGGCCGACACGATCGTCCGTGACGTGATTCGAGCTGACTAATACACATGGCGCGGACGGCCACTAGTTCACGATATCGAGCAGCCGCTCCCAGCGCACGTCCCTGAACACATCGGCCATCGCGCCGCCTTCCTCGTACGAGAAATAGATGAACATCGCTCGTCCCTTGATGTGATCTGCGGGCAGGAATCCCCAGTACCGGCTGTCCTCGGAATTGTCGCGATTGTCCCCCATCATGAAGTACTGCGCGGGCGGAACAGTGACAGGACCGAAGAACTCACGACGGTCATCGGTGACCCCTGCCGAGTCAGACGGGGGTTCGGCCAGGTACACGTAACTTTCGGCCAGCGGCGATCCGTTGATATACATCGTCTTGCGCCGCAGTTCGAGCCGGTCGCCGGGCAGGCCGATCACGCGCTTGATGAAGTCACGCTCGGGTTCGTCCGGGTACTTGAACACCACGATATCGCCGCGCCTGATTTCACGCCTCGGCAGCATCCACCGTTCCAGGGTGGTCACCGCCGGGGAGAAGATCATCTTGTTGACGATCAGGTGGTCGCCGACCAAGAGGTTGGGCTCCATCGATCCGGTGGGAATCTTGAAAGCCTGGAACACCCAGGTCCGGACAAACAGCGCCAGAACGACCGCGATGACCAGCGACTCGGCATACTCGCGGAAGATCGACTTGCTCATCCCTCGGTGCCCACCTTGAGAACGGCGAGGAAGGCCTCCTGCGGAATCTCGACCCGACCGACCCGCTTCATGCGCTTCTTGCCCTCCTTCTGCTTCTCGAGGAGCTTCCGCTTGCGGGAAATATCGCCGCCGTAACACTTGGCGAGCACATTCTTGCGAAGGGCCCGAAGCGTCTCTCGCGCCACGACGCGGCTGCCGATCGCCGCCTGAATGGCGATGTCGAACATCTGACGGGGAATCAACTCCCGCATCTTGGCGGCCAGCAGGCGGCCGCGGACGTACGCCGAATCACTATGGAGCACCGTCGAAAGCGCATCGACCGCCTCGCCGTTCACCAGAATATCCAGCCTGACGAGCGCAGCCTCCTGGTAGCCGATGACGTGATAGTCAAGCGAGGCGTAGCCGCGCGACACGGTCTTGAGCCGGTCATAGAAGTCGAGGACGACCTCGTTGAACGGCAACTCGTAGGTAATGACGACGCGGTCAGACTTGAGGTACTCCATGCCCTTCTGGACCCCGCGCTTCTCCTGGCACAGCTCCAGAATCGCGCCCACGTACGCTGCGGGCGTCAACATCGTCGCCTTGATGATGGGCTCTTCGAATTTCTGGATGCGGCCCGGCTCGGGGAGCTTCGACGGACTGTCGATTTCCTGCATGACGCCGTCGGTCGTGGTGACGCGATAGAGCACCCCGGGCGCGGTCGTGACCAGATCCATGTTGTATTCGCGCTCCAGGCGTTCCTGGACGATCTCCATGTGCAGCAAACCGAGGAACCCACACCGGAATCCGAATCCCAACGCCGCGGAGGTCTCTGGTTCGAAGAAGAACGCCGAGTCGTTCAGGCGGAGTTTCTCCATCGCCTCGCGCAACTCCGAATACTGTGAGCTCTCGACCGGGTAGAGCCCGGCAAACACCATGGGCTTGAGTTCCTTGAAGCCCGGAAATGCCTCCGTCGCAGGCACAGCGGCGTCGGTGATCGTGTCCCCGACTTTGGCGTCCGCCACATTCTTGATATTGGCAATGACGAATCCCGCCTCGCCAACGCCCAGCGAAGTCACCGGCACGGGTTTCGGCGAAAAGGCGCCCAACCCGTCGATTTGCAGGTCGATGCCCGCAGCCATCAGCCGGATCTTCTGCCCGGGCCGCATCGTGCCATCAATGACTCGCGTGAGAATCACGACGCCGCGATAAGCGTCGTACCAGGAGTCAAAAATCAGCGCTTTCAGCGGAGCGTCTGGGTTGCCGGCAGGCGGAGGAAGCCGATGGACGATGGCCTCGAGAATCTCATGAACGCCCGTGCCCTGTTTCGCGCTGGCGAGAATCGCGTCATCGGCATTCAAGCCGATGACTTCCTCAATTTGACGCTTCGCTTCCTCAGGTTCGGCGCCTGGCAAGTCGATCTTGTTGATGACCGGGATGATCTCGAGGTTGTTGTCGATGGCCAGATAGGCGTTGGCCAGCGTCTGCGCTTCCACGCCCTGTGAGGCGTCGACGAGGAGCAGGGCGCCTTCACACGCGGCAAGCGAGCGCGTGACCTCGTAGGAAAAATCGACGTGCCCGGGCGTGTCGATGAGATTCAGGACGTACTCCTGACCGTCATCGGCCGTGTAATTCAAACGGACGGCGTGTGCCTTGATCGTGATGCCGCGCTCGCGCTCGAGGTCCATGGTGTCCAGGACCTGCGCTTCCATTTCGCGGGCCTGCAGCGCCCCGGTCGCCTCCAGGAAGCGGTCCGCGAGCGTCGACTTGCCGTGATCGATGTGCGCGATGATCGAGAAGTTTCGAATGAAGCGTTGATCCATTAGTGCGGGATGTCTCGCTGAACGCTAGCGCTGATCAATCGGCAGCACGGGCTGGGGATACGTCGGACCGACGTAGTCCGTCCTGGGCCGAATCAGCCGGTTATTGGCGTACTGCTCGAGCACGTGCGCGGTCCAGCCGGCGATGCGACTGACGGCAAAAATCGGCGTGTACAGCCCGAGGGGAATACCCAGGGCGTGGAACATCGACGCCGAGTAGAAGTCCACGTTGGCGTTGAGGCCCTTCTCGGACTTCACCAGCTGTTCGATGCGCTGCGACATCGCGAACCACTGAGGCTGACCGGTCTTCTCGCCAATCGACTGGGAGAAACGGCGCAGATGGGTCGCACGCGGGTCTTCGGTGCGGTACACGCGGTGTCCAAACCCGGAGATCTTCTCCTTTCGTGCCAGCTTGGCGCGCACAAATTCCTCGACGCGCTCCAGGCCGGCGTCCTGACCGATCTCGATCAGCATCTTCATGACGGCGGCGTTGGCCCCGCCGTGCAGGGGGCCCTTCAGCGCGCCGATCGCACCAACGACCGCCGAGTGCAGATCGGTCAGAGTGGCGGCAGCGACACGCGCGACAAACGTGGACGCATTCAGTTCATGATCCGCATGCAGCACCAGGGAGACATCGAACGCCCGCGCGGACAGCGCCGAGGGACGTGTTCCCGTCAGCATGTAGAGAAAATTCGCCGCGTGCCCCAGTGACGGATCGGGGTCAATCGCCGCTCCACCCTCCGCCATGCGGCCCCACGTGGCGACCAGCGATCCAACCTGCCCGGTCAGCCGCACCGCCTTGCGATAGTCCGCGGCGGGCGTCTTGACCGCCGCATCCGCGTCGACGTGCCCCAGCAATGACGTCAACGTGCGCAGGGCGTCCATCCCGCCGGCGGGCGGCAGGGATCTCATCGCACGCAGGATCGGCTCCGGGAGCACCCGTGCGGCCGCCAACTGCGTCTGCAGGTCCCCGAGTTCGCCGCGATTGGGCAGACGCCGATGCCAGAGCAGGAAACACGTTTCTTCGAACGAGACGCCGCGGTCCATGTCCGCGAGATCATGGATGTCGTGACCGCAGTACGACAGGACGCCGCGCTCGCCGTCGATATAACAAATCGCTGACTCGCCGGCGACCACATCTTCCAAGCCGGCCTTGGCTTTCACTTCACTGACGGTACTCATGTATCGCTGCTGCCCTTCGTCGGCGAACCTATTTCGCGGTCTGCGGTGCCTTCACCATTACGTCATCGCCAAACTGCTGCAGGATTGACGTCAGCCCGACATACAGGAACCCGACCTGGAACAACACGAGGAACGGCAGCGTCCCGAAGATGCCGTTAGCCATCGCATACACGACCGTGGCTGAAAAGTAGAGTCCCAGTGCGAGTTCGATGAGGGGCTGCACCGACATCGACTGGTGATATTTCTTGTGCTGCCATCCGTCGGCCGACGAGGCGATTCCGTACTTGGCCGTCCGCGTGAACTCTCCCGGCTCGCAGAACAGGGCTTCGAAGACGGCTTTGGTGTTGTTGACGGCCAGGCCAATGCCGACCGCCATGACCACAGGCAGGTACTTCACGCGCGTCTTCCAGTCGGGATAGAGCTCTCGCTGCGACACAAGATAGAAATTCACGACCGAGGCCGTCGCGGCCACGAACAGCGGCACGTCGATCAGGAGCATCTCCGTCCAGCCCATGTTGTAGCGGACGACCATCGCCGGAAACATCAGGACGGACAAGAGACACATCAGCACGTAGTTGAAGTTTGCGGTCAGGTGGAAGAAGGCTTCGACCTTCACCTTTCGCGGCAGGTTGGACGCCAGAATCGCGGGAAGCACCTTGCGGCAGGTCTGGATGCTGCCCTTCGCCCAGCGATGCTGCTGCGACTTGAACCCGTTCATTTCCACCGGCACTTCAGCCGGCGTCACCAGGTCGGGCAGGAAGAGAAACTGCCAGCCACGCAACTGCGCGCGATAACTGAGATCCAGATCCTCGGTCAGCGTGTCGTGTTGCCATCCGCCGGCATCAACAATCGCGGTCCGGCGCCACACCCCAGCCGTGCCGTTGAAGTTGAAAAAACATCCGGCGCGATTTCGTCCGCCGTGCTCGAGCACGAAATGTCCGTCGAGCAGGATCGCCTGTATCTTGGTCAGGAGGGAGTAGCCCCGATTGATGTGCCCCCACCGGGCCTGCACCAGTGCGACTTTCGGATCCTGAAAGTACCCCACCGTCTTCCTCAGGAAGTCCTGGCCCGGAATGAAGTCGGCATCAAAGATCGCCACGAATTCGCCGCGCGCGACCTTCAACCCGGCCGCCAGCGCTCCGGCTTTGTACCCGACGCGATCCGTGCGGTGCAGGTACACAATGTCGAACCCCAGCGCAGCCTGACGCTGCACCGCGAGGGCGGCAATCTCGCGCGTCTCGTCAGTCGAATCGTCGAGCACCTGAATCTCGAGCCTGTCCTTCGGATAGTCAATGGCGCACACCGCGTCGATCAGCCGATCGGCGACATACATCTCGTTGAAGATCGGCAACTGGATCGTGACCACGGGCGGATCCGTCATGGGCGGAGGCGGGCCTGGCACCCGGTCCTTGTTCTTCATGTACTCGTACACCAGGTAGTAACGGTGCCATCCATAGATGCCGAGGATGCTGAGCACAAAGAAGTACGCGACGAGAATGAATGTTTCGTATGGTTGCATGGGCTCGACCGGCCGCCGGATCTGACCCTCCATTTTACGGATGTCTTCGGGGCTGAGTCAATCAAACCGCCGGAAATCAAGCACATACGGGAAATACCGGTCCTTGCGGCGCGATGCCCAGGCTCCGTGCCTGACACTGATGCGGAGGTGCAGCCTGATGCCGCGCGTCCTGCAAGCGATTCATGGCTGCGCGAGCGCCACACGCGCCCCGAAAAACGGGCGCGCCCGTGCCGGACCAGTGACGAGTCCCGCAGTTCGAGGGATGACGTGCGATAATTGCAGGCTCCCCGACTGACCGGGGCCCCTACCATGCAACCCGCAGTCCTTGAGGCGCTTGAGTTCGACCGCATTCGCGAAGCGTTGGCACGCGAGGCCCTGACCCCGCTGGGCAGGGCGCGAGCCCTGGCCCTCGATCCGTCGACCGAGGCTGCCGAAGTGCAGTACCGCCTGAATGCCACGAGCGAGGCCGTCGCCCTGCTGGGCGCCGGCTCGGCGCTGACCATGACGGCGCCGGAAGCCCTGCTCGACTACCTCGATGCACTCCAGGCCCCTGGACAACCCCTCGAGCCGATGGGACTGGTGGGCATTGCGGACTTCGTGGACTCTGTGGACAGCGTCTGCACGATCATCAGGCAGGCCAGAACCGCAGCGCCGTTGCTCGCCCAGGTAGTGGACGCTGCGGCCTCGTTCGCCGACGAGACGGCTGCGACGCGTCGCGCCATTTCCCCAGCCGGCGACGTGGCCGACGACGCCAGTCCGGCCCTGCGGCGGATCCGCACTTCCCTCCGACGCCAGCGCGCCAGCCTGCGCACGACGCTGGAAGGATTGACGCGCGGGCGAGACACCGCCAAGTACCTGCAAGACCAGATTGTCGCCGACCGGGGTGGGCGCTATGTCCTCATGGTCCGCGCTGAACACCAGAAAGCCATCGCCGGCATCGTCCATGGCAGTTCCGCGAGTGGCGCCAGCCTCTACCTCGAGCCCCTGGCCACGGTGCAGACCAACAACGAGATTGTCGCGCTGGCTGAGCAGGAGAAGACCGAAGTCTTCCGCATTCTACTTGCCCTGACCGATGCTTATCGGGCTCGGCCAGGTGACCTCGAAGCCACACTCGACGTCGCGAGCGAACTCGATTTGGTGCGAGCCAAGGCCCGCCTGGCGGCGCGCATGCGCGCCATCGCGCCCGCACTTGCCGACGACGGACGTGTTGAACTGCTCAGCGCGCGGCATCCGCTCTTGGAGGGACGCGTGTCACCCAGTGGACCGCTCGAGGGCAGGAAGTCGGGGGTTCCACAGAGTGACACCCGTCCTCCCGACGTCGTAGCCAACGACATCCTCGTCACGCCGCCGAACCGGGCGCTGGTGATTTCGGGCCCGAACACCGGCGGCAAGACCGTCGCGCTGAAGGCGGCCGGACTCCTGCCGCTGATGGCGCAGGCCGGCCTGCACATTCCGGTGGCTCCTGGCAGCGCGCTCACGCCGTTCCGTTCGATCTTCGCGGACATCGGCGACGACCAGTCGATCGCCGCGAGTTTGTCCACCTTTTCCGCGCGCATCGCGCACATCGTCGAGATGGAACGCGCACTGGAGTTGCCGGCGTTGGTGCTCCTCGACGAAGTCGGGGGCGGCACAGACCCCGTTGAAGGCGGCGCGCTCGGAACCGCCGTCATCGATCACTTCCGCCGCCGGAATGCCACGGTCGTCGCCACGACACATGACGATGCGCTGAAATCGTATGCGGCGACCACAGAGGGCATTGTGGTGGCGGCAATGGGATTTGTGCCTGAGACGTACGCGCCGACCTACAGGCTGGTCTACGGCGCGCCCGGACGGAGTCTGGCGCTGGAAATCGCCGAGCGCCTCGGCATGCCATCATCCGTCATCGCGGCCGCGCGCGGTCGACGGTCTGATCGCGAGAGTCAGCTCGCCGAGCACCTGGCGCGCCTGGACCAGGAACTCGCCGCTGTGGAGCAGGAGCGGCGGCGGCTCGACCAGGACCGACGGCGCGTCGTCGAGGAACGGCAGTCCCTCATCTCGCGCGAATCACAGGTCACCGAACGCGAGGCGGTCGCGCGCAGGCGTCTGGACGACCGCGTCAATGCAAGACTCCGCGAAGCACGCGCCGAGATCGACAGGGTGGTCTCCGAGGTGAAGACCAAAGCGGACACGCTCGCGCAGCGCGCCGGGCAGGGTACAGCCGCGGTCTCGACGGGAGAACTGGGTCAACTTCGGGTCCAGGGCCGGTCGGCCCTCGCGACGATCGCCGAGGCTGGCGACACCGTGCGCCATACCGGCAGTCCTGCGGAGGTCCCGCTGGCCAGCGCACCAGCCACAGGCGACGGCGTCTGGGTCCAGGCGTTCGGCGCCAATGGCATGGTGACAAGCGTCTCGGGCAAACACGCCGAAGTGGATATTCGTGGAAAGCGGATGAGACTCCCCTGGCGCGATCTGCGCCGGCCGCGTCCAATGGAGGGTGGCGATCAACCCAGAGCCGGCCGCGTCACATCTCCGGCACCGGCGGGCCTCGTGACTGCGGTGCGCGAACTCATGATTATCGGCAAGACCGTCGACCAGGCGACCGACGAGGCCGAAAAGTTCCTCGATGCCGCGCTCCTGACTGACGCCCGGCGTCTTCGCATCGTCCATGGGCACGGAACCGGACGACTGCGCGAGGCCATGACCCGGTTCTTTCGCGAGCACCCTCTCGTCGCGACGGTCGCGCCAGCCCCGGCCAACGAGGGCGGCAGCGGCGCAACCATCGTCGAGTTGAAGGAAGATTGAGGCACTGATGGCGCTGTTTCCTCAGAACTTCCTGGACGATCTCAAGGCCCAAAGCGACATTGTCTCGATCGTCGGCGACGTGACGCCCCTCAAGAAGGCAGGCGCATCCTGGAAGGGCCTGTGTCCTTTCCACACCGAGAAATCACCGTCCTTCACGGTCAGCAAAGATAAGGGCTTCTTCAAGTGTTTCGGCTGCGGCGCCGGCGGTGACATCGTCAAATTCGTCGAACTGCACCAGAAAATCACGTTTCCGGAAGCCGTCCGGTACCTGGCGCAGCGGGCGAGCATGCCGATTCCCGAGGCCGTTGATGGCGCAGAGGATCGGGCGGCGTCGGCCGAACGGGAAGCCCTGGTCAGGCTCCACGAGGATGCCCAGGCCTTCTTCGTCGAGCAACTCGCGGGTCCAGCAGGCGCGAGGGCCCGGCGGGAGCTCGAGAGCCGGGGGCTGGCCGACGCGACCCACGCCACGTTCGGATACGGGTACGCCCCAGCCGCCGGGCGCCAGACCCTGCACGGCCTGTTTGCTGGCCGGTCCGTACCTCTGGCCCTGCAGGTCAAGTCGGGGCTGGTGATGCAGCGTGACGATGGACGGGTAGCAGACCGGTTCCGGCACCGCTTGATGATCCCCATCAGGCGGGATACCGGCGTTCTGATTGGCTTCGGCGGCCGCGCCCTGGATGAAGGGCAGATTCCCAAGTATTTGAACTCGCCGGAGACCCCGATCTATACAAAAGGCCGGACTTTGTACGGGTTGGACGTGACGAAGGGGGCCATTCGGAAGCACAATTACTGTGTGCTGGTCGAGGGCTACTTCGATGTGGCCCAGGTTTGGCAGGCTGGGGTGTCACCGGTGGTCGCGTCGAGCGGCACGGCACTGACCGTGTCGCAGGCCAGACTGCTGAAGCGATTTGCCGGTAAGATCGTTCTGAGTTTTGATCCGGACGCAGCTGGCCAGGGGGCAGCGGTGCGGTCGTCCGAACTGCTGGTTGCGGAAGGGTTCCAGGTCAATGTGGCTCTGCTGCCGGAGGGCAGTGATCCCGATACGTACATTCGGAACGCCGGTGGACGTGCCTACAGTGAGCGCCTCAAGGCGTCGAGGCCGTATCTGGAGTTCCTGCTGGATCGTGCGGCTGAACGACTGGATTTGAGTCGGCCCGAAGGACGGCGAATGTTCATCGGGCAGATGTTGTCCGTAGCCGCAACGATTCCGGACGCAGCCGCGCGGGACCAGTTCGCCGATCGGCTGGCGCACAAGGCGCGAATCACCGAAGGCGTCGTGCGCGATGAGATTCGGAAGGCCGCGGCGCAGAGGAAGACCGAGGCTCCCGCCGTCGCGGTGCCGGTCACGGCGCGGCTGCTGGATGCAGAACAGGGACTGCTGTGGACGCTGGTGCACCATCCAGTGGAGGGGCTGGCGGCGCTGGCGCAGTTGGAACCGGGTGAGTTGGACGGACTGATGTCGGCGCCGGTGTTCACGATGGCACTCAGTCTGGCGGACATGCCGGCGGACCTGCTGCCTGAACTGCTTCAGGAACGTCTCAGTGAGGAAGAACGGGCCTTGGTGGCCCGGGCCACCTCGACGGAGGCGGCGGCGCCACCGAGGGACTGTGTGAACGCCCTGAGGCGACGACGGTTGGAGCGGGAACGAGCCGAGGTGCAGGACGAGGTCGACCGTCTGCAGTCCTCGTCTGAGACCAACGACCAACAATTGGCTGACTTGTGGGCACGAAAAATGGAGCTGCTGCGGCGGCTAGAGACTTTGAACGGTTAACGCGACGCTAGGGAGAGACACCTTGTCCATTGAGGAAAAGTACGACGAAATCAAAGCGCTCATTGCCATGGGCAAAGAGAAGGGCTACCTGCTCTACGAGGAAATCAACGAGTTACTGCCCGCCGACGTGACGTCGGCGGAGGAACTGGATGACCTGTTCAGCGCGTTTGGCGCGGCCGGCATCGAGATCGTCGATTCCGAGAAGACCTACCGCGATCGCGACGAGAAGGTCGGCGGCGAGGAAACCGAGAGCACCAGCAACGAACTCGACCTGACGCCGGGCGCGCTCGACAAGACCAACGACCCGGTTCGCATGTATCTGCGCGAGATGGGGACGGTGCCCCTGCTCACCCGCGAAGGAGAAGTGGCGATCGCCAAGCGCATCGAGCGCGGCAAGCTGACGGTCATCAAGCTCATTTCCCGGACCTCGAAGGTGACGCAGGAGGTGGTCGAGATGGGCGAGCTGCTCAAACGCGGCGAACGCACCATCCGCGAACTGGTGATCTTCAACGAAGAAGAGGTCACGGACGAAAAGCTCGAACGGCGCCGCAAGCAGCTGGAGAAGCAACTGGATGCCGTGCGGATCGCCCAGGACAATCAAGCGAAGGTCGAAGAAAAGTTCGGAGGCGTTTCCAAATCGGAGAAACGGAAGTACCGGAAATCCCGCTGGAAGATTCTCCGCGCGCAGGTGGCGACCTCGCGCTCGATCCGCAAGATCGAATTCACGGAGCCGATTAAGCGCAGGCTGATTGAAGGCCTGAAGTCCGCCGTGGAAGACATCCAGTGGAAGCAGCGGGAAGTCCGGCAGATTGACCACAAGCTGGAACCCAAGGGCAAGAAGAAGCTGCGGGAAGACGAGAAGCGCATTCTCCTCAAGCACAAGGACGAACTCCGCAAGGAGATTCGGGTGATGGCGGCCACTCTGAAGCAGCCCGCTGACGACCTCACGCTGATGCTGCGGACCATTTTGGAGGGCGAGGCTCAGGCCGAGCAGGCCAAGAAGGAGCTGGTCGAGGCGAACCTCCGGCTGGTGGTGTCGATCGCGAAGAAGTACACGAACCGCGGACTGCAGTTCCTGGATCTCATCCAGGAGGGCAACATCGGCCTCATGAAAGCCGTCGACAAGTTCGAATACCGGCGTGGCTACAAGTTCTCCACGTACGCCACGTGGTGGATCCGGCAGGCGATCACCCGTGCCATCGCCGATCAGGCCCGCACGATTCGTATTCCGGTGCACATGATTGAGACCATCAACAAGCTCATCCGCACGTCGCGGGCGCTCGTGCAGGAGTTGGGGCGGGAGCCGACCTCAGAGGAAATCGCCCAGCGGATGGACATCCCGGTCTCGAAGGTCCGAAAGGTCCTCAAGATCGCGCAGGAGCCCATTTCCCTGGAGACGCCGATTGGCGAGGAAGAGGATTCGCATCTGGGCGACTTCATTCCAGACACCAACGTCTTGTCCCCGGCCGAATCTGTGATCAACCTCAACCTGAAAGAGCAGACTGACTCGGTGCTGCGGACACTCACGCCGCGCGAAGAACGGGTCATCAAGATGCGCTTCGGTGTCGGCGAAGGTTCGGAACACACGCTGGAGGAGGTGGGCCAGAGCTTCGCGGTCACACGCGAGCGCATCCGGCAAATCGAAGCAAAGGCGCTTCGAAAGTTGCGCCACCCCTCGAGAAGCCGTCGGCTGAAGCCGTTTCTTGAGGGGCGTTAGCGTCGGGGGCCCTTAGCTCAATGGTTAGAGCGGCCGGCTCATAACCGGTTGGTTCCAGGTTCGAGTCCTGGAGGGCCCACCAGAACATCGGTGGTCTGGAATCGGGAATCGGTAGTCAGCGGACGGTCATCGGTATCGGGTAAAGTATGGTCTTCAATGTTTGAGGCTTTAACTGCTCTGATCGCGCTGCAGGCGCTTGATTCGGCCGCTGACACGGCCCGCAGGTTCATCAGCGAGATGCCTGAACGCGAACGTGCCCTTGAAGCCGAGGTCGCCGCAGCCCAGGCCGTGGTCGACGACGCGGCAGCCAGACTCAAGGAGAACGAGGCGGCGGTGCGCGTACACGAGAAGGATGTGGCGGCGATCGACGCGCGCATGGCCAAATTCGAAGACCACAAGGCCGCCGTCAAGACCAATCAGGAGTTTCACGCGCTCAATCACGAAATCGAGGTCGCCCAGACCGGCAAGACCGAACTCGAAGACCAGATTCTCGCGTTGATGGAGGCCGCCGAGGCGCTCAAGGCCTCGCTCAAGGACGCCGAGGCCACGCTGGCAGAACGACGCCGGACCGCCGATGCGGAGCGAGCCAGGCTGCACAAGGACGCCGCGGCTCACGAGGCAGACGTGGCGCGTTTGGCCGCTGAGCGCAGTACCGCGACACAGTCGATCCCGGCAGATCTGCTCACCAAGTACGACCAAATCTCCAGGAGCCGCAAAGGCGTGGCGGTCGCTCCCATGATCGGGGGCCATTGCACGGCCTGCTACGTTCGCCTTCGCCCCCATGCCGAGCAGCAGGTGCGCCGCAACGACAGCATCCAGCCGTGCGACAGCTGCCAGCGGATTCTCTACTTCGTCCCGCCGGCCGACACGGATTCAGAGCCGCCGGCGGCGCCCCCGGCGTCGTGACGCCGGTGCTATTGGCGGCGCCGGCGCAGTTGGATGGCCGCGGCCATCCGGCCGGTCAGGGGCCCCTCGGCGCGGTGCGAGAACCACCGGGCGGTATCGTGGGCGCTGCAGATTCGTGAAACCCCAATCGCGTCCGACGGCACGCCGGCCCAAACCAGGTGATTCACATTGGCCTGCCACAAGTCGAGCTTCCACCGCTCCGGGCCATCCTCGGTCATCCACGCAGCCGCCTCTGGAGTCATAGCAAGGAACGCGTTACGCACGCGCCCGTCCACCTGGTAGCAACACGGGCCGATGCTCGGCCCGACGGCCGCGACAAGGTCTTGCGGCGGCACCCCCAGCGCGTCAATCGCTTCGATGGTGGTCCGTGCAATTGCCGCGCACGTTCCCTGCCATCCCGCGTGCACGGCAGCCACGACACGGTGATGTCGGTCCGCAATCAGAATGGGCACACAGTCCGCCACTCGAACCGAGATGACCCGAGACGGGTCCGTACACACGATGGCATCGGCGACGGTGTCTGGCGCGAAAGGCACACCGGACCGCACGGAGGCGACCATCCGTCCGTGAACCTGCGTGACCCGGGCCACGTCGTCGCCGGCGACCCCGAACAGACGGCCGAGTCTGTCATAGTCGGCGCCTGCCTCCCCGCCGAAATCCAGCGCGCGACTGGTAAAGACGTGCGGCGCCAGCGGGAGCAGCGCCGCGCACTCCAGCGCCGCGCCACCGGGGCTGTCCCGCCACTGCCAGCCCGCGGCCACCTGACGTGTCGCCTCCGCCCGTTCCCTGCGCACCCGGTCAACCACGGTCGTCACTCTCCCTCCTGAGGCCCTCCGCTGCCGGTGGTACCTCGCCCGCAACCCCCACTCTATCCGAGGGTTGCCAGGACCCGCCGGGCGGCCGCCTTCTGGCCAGCGGCTTGCTCACCTGTATGTCGACCGGATGGCCCGGTGGAGGAAAAAACACGATGACCATCAAGTTCGTACCAAACGACAAGGGCAACCCCCCAGGCAAGCTGGCGGACGCCGAACTGCTGTTCGCCGGAGGACCGCTGGACGGACTGAAGCTCGTGGGCTTCGGGATCTGGGAGCGCAAGCAAGGTGGCCGCAACGTCACGTTTCCTGCGCGCCAGTACTCGGTGAACGGCGAACGGCGCAGTTACTCGTTGCTGCGGCCCATCCTCGACGCGTCATCGCAGGACACACTGCGCAATCTGATTCTGGAGGCGTACAAAGAGCATGAGGCTGAGTTGGCCGAGGCGGTCTAGCGGGCGCCAGAAGTCGCAGCCCGGCGCGGCGGCACGGTCTGTTCTGCGCGCAGGCTCTTTTCGAGTTCGCCGCGGAAGAAACTTTCCCTGGTGCCGCCATCGATGACCTGCCACGGCAGAAACGCGTCAGCCTCGCGGTTGCGGTACAGGTACGCGTCAGCGTCCAGGCCCACGTCGGCGACGGCCGCCCGCCACTGTCCGCCATTCTGTTCGGCGCGCTCGATCACGTCTGACACCCGGCGGTCGCCCAGCGACAGCAGGCCTTGATAGTACGAGTGCCGCTCGGACTTGATAGTGAAGTACACGTTGTCGATCCCGGACACCAACTGGCGCAACCGCTTGCTCTTCTGGTCAATGGTCGCGGTGGCGGTCATCGGCATCCACTGATAGGTGGTGCCGGGTTTGGGCACGAGCGGGTTGACTGAGGCCACGATGCGCCCAACGGTGCCGCGTGCTCGCGCGTGGGCCAGCATGATGTCGCGCATCGCCAGCGTGAGGTCGCGAATCGCAACCAGGTCTGCGTCCTCTTCGGTCGGAATCCCGAGCATGTAGTACAGCTTGAGATTCTGAATTCCGCTGGCGAAGATCAGGTCCGTTCGCGCGAGGATTTCGTCGTTCGTGACGGTCTTGTTGATGACCCGGCGCAGACGATCGGAGCCTGTCTCAGGCGCAATCGTGATCGACTTCTCTCCGCTCTGATGCAGGAGGCGCACGATCGGTTCCGTCAAGTCGTCCATCCTGAGCGAGGCCGGGCTGATGCCGTATCCCATTGCCAGCAGCTTCTCCAGAATCATCACGATGTCGGGATGGTCGCAGAGCGCGATCGATACCAGGCCCACACGAGTCGCGTAGGGTCGTGCGGCCTCGGCGAGTGCCAGGATTCGCGCGGTGTCGAACGGTCGCACCGGCAGGTAATTGTACCCGGCCCAACAGAACCGGCACATGTTGGCACAGCCGCGAACCACCTCTATCAGGAACCGGGCGCCGAACTCGGTATCGGGAGTGAAGATGCTCGTGCAGGGAGGATCCAGATGATCGGTCGCCTTGACCGCCGCCTTTCGCACCACCGCGGGCGCGCCGGTGCCCGCCCGCGGCGTGATGGCTGCGACCCGCCCGGGCCCGTCATAGACGACGTCGTAGAACGACGGAATGTAGAAACCCCGCTCCTGCACGAGCAGGCTGAACAGGTCCTCACGCGACCCGGCTCGGTGCCAGCAGTCGACCAACGCGGGCACGAGCAGCTCGCCCTCGCCGGCGGCGATCACATCGGCGAAGGGCGCCAGCGGCTCCGGATTGACAAACGTCACGGCGCCGCCGATGACAACAAGGGGGTCGCGCGGATGACGATCGGAGGCGCGCGTCCTGAGGCCGGCAAGGCGCAACATCGTCAAGACGTTGGTGTAGTCCCATTCGAACGACACCGAAAACGCGAAGATGTCGAACTCGCCCACGGGCGTCTGGGACTCGATCGTCACGAAGGGGTCGTTCCGCCCGCGATCGCCGAGGAGTTCCTGCTTCCCCGGCAGGAACACCCGCTCACACACGACCCGGTCGTCAGCGTTGAGCAACCGGTAGACCGTCTGAAGCCCGAGATTGGACATCCCCACGAAATAGGTGTTCGGAAACGCCAGGGCCACGCGAAGCCGTCCACCGTGAGGCTTCCGCACGTGTCCGACCTCCCTCTCCAGCGTGGCAAGGGCATCGTCTCGGCGGTGACCAGGTCCTCGACCGGCACCAGCGCGGCCGGCGAACTTACGGGGCGGGGAACGTCTTGGCATGAAGAAACGCCAGCAGTACTCACGCCTCGCCTGACACGAAAGCGAGATGCGAGAAGGTGGCTATGGAGATTGTACCTGCGAATTGAGGACCGGAACCGATCTCAGACGTAGGTCCCGCGGCCCTGCGTGTGAGAGCGGCTCTATCCTTCCTGCCTTCTGAGAAACGCCGGGGTATCCAACGGCGAGCGGTCCTCGTCATCGTCGCCTCCGAAAGACTCGGACGCGAGCAAGAGCGACGACAGGTCGAGGCTGGCGCGCCGCGACACGAAGGTGCGCGTCGTGGTGAGGGGCTCACCGTTCACCACTTGCCGTTCCTCGTCAGGCAGGCGCCCCGCACTGTAGGCGGACATGTCGATCGGGGTCGGCAGCGACGCGTTGGCACGGGCCTGGTCGAAGCCTGTGGCAATCACAGTGATCTTGACTTGCCCCTCCATCGCCGGATCAACGGCCGCGCCGATGATGATGTTCGCGTCCTCGTGCGCGGCGTTGTAGATCACATCGGACGCCTCACTGACTTCCGCCAGTGTGAGATCAGGACCGCCGGTAACATTGATGATCACGCCGCGCGCCCCGCTGACGGTAGCGTCTTCCAGCAGCGGGCTCGACACCGCTGCGGTGGCCGCGACCCTTCCGCGATCCTCCCCGGTGGCGATGCCGGTCCCCATGATGGCAATTCCCATCCGCGACATGATCGTCCGCACGTCCGCGAAGTCCAGGTTGATGATCCCCGGCACGAGAATGAGGTCCGAAATACCCTGAATCGCCTGACGAAGCACATCGTCAGCCGTCACGAACGCGTCCGACATGCTCGTGTCCTTGGCGACCGTGGACAGCAGCCGCTCATTGGGAATGGTGATCAACGTATCCACGCACTCCTGCAGCTCCTTGAGCCCGCGCTCGGCTTGCAGCGCGCGCTTTCGACCCTCGAACTTGAATGGCCTGGTGACCACGGCGATCGTCAACGCGCCGATCTGGTTGGCCAGGCTGGCAATGACCGGAGCCGCGCCGGTGCCGGTGCCGCCACCCAGACCCGTCGTTACGAACACCATGTCCGCGCCCGCCAGCGCCTCCAGAATCTTCTCCGTGTCCTCCAGCGCCGCCTCACGCCCGACGTTGGGGTCCGCACCGGCGCCGAGCCCCTTGGTGAGCAACCGGCCCAGTTGGATCTTGACGTCCGCATCACTTTGCGCCAGTGCCTGCTGGTCGGTGTTGGCCACGATGAACTCGACGCCGCTCACACCCGCCTTCACCATCCGATTGACGGCGTTGCTGCCTCCGCCACCGACGCCGATGACCTTGATGCGGGCTCCCGCACGGCTCTGATCTTCCTCGAGCGTGATGCGAAGCGGTTCGGACACCTGAACGTTCGGAGTGACTGGATTCATCTGACGATCTCCTTCTGACCTAGAAAAACTCTTTGAACATCGTGCGCAACCGGCCACCGAAGCGACCGATGACCCCGGCGCCGACTCGCTCCGGTACGCGCTGAAAGTGGTGGTGCGCATACATCACCAGGCCCACCGAGGTGCCGAAGGCGGGACTGTTGACGTGATCGGCCAGGCCGCCCACACCCTCCGGCTCACCTCGCCGCACCGGCAGGTCGAAGATCTGCTCGGCGATTTCCGCCATGCCCTCCAGCATGCTGCCGCCGCCTGTCAGCACCATCCCGGAATGGAGGGATTTCTCGAATCCCGCCTTCCGGATTTCATCCCACAGGAGGTGACAGATTTCCTCCGCCCTGGGCTGCAGAATCTCCGACACGACGCGACGCGGCATCAGCCGCGCCCGCCGGCCGGCGATACTGGCCACTTCCATCGTCTCGTCCTCCGGCACGAGTGACGTCAGCGCGCAGCCGGATCGACGCTTGAGCTTCTCCGCCTCTGGAATCGGCATCCGGAGTCCAACCGCGATGTCGTTGGTGAAGTGGTCTCCACCAACGGCTACGACGCCCGTGTGCCAGAGACTGCCGCGTTCGAACACCGCGAAGTCAGTCGTGCCGCCGCCGATGTCAACGACCGCCACACCCAGTTCCTTTTCGTCCGGGGTGAGCACGGCCTCGCTGGCGGCGAGCTGCTCCAGCACGGTCTCTCCCACTTCGACACCGGCGCGATTGACGCACGCCACCATGTTCTGCATCGACGAGGAACTGCCGGTGACCACGTGCACGTTGACTTCCAGCCGCGATCCCGTCATTCCCACGGGCACCGCAACGCCATCCTGGTCGTCCACGACAAAGTCCTGGGGCAGAACATGCAGAATCTCACGACCGGCCGGCAGCGCCACGGCCCGGGCGGCGTCGATGGCTCGTTTGACGTCCTCGCGCGTGATCTCCCGGCTTCGACCTGCCACCGCCACGACGCCACGACTGTTGAACGCCTTGACGTGTGCACCAGACAGCGCCAGGTGCACCGTGTCGATCTCGACCCCGGCCGTCAGTTCCGCCTCATCAAGGGCCCGCTTGATCGCCTCCGCCGCCGAATCCACGTTGTTCACGACACCGCGTCGAATGCCCTTCGAATCCGCGAGCCCGATGCCGATGATGTCGAGAGTTCCGTCGTCCATCATCTCGCCGACGATGGCCGACACTTTGGAGGTGCCCACGTCGAGCCCAACCAGGTAACGTTCTTTCCGTGCCATCAGATCTCCCCCACTCCTACTGCCGTTGCGCCCGTGCATTCCGAGGTTTGGCTACGAGGCTCTGGCCGAACCTCAGGTCCACGAAATCAATGTCATCCATTCGCTCGATGAGCGTCGGTCGGATCTCCAGATAGGTCCGAATCCGCTCGACGAACTGCTCGTCTCCCAGGAACAGGAGCGTCGGGTCATCACCGATCAGGATGGCGACGTTGCCCTCCCGCGAGACATCCACCTGGGACACGGAACGCCGCAGTTCCGGACGCACGCCCAGCGCCGCCAGGAATCGCGCGACCAGCTGTGCGCGCCCCGGATCGATTGCCGACCCACCGCCGGAGTCGGGCTCCGCCATGCCATCGACGATCGGCAGCTCGAAGTCGCCGTACTGCGGACCGTACTCGTCGATGATGATCCCCGTGCCGTCAACCAGGTACAGCCGGTTCCCGAGCCGCGCGATCGCGATGGGATCGCGCTCGACGACGCGCACGGCGATCGTCGAGGGGAGAACCCGGCGAACCGTCACCGAGGCCACCCACGGGGAATCCAGCAGCCGCCTCTGGAGCTGCTGCAGGTCCACCAGGAGCAGACTCTCACCAAGAACGCCTCCGATGACGGCGTCGACTTCGCCATCCGACAGCTGATGGTTGCCGTCCACCGTCAGACGATCCACCGCAAGCAGACGGGCATTGACGATACTGGCCGAGGCCATCACCCCGAACGCCACAAGCCCTCCGATCACGAGCACCATGCCTCCGGCCCTGAGCCATCGCCGGCCGAAACGGCGGTGTCTCCCAGGCCGAACGTCGGGACGTCTGAAACGCTTGTCCGCCACCGAGGCCGGCCCCCCGGGCAACCCACGCCGCCTGGTCGTCCCCCTCAACTCGTCACCTCGCGCCCGTCGATGCCGCCCATCTGCCGCAGCGCCGACAGCACCTGGTCGGCCACCAGGCCAACGGACCCGGCGCCGAGTGTCACCACCAGGTCACCGGCACGAACGAGCATCGCGACGTGGCTTGGCACGTCCGCCACATTGGGCACGACAATCAGCTCGCGAACGTGTTCCCGCACGCGAGCGGCCAGCACCTCCAGGGTGATGTCAGCAATCGGCGCTTCGCCCGCGGCGTAAATGTCCGTCAGCACGACCACGTCAGCGAGTCCCAAGGCGGGGCCGAATTCAGCCATCAGATCGCGTGTCCGCGTGTACCGGTGCGGCTGAAACACCGCCACCAACCGCTGCGGCGCCCCCTCCCGCGCGGTGCGCAGCACGGCCGTAACCTCCGTGGGGTGATGACCGTAGTCGTCGACCACGGTAACGCCCGAGACCTCGCCGCGCATCTGATAGCGGCGTTCGGCGCCATGGAACTCGACGAGTGCCGCGGCCATGCGCTCGAACGGCACTCCGAGCTCGCGGCCAATCGCCACGGCCGCCAGCGCGTTGAGGAGATTGTGACGGCCGGGCACGCCGACCACGAGCTCGTCGCGCCGCACCTGATTCCCTTCGACGGTTCTGACGATGCAGCGCGCGTGGCGACCGTCACTCCTCTCCGCTTCCCCCCGCACCTCAGCCTGCTGGGAGAAGCCATAGGTAATGACGCGCCGGGTCAGGCGCGGAATGAGCGCGGCCACTGCCGGGTCGTCAAGGCACACCACTACCGCCCCGTAGAACGGCACCTTGTTGCCGAAAGTGACAAACGCGTCAACCAGGTTCTCGAACGCGCCGTAACTCTCCATGTGCTCATGGTCGAGGTTCGTGATCACGGCGAACGTCGGGGACAGCATCAGAAACGAGCGATCGCTTTCGTCCGCCTCCGCCACCATGTACTGGCTGCTTCCAAGGCGCGCGTTACTGCCGAACGCGGACAACCGGCCTCCGATCACGGCCGTGGGGTCGAGGCCCCCCTTTTCCAGCAGCAGGGCAATCATCGAGGTCGTAGTGGTCTTGCCGTGGGCGCCGGCGACCGCGATCCCCGTCCGCAGGCGCATGAGTTCGGCGAGCATTTCCGCGCGCGGAATGACCGGCACATGTTTGGCTCGCGCCGCCAGAACTTCAGGGTTGTCCTTGGCAACCGCCGACGAGGTCACGACGACGTCGGCGTCTCCGATGTGAGCGGCATCGTGTCCGATGGCAATACACACTCCCAGCTCAGCCAGCCGGTCCGTCGTTTCGGACCGGCGCGCGTCGGACCCGGACACCGAGTATCCGAGATTCACAAGGAGTTCGGCAATGCCGCTCATGCCGATGCCGCCGATACCGACGAAATGCAGCCGCCGTGTGCGCCCCATCATGGTCATGCGGCAAGCTCCAGGAGACGGGACACGATAAGCGAAGCCGCCTCAGGACGCGCGACCCGGCGCATCGCGGCGCTCATGGCAGCGCGCCCGGCAGAATCAGTGACCAGATCGGCAATCGCGCCGGCTAATCGTGACGGGCCGCCGGCCTCAGCCAGGACACGCTCCTCGAGGAGCCTGGCCGCGCCCGCGTCGGCCAGCACCTGAGCGTTTTGTCGCTGGTGGTCATCCGTCGCGGTCGGAAGCGGCACGAGGATCGCCGGGCGTCCAAGCGCGGCCAACTCAGCCAGCGTGGTCGCGCCGGCACGCGAGACGACGACCGCGGCGGCGCGCATTTCCGGAGCGACGGCATCGAGAAAGGTCACCGCGCGCACGGCAATTCCGGCGGCGCGGTACTGCTCCTGCACCCACTCCAGGTCCCGGTTGCCGGTCTGATGCACGATCTCCACATCCGGACAGCGCCGCACCAACTCCGGTGCTGCCGCCGCCATCGCGACGTTGATCGCGTGCGCCCCCTGAGATCCCCCAATCACCAGAACACGGGGCGGCGCGGCTCCCGCCGGCGCGCCCTCAGCTGCCTGCATGAATTCCGGACGGACGGGATTCCCGGAGACGAAGCCCTTCCCGCGAAAGCGGGGCAACGTCCTCTCATAGGTAACCGCGGCCGCGCCCACGAATGGAGCCAGGCAGCGATTGGTCAGGCCCGGCACGGCATTCTGTTCCAGCACCATCGTCGCCATGCCTCGGAGCGCCGCCAGCAACACGACGGGACCGGAACTGTAGCCCCCGACGCCAACCACCACATGAGGCCGGCGGCGCGAGAGCAGGTGCCAGGCATCCAGCAGTCCGACGGGCAGCAGCGCCGCGCCGCGCAGACGGACGACCAGCGACTTGCCTTTCAAGCCGGCACTGCGAATCAGATCGAGTGGAAACCCTTCCAGCGGCACGACGCGCGCTTCGAGTCCCCGCGCGGTTCCGGCAAACGACACACGCGCCTCCGGCACGCGTGCCACCAGGGCCCGGGCCACCGCCAGGCCGGGATAGAGGTGTCCTCCCGTGCCGCCTCCCGCAATCACGACAGTCAAGGGCCCCCGGGTCATCCTTCAGCCCCGAGGGGATCGGCCGTCGTGTGGGCGGTGCTGCGCGCGCGCCCGGTTGAATCCAGGGCCGTCGCATGCTGGGTGATGTTCAGGAGAATTCCCATCGCCGCCAGATTGACCAGCATCGACGATCCCCCGTTGCTCACGAACGGGAGTGGGATGCCCTTGGTCGGGACCAATCCGAGTACGACGCTGATGTTCACAAACGCCTGCAGAGCGATCATCGCCGTCAAGCCCGTCGCCAGGAGTGCGCCAAGCCGATCGGGCGCGAACATCGCGGCCCGGATTCCGCGCACGGCGATGACGCAGAAACACACGAGAATCACGGTCGCCCCGATGAGACCTAATTCCTCCGACAGGATGGCGTAGATGAAATCGGTGTGCGCTTCAGGAATGTAGTAGAGCTTCTGCACCCCCTCCATCAGGCCGCGCCCCACGATGCCGCCTGACCCCACCGCGATGAGGGACTGGTTCAACTGGTAACCCGAACCGCTCAGATCGGCATCGGGGTTCCAGAACGCCGTGATGCGGTCCCAGCGATAGGGCTCGATAAACACGATCGTGCCGGCCACGGGTATCAGCACGGCGCAGACCGCGGCGAGATACCGAAACGACAGCCCCGACGCAAACACCATGATCAGCACGACACCCGACAAGGCGGCTGACGTGCCGAAGTCCGGTTGCATGACAATCAGGCCCGTGAGCACACCCGCGACAACGCCGACCGGAAGGAGCGCGTACTTGATCTCGTTGATGCGATGCATGCGCCGCTCGAGCAGCGCCGCGGTAAAGAAGATGGCGGCGAGCTTGGCAAATTCCGAGGGCTGCAGCGTCAGACCCTGCAGCGTGATCCAGCGTCTCGTCCCGTTGATAGGCGAGAACCCGAACACCGCCAGTAGCAGCAGCACCGCGACCGCCAACACGGTCCAGATCACGACCGGGCGGCGATACACGTGGTAGTCCACCCGCATGCCGATGGCCAGCAGGACCAGGCCGGCGCCGACGAACATCGCCTGCTTGAAGAGGAACTTGTACGCCGAGTCGAACTTGTCCATTGAGTACACCGCCGACGCGGAATACACCATGACCAGGCTGACCCCTAGCAGCAGGAGGGTTGGCCACAGGAGCCACTTGTCCGACTTCAGCGTCCTTGCCATTCCTGCCTTTCACTCCTTCCCGTGACCCTCACCCTAAAGCCGGACCCGCACCGAGCCGAAACATCTGGCGGTCCCGAAGACGGGACGCTGAGCAATCGACAGTCATCAGTCAAGCCTCGGGCGAAGACGCCAGCCTCACAGGCCAGAACGGCCTGTGTTCCCAGCGGCCAGCTCTTCACCGCGGTGCCCCAACTGATGACTGTCCATTACTCATGCGTCGCACTTCCTCCACAAACGCCCGTCCCCTCGCCTCGTAGTCCCGAAACATGTCAAAGCTCGAGCACGCGGGAGCCAGCAAGACCGTGCCGCCCGGCGATGCCAACGCCCGGGCCTGCTGCACCGCTTCCTCCATCGTCCCCGCGTGATGCACAGGTACGACGCCGGACAACGCAGTGCGTACCAGCGGAGTGGCTTCCCCGATGGCCACGACGGCCGTGCAGTGGTCGGCCACTGCGGCACGGAGGTCCTCGAATCGACCGCCCTTGTGGCGGCCGCCGAGGATCACCACCACACCGTGTCCGCAACTTTCGATGGCATGCCGCGCTGAAATGATGTTCGTAGCCTTCGTGTCGTTGACAAACGTGATTCCCTCGATGACCGCCACGCGTTCCAACGCGTTTGCGAGTCCACGAAAACCCGCCACCGCCCGGTGCATGGCCTCTGGTGGCACGCCGGCAAGGCACGCCACCGCCGTCGCCGCCAGGACATCGCTCAGTAGATGTCGTCCGGGGAGCGTGACAGCCCCAAGCGGGAGGAGGGGCGAACTGATGCCGCCCGAGCGCCGCACAATGGCACCCGCCTCCACGGTGACGCCATCCGCGAGCGTGCCGTCGAGTGAGAAGTCGAAGCGCTGCGCGCGTCTCCCCCGCGCCAGTGCCAGCGCCGGGGGGGCATCGGCATTGACGACGGCCCAATCCGTCGCGTCCTGATTGAGAAACACCCTCGCTTTCGCCGCGGCATAGGCGTCGACCGTCGCGTGCCGGTCGAGATGGTCCGGCGACAGGTTGAGCA
>JAHEFO010000348.1 GCA_024640135.1 Acidobacteriota bacterium
GCTGCCTGGACCGGTGCCGGGATTGTCTTCATCCCGCCCGTCCGTCACGACTACCACGGCACGGCGACCCTCGACACCTTTGAGACGAGCGAACGCGTCGGCGAGTGCGTCGTAGAGCGCGGTTCCGCCAAGCGCGGTGTATTCGTCGATAGCCTCGTAGCTCGGTTGTCGGTCGGTCGACAAGTCCTGCATCAATGTGGATCGGTCGGCGAACATCAAGACACCCAGGGCGTCCTCTATCCGCAAAGAACCGACGAATCCACGCGCGGCGTCGATTACCACCTGCGTGGCCGGCCGCATGCTTCCGCTGGCGTCAAGCGCCAGCACGACGGACACCGGCGCCACGGCCTCCTGAAAACTTTCGATCTTCTGCTCGACACCGTCCTCGAACACCACAAGATCGTCAACAGTGACGTCGTAATCGCGTTGCTCATTGCCCGTCAACGTGAACTCGATCGCCGGCCTGATGGGCGGCGGCAGCATCGCGAAGTAGCCCATGCGAGTCTGCGCCACTGTGTCACCGGCCCTGGTCGTGACCTCAATGGACCGCCATTTTCCGTCGTTCGCCGTGTTTGTCGGCATATACGCCAGGAGGTATCGCTCCTGCACGTCTACCGCCAGCGAACCATAGACCTCGGCCAGATCCTCAACCTTCCACGGGAAGAATGCGCGGCCGCCGGTCTCGGACGCCAGGCGCTTCAGCAGCGTTTCGCCCTTCAGCGATACGCCTGCGATACCACCAATACCGACCACATAGACGGTGACTTGCGCCTCATGAAGGGCCGTCAGCGTATCCTCGAAGGTCGAGGCGCTGTTCTCATCGTAGCCATCGGTCACGAGGATGACGGCGCGCCGGCCGTCCACATTGTTCATTCGAAGGGCCATCTCCGAAAGGGAATCGAGAATGGCGGTCCCGCCGACGTTGCGGTAGGCCCCGATGGCTTCAAGCATCGTCTGCTGGTCATCGGTCGGACCAGTCAAAGGAAGCAGCCCGGTGGTGAACGGCGCAACGATCACGCGATCGATCGGCCGGAGGTAGGTCCCCAGGCGCCGGGCGGCAGAGCGGACGAAATCGACGTTGTAGCTCATGCTCTGACTGCCGTCGATGAGCAAGGCGAATGTCACGGGGGTGGCCTGCTGACTGGCGAGGTCCAGTTTCTGCAACTCCCCATCCTCGCGCAGGGAAAAATCATCCGGTCCGAGCCCAGGCACAAACCGGCCTTTCTCTGTGTAGACCGAGGCCTCGAGGACCACGGCCATCACTGAGGACTCCTCCATGACCACGAGCGGCTTCAGGGTGACTGAGTCCCTGGCCGCATGTCCCAGGTCATCGCTCGCCTCGACGACGATTTCACGCTCCAGCAGCGGATCGTCATCGACCCACTCAGCCGCGTATGGCGGTGCGACAAGCGTCTGGAGCACGTTGCCGTCGACGAGAATGCGGACGGTCGGGTCTGGCCCCTCATCGGCCTTGCCCACCTGCGCCACGATACGAACGATGCCGGCCACGCCGGTCCGGCCCAGTGGAGACGTGATGCGAACGGTCAACGCCGGCGCGGGAACCGGCACCTGCGCAGAGAGGATTGGATAGGCAACACCGGTCAGGAACCCGAGAACGACGAGGATAGACACTCGCGATTGGACCATCTGATTCAACCGTGTCTACTCCTCATCAAGAACGAAATAACCTGCGCACGCGGCTTCCAGCAGCTCGATCGTCAACTCACGCGGATCGCCTCGATACGAGGCGAGGGTCAGCGCCTGGGTGATCAAATCGCGCGGCTGACATGCGCGGAGCGCCACGCCATGATCGTGAAAATAGCCGTCAAGCAACTGTTCCACCAGCGCATGATCGAACGGCACGTCCCGTTCCTGGCAATAAGCCTCGAAGATACGAATGAACTGCTCGGCCGTCGGGCTCTCGGCCAGGACCTTGCAGCGGACCCGGCGCAGAAAGGCCTCGTCAACCAGCTCGGATGGTCTGATGTTGGTGGAAAACGCGACGAAGACCTGAAAGGGCACTTCAAAGGTCACGCCGGACTGCAACTTCAGATGGTCCATCCCGCTCTCGAGCGGAACCATCCAGCGATTCAGGAGATCCTGAGGCGAGCAGCGCTGTCGCCCGAAGTCGTCGATCAGGAGCATGCCGCCATTGGCGATCATCTGGAGCGGCGCACGATAGAATCCCGACCGCGGCTCGAACGACAAGTCAAGGGATTCCAGAGCGAGTTCCCCGCCGACAGACACCATGGGGCGGCGGCAGGTTGCCCAGCGGCGATCCTTCTGACCGGAAGAAACTATCGTGAGTTGATCGTCATCCGGCATCACTTGCTCCTCGTGAGTGACCGGATCGAAGACTCGGATGATACTGCCCTCCACCTCAACGGCGTGCGGAACCTCGACATCACCACCGAGCAGGTTCCGGAGCGCGCGGGCGATTGTCGTCTTGCCGTTCCCAGGCGGACCGTAGATGAAGACTGACTTGCCGCCATTGAGGCCCACCCCGATTTCTTCCAGCACGGCGGGGCCGATCACCATGTTCGAGAATTCCTGTTCGACCTGGTCGCGGGTCACGCTGATCGCGCTGGAAGGGCTCTGGTTCTTCAGATACTTCTGATACTGCGCGAGCGGCACGGGAGCCACGCCGACGTACTGATTCTGCTGGAGGTGGAGTCCGGCAGCTGCTCGACCATCAACGGTGATGCGGTAGCGGTAGGACGAACTACCAACGAAGTCACCGCTGACGATCTCGCAATGGCGCTGGGACTTCAGGAACTCCAGCGCCGGCTCAATCACCCCAAGAGTCACGCCGAGACGATGGGCGAGGCCGCTGCCTGTGTACTCCCCGAAGAAGAACAGAGTCTTGAGGGTGAGTTGGCTGACCAGATCCAGACTCAACCCGGCCTCCTCAAGTGTGGCCGGGGCAACGAGTTGATCTGAAGCAATCATAGACACCAATCCACTCACGCCGAAGCGCTTAAGAAACGAACGCCTCGTTGAAGTTCTATTCTTCCTTCTTGAGCCGGCTGCTGCGGCGCATCAGGTACAGCACCAGGAACACGCCCGCGACAACGAGTAACAGGATTTGATTCATTTCCATGGTTACACCCTCCTCCACCCGGGCCGGCGGAATGCCGGCCTGGTTCTACCCCCCGAAGACATCCATCAGCTGAAGGAACGCTGGTCCAAGCATCACGACGTAGAGCGCCGGAAACAGACAGAAGACCAGGGGGAACACAAGCTTGACACCGACTTTCTGGGCCCGCTCTTCAGCTCGCTGGCGTCGCTTCGTGCGACTTTCGACCGCGTGCGTACGCAGTGCCTGTGCGACGCTCGTGCCAAACTTATCGGTCTGGATCAACATCGCCACCAGTCCTCGTACGTCCTGAACCTGCGTCCGAGCAGCCAGCCTGCGGAAGGCCTCAATTCGCGGAACGCCGGCCCGCAATTCACTAAT
>JAHEFO010000349.1 GCA_024640135.1 Acidobacteriota bacterium
CCCCCTTCAATGTCGGGCGACGGGAAACCAACGCCCTGCGCCTGGCAGGCAGCGAGGTGTCCAGAGAGCACGTCGTGTTCGAAGCGATTGACGGCGCCTGGGTGGTCCGGGATCTGTCGTCGAGATACGGCACCCTGGTGAACGACACCCCCCTGACCGCCGACCACAAGGTGAAGGAGGGCGACCGCATCCGGCTGGGGCGGGGCGGAGGGGCGGACCTCCTCTGCCACTTCGGTCAGGAAGGGTCGATGACGTCGCGTTCCATGACCGGGGCGCGTGATGACCTCCGCCAGATTACCGCGCTCCTGGAGGAGTTCCGGTCGCTGGGGTCCGGCCGGGTGCTGCAGGAAGTGTTAACGCTGGTCCTCGATGCCTCCGTTGAAGTCTCGGGCGCCGAACGCGCATTTATCATGCTGGCCGGCGAGGATGATCAGTTGGAGTTCAAGCTGGGCCGGGGACGCGGGAAGGTCTCGCTGAAGGACTCGACGTTTGGAATCAGCCGGAAAATTCCCGAGGAAGTCTTCCGGACCGGACAGACACAAGTCATGGCCGACTTGCTCGATGGCGCGTTGGCCGACGTCCACCAGGGCACCGTGGCGCTTGGCATACGGAACGTCGTCTGTGTGCCGCTGAACGCCGTGCTGTATGTCGAGCGGGCGGACGCCAACACCGAGGACCGGCGGATCGGCGTCCTCTATCTCGACAGCCGCGAGAAGGGCACCCTCCTTTCGACGTCGACCCGCAAGGCGCTCGCGACCATGGCGGCCGAGGCCTCGTCGGCGATACAGAATGCGCAGCTCTATCGCGAGAAGCTCGAGAAGTCGCGAATGGAGCATGAAATGAGCATCGCCGCTGAGATCCAGCAGGCGTTGATGCCAAAGCCGCTGGCGAACCTGCGGTTTGCCGAGGCGGCTGCGGCGTCGATTGCCTGCCGTTCGATTGGAGGCGACTTCTTCGATTACCTCGACTTCGACGGGAAGGCCCTGGGCTTCACGCTGGGAGACGTCGCAGGCAAGGGGCCGCCAGCGGCGCTGTTGAGCGCACTGATGCAGGGGATGTTTGCCTCGCACGTGACGGGCGTGGACGGGACCTCGAAGCTGGTGACGGTCGCCAACCAGGTCCTCTGCAAGCGGGGCATCGAGTCGCGGTTTGTCACATTGATGTTCGGCATTCTGGAGACGGATGGCACGCTGACCTACACGAACGCGGGACACAATCCTCCTTTTGTCGTGGGACCGTCCGGGGTTCGCCGGCTTGATCAGGGTGGGCCGGTGGTGGGCCTGCTCGAATTCGCGCCCTACGACCAGGAAACCCTGAAGCTCCAGAAAGGCGATACGGTCGTCATCTTCAGTGACGGTGTCTCGGAAGCCATGGACGCCGAGGGTGAGGAGCTTGGTGATGATCGGTTGCTGGCGGCCATCCAGGCGGCTGATTCGCCGACGGCCGAGGATTTGGTGGCCCACATTTTCACTGCCGTGAGCGAATTCACGCACGGCACCGCCCAGGGGGATGACATCACGGCGATGGTGATTCGGTATCGTGGTCCGGATGCGGAATGACCCGTACGCGTGCGCTGCTCCTGCTCTGGTTGAGTGTGGGCGCGCTGGTGTGGAATTCCGTTTTTGACTTGTGGCTGTCCGGCGCGTCTCGCGAATACCTGCTGCGCGCGGCGATGTGGGAGTTGGGACGTGGGCCCGAGCCGGTCATGGCCGCTATGATGAGTGAAGCCGTGCGCGCCGGCGCGACACGGGCCAGCGCGTGGACCCTCGCCATCGTTGGCGCGGGCCTGTTGACCATGCGAATGAGGAAATAGTGCATCCGCTGATTTACGACTGGAACCATGTAGAAGTTGAAGACGTCGTCCGCCCCCCTGTGATGCTCGACGACGAAACGTTGCGTGACGGCCTGCAGTCTCCTTCGGTGACCACGCCGTCCATCGAGGACAAGATTCGCATCCTGCATCTCATCGATGCCCTGGGTATTGAGACCGCCGACATCGGGTTGCCTGGCGCCGGCCCGCAGGTCGTGTCGGACGTCGAGCAACTGGCGCGGGAAATCGTCAGTGCCCGCCTGCGTGTCCGGGCCAACTGCGCGGCGCGCACCCTGATCGCTGACATCCAGCCCGTGGTGGAGATCTCACAGCGGGTTGGATTGCCCATCGAATGCTGCACCTTCATCGGATCCAGCCCCATCCGGCAGTATGCCGAGGATTGGACGCTCGATCGGCTGGTTGGAATGACTGAGGAGGCCGTCGGGTTTGCCGTCAAGGAGGGGCTGTCGGTGCTGTACGTCACCGAGGACACGACCCGGGCCGATCCGGAGTCCCTGCGGCGCCTCTACGGCGCCGCGATCCGCGCGGGTGCCACGCGCGTGTGTATTGCAGACACGGTCGGCTATGCCACCCCGGCCGGCGCGGCTGCCGTGGTGCGGTTCGTCGCGTCCATTGTCGAGGAGTGCGGCGGGGGCGTCGGCATCGATTGGCATGGCCACCGGGACCGGGACCTGGCGGTGGGCAACTCTCTGGCCGCCTGGGCGGCGGGTGCCACGCGACTGCACGGTGCGGCGATCGGCCTGGGCGAACGGGTCGGGAACACTCCCATGGATGCCTTGCTGGTCAATCTCGTCCTGATGGGGCAGCGCGACGCCGATTTGTCCCGTCTTGGCGAGTATTGCGAACTGGTCTCAGAGGCGTGCGGCGTGCCTATTCCGGCGAACTACCCGGTGCTGGGCCGGGACGCGTTTCGTACGGCCACGGGCGTCCATGCGGCGGCGGTCATCAAGGCGCACAAGAAACAGGATGCCGCCCTGGTCGACGCCGTCTACTCCGGCGTGCCCGCCAGTCTCGTGGGCCGCGAACAGGCGATTGAGGTGGGACCGATGTCTGGCAGGTCCAACGTGGTCTATTGGCTCGAGCGGCGGGGTCTCGAGGCGACCGATGTTCGAGTCGACCGAATCTTCAGCGCCGCCAAGCAGGCGCACGCGGTGCTGTCAGAGGCCACCATCCGCTCGTTGTTGGACTGAGTGGCCGGCGCCGTCGTCAACCGTCCCTCCGCGTTGCCGAACCTTCAGAGGGGAAACACGCGTTTTCCCCTCTGAGAATGGTGCAAGTTGTGCCAGACTAGGGCACAACGCGTAGTGCGTATTCCAAGGAGACGAGATGGCGAAGAAAGCTGCGAAGAAAGCTACCAAGAAGGTCGCGAAGAAGACCGTGAAGAAGGCGACGAAGGCGAAGAAGCCGGCGGCAAAGAAGAAGACTGCGCGCAAGGCGAACGCGGCGTTCATGCGCCCGGTGACTATTGGCCCGGCACTGGCGGCCGTCGTGGGCGACAAGCCGATGCCACGCACCGAAGTGACAAAGCGGCTGTGGGCCTACATCAAGAAGAACGGCCTGCAGGATCAGAAGAACAAGCGCATGATCAAGGCGGATGCCAAGCTGAAGGCCGTCTTCGG
>JAHEFO010000009.1 GCA_024640135.1 Acidobacteriota bacterium
GCGGGGGGGCGGGCCGTGCCGGTGGCCGTGGTGGGGCGGGCTTCGCCGGCGGTGGCCGCGGCGCGGGCGGCGGCCGTGGTGGCGCTGCGACGCCGTCAGGGCCGAGGGTGCTGCTCTCGTACCCGAACGACCCGGCGGATCTTCTGCTGTCTGGGGAACTTGTTGGTGGCGAGAACCTGACCGGCCGGGCGGTGCTCGTTGATGCGCCTCTCGGAAAAGGCCACCTCGTGTTGTTCGCCAATCGGCCGTTCTGGCGGAATGAGCCGCACGGCAACTACTTCCTGTGGTTCAACGCGATGCTGAACTGGAACGACCTGAAGTAGCGGTCGCGCGGACGACCTTGGACGGGCGCGGCTGATATCAGCCGCGCCCGTTCTGTGTTCATGGGAAACGACAGGCGCCGCCAGCGCGTATTCCAACTGAACTTGCGTCCGGAAGAAAGGTCGCGCGCTGATGTCTCGTGTGTGGAAGACAGTACTCCTGGCAAGTATCTGTCTCAGCGGATCGCTGCTGGCTGGGCAGTCGGCCCCGTGGGGTGAATTGGCGATCAGCCCGATGGTGATCGCGCCGCCGATTGAGTACGTCCCGGTGGAGACAGAGCCGGTGAAAGCGGCTCGATGGCACTTTCCCGGCTTGACGCCTGAAGCGTTGGGAGAGTTCCTGACGGAGGCTGGACTGTCGCCGCCGGCGGTGTCCCGGATGATGGGACTGGCGCAGCCCGAGCCGTCAACGACGGGCCTCGTCGTGGAGCCCGGTGGGGAGTTGATTCGCGCGTTGACACCCGATGTTCGGGCCATGATCTACCGCCGGCTGGCGAAGAGCCCCTTGAACTACGATCAGGCTTCAGCCTACTACTTCAATGCCGGGTCGATTGATACGTGGTTGGGCGGTCCGGAGGTGACTTCGCCAGGGCTTCGCGCGATCGTCGACCCGCTGATTTATCGCATCGGCGACTTCCTGTATCTGGCCGATATCAAAGAGGTCCTCAGTGAGGTGGGACCCGGCCCGGAGTTCCAGACGCTGGTGCGCCGTTTGCTGCGGCAGCAGTCGATCTTCGTCACTCTCAGTGTGTCAACTGAGGATGACGTGGAGAGACTGGAGGAATACTGGGGCCGTGGTGGCCGGCGCACGGACATTCGCCCCTTGCTTGAATCGGTGATGGGTGACGGTCAGTCCCTCCGGATTTCAGAGCTCCTGCCGGACCTTCCGCGCCGCCTCCTGTATCGGTTTCCAAAAGTTCGGGCGATCGATTTGGAGAAGCCCCAGTTGGCCAACTGCTTCTGGACGGCCCTCAACTTCTTCAACGACACTCCGGATGATCGTTTTCTGGACGTGCGGGTCGCGATGGACACGCTGAAGTCCGACTACTTCCTTGTGCACGGTCATCAGCAACTCGGCGACATCGTGGTGTTGTCGACCAACGCGATGAATGTCTTCCACGTCGCCGTGTATCTGGCTGACGACCTGGTCTTCACCAAGAATGGCTCGTTCAGCCTGGCGCCGTGGATCATCATGCCCCTGGACCGGCTCAAGGGGCCGTACGCTGGGAAAATTGACGATTGGAAGGTGACGTATTACCGTCGGAAGGACCTTTGATTCGCAGGAAGGTCCGAGATCCGAACGTCCATGACGTAAACGGCCGCGCTCGTCTGATAGTATCCCGGGACCATGACCGACCGTCGCCCCTCCAGTTCTTCTGTGTCCGAACGCGTGCTGCCGGCCATGCTCGCGTTGTTTGTCGGTAGTGGCTGTGCTGCCCTGATTTACGAGGTCGTTTGGTTCCAGATGCTCCAGCTGTCACTGGGGTCATCAGCGGTCTCCCTGGGGGTGCTGCTGGGGACCTTTATGGGCGGCATGTGCCTGGGCAGCTGGCTGTTTCCCAAGTACGTGGGGGCGCACCATCACCCGCTGAAGATGTACGCCTATCTTGAATTGAGTATCGGCGTATTTGGCATTCTGGTGCTGGTCACCGTGCCGCTGCTGGGCAGCGTCTACACGGCGATTGCCGGCACCGGCCAGTTCAGCGTGTTCCTGCGAGGCATTGTCGCGGCAATTGTGCTGTTGCCCCCGACGTTGATGATGGGCGCGACGCTGCCGGCCATCTCGCGGTGGGTCGAGGCCACGCCACGTGGCGTCGCCTGGTTGGGGTTCTTCTACGGCGGGAACATTGCCGGCGCCGTGATCGGGTGTCTGCTGGCAGGTTTCTATTTGCTCCGCGTGTTCGACATGACCGTCGCGACCTTCGTGGCGGTCGCTTTGAACGCTCTGGTGGGCGGACTGGCGCTGCTGGTCGCCAGCAAGGCACCGTACGAGGCCCCCGCTGCGGGCGGCGCCATCGTCCAGTCGGCGCCTGGCTCTCGAGTGGTCTACTTCACCATCGCCATGTCCGGGTTGACGGCCCTGGCGGCCCAGGTTATCTGGACCCGCGTCCTCTCGCTCCTCTTTGGTGCCACGGTCTACACGTTCTCCCTGATCCTGGCGGTGTTCCTGGTGGGCCTCGGCATCGGCAGCAGCCTGGGAGCCTCCATGGCGCGGAGTCTGAAAGACCCGCGTTCGGCTCTGGGCTGGACGCAGATGATGCTGTGTGTCGCGCTGGCCTATGCGGCGTACATGACGAACGCGTCGATGCCCTTTTGGCCAATCAACCCGCAGATTACCTCCGGCGAGCCGTTCCTGAACTTCCAGCTCGACTTGATGCGCGCGGCGTTCACGATTCTGCCCGGCGCGATTCTCTGGGGGATGAGCTTTCCTCTGGCGCTGGCCTCCGTGGTCAACACGGACCAGGATCCCGCGCGCCTGGTCGGTGGCGTCTATGCCGCCAACACGGTCGGGGCCATCGTCGGTGCGCTTTTTGCGAGTCTCGTGGCCGTCGCATGGATCGGATCCCAGCACACCCAGATGGCGCTCATCGGAATCTCGGCCATTGCCGGCCTGATGATGCTGGCGTCGGCGGCGGACGAAAAGGGCAAAGGGCGGTCGCAGGTGGCCAGCATGATCCTGCTGGTCCTGGTGACCGGCGGTGCGGGCCTGCTGGCGCGAACCGTGCCGCCGATTCCCGGCTTGCTCATCGCGTACGGTCGCTACACCGCGACCTGGGTGGGGCAGAACGAGGTCATCTATAGCGGCGAGGGCATGACGGCCTCCGTGGCCGTGACCCGCACGCCGAACGGCGTCTTGAACTATCACAACGCCGGCAAGGTCCAGGCGTCCAGCGAGCCCCAGGACATGCGGTTGCAGCGGCTGCTCGGCCACATGACCACTCTGATTCCTGAGAATCCGAAGTCCGTGCTGGTCATCGGTTGTGGCGCCGGGGTCACCGCTGGTGCGGTCTCGATCGATCCGGTGCTTTCGGCGGTGACGATCGCGGAAATCGAGCCGCTGGTTCCGAGGGTGGTCTCCACGTACTTCTCCGAACATAACTTCGCCGTTGTCCAGAATCCGAAGGTCCGCGTTCACCTGGATGATGCCAGGCACTTCCTGCTGACCACCAAGGAAAAGTTTGATGCGGTGACGTCCGACCCGCTCGACCCCTGGGTCAAGGGGGCGGCGACGTTGTACACGCGGGAGTTCTTTGACGTCGTCAAAGAGCACCTGAATCCTGGCGGTGTCGTGACGTTGTTCGTGCAGCTGTACGAGAGCAGTGACGCGGCCGTCAAGAGTGAGATCGCGACGTTCCTCGATGCCTTCCCGGAGGGTGTGGTCTTCGCCAATACGATTGATGGCCAGGGCTACGACCTGGTGCTGGTCGGCCAGCTCGACCCGAAGCCCATCGATGTGGACCGCGTCCAGGCGCGCCTGGATGATCCGGCCAACGCGGCGATCGCCCGCTCGCTGTCCGAGATCGGCGTCTATTCGGCGATCGATCTGTTCGGCACCTATGGTGGACGAAAGGACGACATGGGTGGCTGGCTGGCCGGCGGTCAGATCAACCGCGACCGTAACCTGCGTTTGCAGTACCTGGCCGGCCTCGGCTTGAACCTGTATGAGGCGGCTGAGATTTACCGGAATATGTCGGCCGAGAGCCGGTATCCCGAGGGTTTGTTCACAGGATCGCCTGAGACAATCGAGGCGCTCCGGAGCGCGATTCAGCGGACCCACGGCCGCTAGTCGCCACGCGACTTCGTGGTACCATCCTGGGCCAGATCCGCCATGCAGATTCGTTCCCGACTGACCGTCGCGGCTGTGGGATTCGCCCTGTGGATGGGCGTGGCCTCGGCCCAGCAGGCCGCTGTCCCGCAGTCGACAGTCCCCGCGGCGACTCGCGGCGCGGGCGCCTTGCCCGACAAGTTGTCGGATTCCGAGTACTGGGCCCTGATCGACGGTCTGTCTGAGCCCGGTGGGAACTTTCGTTCGGACAATCTGGTCTCGAACGAAATCTACATGCAGTCGATCATTCCGGAACTGCAGACGGTGGTGAAGCCGGGCCGCGTGTACCTGGGCGTCGGCCCCGAACAGAACTTCACCTACATTGCCGCCCTGAAGCCGCGCATGGTCTTCATCATCGATGTCAGACGAGGCAACCTGCACACGCAACTCATGTACAAGGCCCTGTTCGAACTGTCCATGGACCGCGCGGATTTTATCTCGAAGCTGTTTTCGAAAAAACGCCCCGAGGGCCTGAACGGCCGGTCGACGGCGAAAGAGTTGTTCGCGGCGTTTGCGACGGTTGAGTCCAGCGAAACCCTGTATCGGGAAAACCTCGCGGCGATCCAGGCGCACTTGACCAGGACGCACGAGTTTCCCCTCTCCAAGGACGACCTCACCGGCATCGAGTACGTGTACTACAACTTCTACTGGTTTGGACCCAGCCTGACATACGCGTCCAGCAGTGGCGGCAACGGCGGGCGCGGCAACTTCGTCAACTATCAGGCTCTGATGGTGGCCGACGACGGGGCAGGCACGACGCGAAGCTATCTGGCGAATGACGACAACTTCATGTTCATGAAGACGCTGGAGACGAAGAACCTGCTGCTGCCCGTTGTCGGCGATTTCAGCGGGCCGAAGGCCATCCGGAGCGTCGGGAACTACGTCCGCGAACGGGGTGGACTCGTGTCCGCATTCTACTTGTCGAATGTCGAACAGTACCTGGAGCAGGGCGGCCTGTGGTACACGTTTTGTGGAAACTTTGCGACATTGCCGCTGGACGAGTCGAGCACGTTCATCTACTCCCAGAGCGGCGGCGGAGGGGGACGTCGGGGTGGCGGGAGCCTTCTCTCGTGGTACCGCCCGATCCTCGCCGACGTCAAGGCCAACAAGTGCGACGCCGGTGTGATGAGATAGCAGCGCCGGGTGCTGCGCCCCGACGAGGTGTGGGCCTCGTGGCTGGTGCGGCCGTCTGTTTCATGCTGCTGGTGGTGGCGCCCCGTGCCGCGGGGCCGTCCCACACGATTCCAGCTCGGCTCTCGGATCAGGAATTCTGGCGCCTCGTCTCGGACATGTCTGAGCCGGCCGGGTACTTCCAGTCCGACAACCTTGTCTCCAACGAGCTGACATTCCAGTGGGTCATCCCGGAACTGAAGAGCCGGTGGGTCAACGGACGGGCGTATCTCGGGGTGGGGCCCGACCAGAATTTTACGTACCTTGCTGCGTTGCAGCCCAGCATCGCGTTCATTGTCGATGTGCGTCGCGACAACCTGCGCCTGCAGCTGATGTACAAAGCGCTGGTCGAACTGTCGCGGACCCGTGCCGAGTTCCTCTCGCGCCTGTTTTCTCGTGAGCTCCCGGATTCACTGGCCGATGACGTGTCGGTCGTGCATCTGATGGCGGCTTTTCGGCGCGTGTCGCCGTCGCAGGCGCAGTTCCAGGAGACGCTGAAGATCGTCGGGGAACACCTGCAAGTCGGACACGGCTTCGCGCTCACGGCTGAGGATCTCGCCGGGATCGAATACGTGCTGTCTGCGTTTCGCTACGCGGGGCCAGGACTGACCTACGGAAATGCCGGCCGAATGGGCCGGTACCCGACCTATCAAAGTCTGATGGAAGCCTCTGACGCAACCGGCGAGCTTCGCGGGTACCTGGCCAGTGAGTCGTTGTACCGCCGGGTGCGTTCGCTGCAGCTCAATAACCTGATTGTGCCCATCGTCGGAGACTTCTCTGGACCGAAGGCGCTTCGCCAGGTCGCGGACTATCTGAAGACGCATCGGGCTGTCGTGGGAGCCATCTACTCGTCGAACGTTGAACAGTACTTGTTCCAATACGGGACGTGGAGGGCGTACTACGCGAACGTCGCGACGCTGCCGATCGACGAACGGAGCACCTTTGTGCGTTCGTGCTTCAATGCGTGTGTGACGACAACCCGATCGCGGTCCGTCCAATTGCTCGATCCGGTCGCGGCGCTGCTCCGCGACGTGGCTGGGGGGCGTATCGGGTCGTACTACGACCTGCTGGCACATTCCCGATGATGAGCACGACCTGGCGTCGGGGCCTGTGGACAGCGGTGGTGGCGGCGTTGCTGGGGCTGTCCGCGCTGCTCGGTGCGCCGTTACTCCGGCCGGCAGGGCCGCTACCTGAGCAACTGGGCAACGAGGCGTTCTGGCGGCTCGTCGAGACGCTCTCTGAGCCGGGCGGGTACTTCCAGTCTGAGAACCTCGTCTCCAACGAGCACACGTTTCAGTACGTCGTGCCAGCCCTCGAGAAGGCCGCGCAGCCGGGCCGGGTGTACCTGGGTGTGGCGCCTGATCAGAACTTTACCTACATCCTCGCGCTCAAGCCGCAACTGGCCTTCATCATCGATATTCGCCGCGGCAATCTGCAGACCCAGTTGATGTACAAGGCGCTCTTTGAGTTGTCTGACGACCGCGCCGACTTCGTCAGCCGCTTGTTCGCGCGTCCGCGACCAGAGGGCCTGACGACGTTCTCAACCGTGGATGACATTTTCATGTCCTACGCGCGGACGATGTCCGACGCGCAGATGCAGGCCGCGACGCTGTCGGAAATGCTGATGCATTTGACCGTCACGCGGGGATTTCGCCTGGTTCCGGAGGACCTGACTGGCATCGAGGATATCTACGATCAGTTCGTCAGATTCGGACCGTCGATCACGTACTCATCCAGCTCATCGAACAGATTCGGAACGCGTTCTGGTTTCGGGCGAGGCCGGGGCCGCAACAATTTTCCAACCTATGCCGACTTGATGCGCCAGAACGACGGCGCGGGAGTACAGAGAAGCTACCTGGCCAGTGAGCAACAGTTCAGGGCGCTGAAGGCCATGGAGGAACGCAATCTCATCGTGCCGGTCGTCGGCGACTTCGCAGGGCCGAAAGCAATCCGTGCGGTCGGGCGGTACATCCGGGACCACGATGCCGTGGTTGGCGCCTTCTACACCTCCAACGTCGAACAGTACCTGTTCAGGAACGGTGTGTGGCGCGACTTCTACGCCAATCTGGCCGAGTTGCCAGTCGACGAGCGCACGGTCATCATTCGATCGGTGGCTCCGCGCGATGGCTACCTGGGCGTGCCCCAGGGACCCGACGGTCGGGCGAACGTGCTCGACCCAATCGCCGCTCTCGTCAGGGACTTTCGTGCCGGACGTGTGCAGTCGTACTACGACGTGACGTCCAGGGTGTACTGAGAGAGTTCCCCGGGGGCTGAAGGCACCGGCGGCTCAGGAGGCCAAGGGGCCTTGCGGTAAGATACTCGTCAGGACGCTGGAGCCAGGCCCATGTCGCCGCCTACTCGCACTGGCACGAGAGTTTCACACTACGATGTCGGAGAACTGCTCGGTTCTGGCGGCATGGGTGAGGTGTATCGGGGAACCGACGTCCGACTCGGACGCCGGGTCGCCCTCAAGTTCCTGCGGTCGTTCTTTGGGCCGGATGATCGGCAGCGCTTCCTTCGGGAAGCAAAGGCGGCCGCACGGCTGGATCATCCGAATATCTGCACAATCTTCGACGTGGACGAAACCGAGCATGGCGAAGTCTTCATCGCCATGGCTTGCTATGAGGGAGAGACTGTCGATCGCCACCTGCGGCGAGGTGCCCTCGCGTTGCCGAAGGCGGTGGCTATCGCGGTGCAGACCGGGCGCGGTCTTGCGGCTGCGCACGAAGACCTGATCGTGCACCGGGACGTGAAGCCGTCGAACTTGATGCTGACCGACGGCGACATCGTGAAGATTCTTGATTTCGGGATTGCCAAGTTGCTCGGGGAAGCGCGCGTGACTGAGGGCGGATCCGTTGTCGGCACGCCGGCCTACATGTCACCGGAGCAGTTCAGAAACCAGCCGGTCGACCAGCGGACGGATATCTGGTCCCTCGGGGTGACGTTGTACGAGATGATTACCGGCCGTCCGCCGTTTCATGGCGATGCGGTGGCCGATCTGGTCCATGCGGTGTTGCATGACACGCCGGTGCGTCCTTCACAGCTCGTTTCCGGGGTGGCCCCGCAGCTCGACCAGGTGATCGAACGAGCGCTGGCCAAGAGCCTGCGGCTCCGTTACGAGCGGATCGATGCGATGGTGCAGGAACTGGCTGACATTGGATCCGTTCTGGACTCGGGAGCCTTGACGATTCGCGTGCCGTCGCCGCGGCCTCGATCGTCGATCGCGGTCCTGCCGTTCGAGGACATGAGCGTCGCCAAGGACCAGGAGTTTCTGTGCGACGGGATTGCCGAGGAGATCCTGCGTGCGTTGAGCCGGATACCCGACTTGTATGTCTCGTCCAGGACATCGGCGTTTCAGTACAAGCACCAGACGGCAGATATTCGGGAAATTGGCGCGCGTCTCAATGTTGATACCGTGCTTGAAGGGAGCGTGCGCCGGGCGGGTGATCGCCTCCGCGTGTCCGCGCAACTCGTCAACGTGCAGGATGGCTACAGGATGTGGTACGAGCGCTACGACCGTGACATGCAGGACATCTTTGCCGTGGAGGACGAAATCGCAGAGCAGATCGCACAGGCGCTCCAGGTGACGCTTGCGAGCCGGGTGGTGTCGTCTGGCGCGTCTCGGTCCGCGGCCAGTGCGGAAGCCTACGAGTTGTACCTCCAGGGCCGCCAGTTCTTTCACCAGCACCGCCGCAAGACGTTCGAGATCGCGTTGCAGACCTTTGCCGCGGCGATTGAGGTCGACCCGCAGTTCGCCCAGGCCTACGCCGGAATGGCGGACTGCCATTCATTCCTCCGTCTGTACTTCGGCAAGGGCGAAGCCGCAGTTGCGGCGGCCAACGAGGCCTCCGCGAAGGCGATTCGGCTCGAGCCGGATCTGTCCGACGCGCACGTCTCGCGCGGGCTGGCGCTCTTTCTCAAGTGCGACTACGAGCAGGCCGAGCGGCATCTCTGCCGGGCGATTGAGCTCGATCCGCGGCTGTATGACGCGCACTATGTCTACGGGCGCATGTGTTTTTCGCGGGGGCGGCCGCGTGAAGCCGCCGAGCATTTCCGCGAGGCGTGTGCGATCGTCCCTGAGGCGTTCGACGCCTGGTACTTGCTCGGCATGTGCTATCGGCGGCTCGGTGAAAAGGCTCGCGGGCGGAGCGCGGACTTCGAATGCATGGAAGCGGTCAAGAAGGTCGTGCGCGCGCATCCCGAGAATACACGGGCCTGGACCATGGGAGCGTCGGTGCTGGCAGAGATGGGAGAACCGGACCGATCAGCCGAGTGGATTGCGCGCGCCCTGGCCATTGACGCTGATGAGGCCATCATTCAGTACAACGCCACCTGCGTCTACGTAGGGCTCAAACGGAACGAGGATGCGATCGCCTGCCTGCAGACTGCGCTTGCGTTGGGCGGCGCGGCCACCAAGGACTGGGCGACTAACGATCCGGACCTCGATCCGCTGCGCGACGACCCGCGCTTCCGGGCGCTGCTGGCCGCCATGCCGCCGTAGGCCCTCGTGTGCGTTCTTTCTTTCGTCGCCGGTGCGTGAGCGCGGTTTCCGGCTCAGTGCCGCCAACTCGCGACGTCGGCTCCCGTGGGCGCGTGCTTGACGATGTGACTGACCATGCGCTGGTGGAGATCCGCCCCGCGGGGGCCCCAGCAGTGGGGGGCCATGGGCTGGAAGACGACTTCGCCGGTGAAGGGCGGATCCTTGGCGCGCTCGCGGAAGAAGTCATCGAGTTGTCTCACGCCCATGTTCAGGTAGTACGAATCCATGTCGCCGACGTAGACATTGATCTTGTGCGCCACCTTCGGCCCCAGGGTCGTCCAATTCGTTTCAAGGATGTCCCGCAGGTCGTATTTCTTCCAGGCCTGTGCCACGGTCGTGTTGATGGCGCCGGTGTTCTTGTCCCAAATCCGCTGAGGGTAGCCGTCCGGGCCGACGGGGGAGTAGGTTGCCTCCCAGATATCCCACTGGCCGCCTGACCGCGACCTGTCGCCGACGATGCGTTCGTACCAGTTTTCGTCCTTCATCATCGACGAGATGTTGCCGTCCGGCCGCCGCTGGTTGGGACGTTCAATCTTCATCCAGTCGCGTTCGAGCCAGTACGCGTTGGCGTCCTCGTAGACATTGACGATCTGGTGATAACGGAAGTCCACACTGTCCGGGCACATCGAGAAGGTGCCCCCATAGAAATCGGGATACAGGACCTGGAGGGCCAGGGCGATCCAGCCTCCCGTTGAACCGCCGGTCAGCACGCGCGCCCAGGGCTCACGAATCACGCGAAAGCGTGTCTCGATTTCCGGGATGAGTTCCTTGAGGATCGCCTCGCCGTAGGGGCCGTTGTTCTCGGAGTCCACGCCATACGAATCGTCGTAGTACGGCGACGGGTGTTGGACCGTCACATAGATGGTGCGCGGGGTGTCGTCGGCCTTCCAGTACTGCTGAAACGCCTCATCGCGATCGAATCCGGCCGGCGCGGCCGTCGAGAAATGCCCGTGTTGATAGACAATCGGATACTTCGTGTCCGTGTCCTTGTCGTAGTCGCGGGGCAGCAGCACCGTCGCGCCAAGGAAGATCGGATGGCCCCAGAACTTGGTCAGCAGATCACTCTGGATCTTGAACCGTTTCACGTATTCCGTGTCAGCTGGCGGTGTGATGGGGGGAATCACCTTGTCGGCGACGAGCCGAATTGGGGCCGTGGCGCCGGGGTCCACCCTGACCTTGACCGGGTCGCCGAAGAGATTTCCAGGGGAGGTCCTCCAACTCTGACCTTCCCATTGGTCCATGTGCAACCAGACCGTGTGCCCGTCCGCGCGCGGAAACCGGGTGTACACATTGACGAATGGCTGCACCCAGTACTCGCCGGCGGGCAGGTCCTTGAGGAACGCGACGGGGTGGCCCTCAGTCAGGGGGCCGAAGCGAACCTCGGAGCCGGGCTCGAGCTGGTCGATGCCGACAGAGAAGAGCGGAGATCCAGTCGGGCCGGCCTGCCGGATGGGGGGTTGCCGGTCATTGACCCGACTGACGGCCACGTACATCTGGCCAGTCACGGCCTGTGAGCGGGCCGACGGGGCGAATGAGACCACAAACACGGGGTTGGCGGCCTGATTGGCGGCGAGGCCCGGGATCGGGGAGAGCAGGAGAGCAATAACGACAGCGAGACCAAGGCGGCGGATCATCCATGGATTCTTGCACAAGCGCTGCCCCAGGCGCCCAGCCGGCACCATTCCCTTTCCTGGTTGCCGTAGAGGCCGGTCTTCTGCTACACTCCGTAGGTTCTTCGGGTTCTAGGACACCCTATCTAGAGCCCGCATCAAGCCGCATGATTGAAACGGCTTGGCTGTAACCGAGCGATCTGCCCGCCGCGCCACGCGCGGCCATCGCAGTCGCCACGCTGACACCAGCAATAGGGGAAATGTTCCAGGTGCCGAACCTTCGGGTTCTCAGGCCTGGGGCGACACACATCGCCAGATGCCGGGCCACGCCGTCGCGCGTGCCCGTGAGGCTCTGGCGCCTGTGGCTGTGACGTGTTTTTTTGAGTTGGGACGAGAGTTCAGTATGCCGACGATTAGCCAGCTGGTTCGCAAAGGTCGAGAAAAGATCCTCGTCAAGACCAAGAGTCCCGCGCTGCAGGGCAGCCCGCAAAAGCGTGGCGTGTGCGTGCGTGTGTTCACCCAGACTCCCAAGAAGCCGAATTCCGCGCTCCGCAAGGTGGCGCGCGTTCGCCTGACCAACGGCATCGAAGTGACGACCTATATTCCAGGCGTGGGCCACAACCTGCAGGAGCACTCGCTGGTGCTCATTCGCGGAGGCCGCGTCAAGGATCTGCCTGGTGTGCGTTATCACGTCGTCCGCGGAACGCTCGACACGGTGGGCGTGGCGGGTCGCATGCAGGGGCGTTCGAAATACGGGGCCAAGCGCCCGAAGAAGGCATAAGGGGAAGCCATGCCGCGTAGACGAGAAATTGCCAAACGTGAAGTTCCAGCGGATCCGATTTACAGCAGCCCGTTGGTGACCAAGTTCATCCGTACCATCATGCAGGACGGCAAGCGGAGCACCGCCGAGCGGATCATGTACGGCGCGCTTGACATCGTGAAGGACAAGACGGCTGACGACCCGCTCAAGATCTTCAAGAAGGCCGTCGACAATGCCAAGCCCGCCCTCGAGGTGAAGTCGCGGCGCGTGGGCGGTTCGAACTACCAGGTGCCGATTGAGGTCAACCCGACCCGCCGGTTGTCCCTCTCGCTCCGGTGGCTGTCCAGCTTCGCCGCCAGCCGCGGTGACGGCAAGACGATGCAGGAAAAGCTGGCGAATGAGTTCATGGACGCGGCCAATCTCCGAGGCGGCGCGGTGAAGAAGCGCGAGGACGTGCACCGCATGGCCGAGGCCAACAAGGCGTTCGCGCATTACCGCTTCTAATTACTGATTACTGACGATCATGGCGAGAAAAGTTCCCCTCACGCGCTGTCGCAATATCGGCATCATGGCCCACATTGATGCCGGCAAGACAACCACGACTGAGCGCGTCCTGTTCTACACCGGCATCACCTACAAGATTGGCGAGGTGCACGAAGGCACGGCCGTGATGGACTGGATGGAGCAGGAGCAGGAGCGGGGCATCACGATCACGTCGGCTGCGACCACCTGCACCTGGCGCGACATCCGTATCAACATCATCGATACGCCAGGGCACGTGGACTTCACGGCCGAGGTCGAACGGTCGTTGCGGGTACTGGACGGCGCCGTGGCGGTGTTCGACTCTGTGGCGGGCGTCGAGCCGCAGTCCGAGACGGTGTGGCGTCAGGCGGACAAGTACCGCGTGCCGCGCATCTGTTTTGTCAACAAGATGGACCGCGTCGGGGCGGACTTCTTTCGCACCTTCGAGCAGATCAAGACGAAGCTCCAGGGCAACCCGGTGGCGATTCAGTTGCCAATCGGATCGGAAGACAAGTTCGAAGGCGTGATCGACCTCATTCAGATGAAGGCGATTCGCTGGACGGACGAGACCATGGGGGCCGCCTACGTTGTCGGCGACATTCCGGAAGACATGGTCGAGCTGGCGAAGCAGTATCGCGAGGAGCTCATTGAAAAGGTGAGCGAAGTCGACGACCAGATCCTCGACAAGTACCTGCACGGCCAGGAGATTCCCGAGGGCGACATCAAAGAGGCGCTGCGTAAGCGCACGCTGGAGTCGGTGCGCCACGAGCAGGCCGTGTTCGTTCCTGTCATCTGCGGGTCGGCGTTCAAGAACAAGGGCGTGCAGCCGCTGCTGGATGCCGTGGTGGACTTCCTGCCGTCGCCGCTCGACGTTCCGTCGGTGAGCGGGATCGACCCCAACGGCGAGGAGGGCGCGACGGTCGAGCGCCAGGCGGCTGACGATGCCCCGCTGTCAGGGTTGGCGTTCAAGATCATGACTGACCCGTTTGTCGGCCAGTTGACCTTCATCCGCCTCTACTCCGGGGCGCTGGTGTCGGGCCAGGCCGTCTACAACTCGACCAAGCAGAAGTCCGAGCGAATTGGACGTTTGCTGAAGATGCACGCGAACAAGCGTGAGGAAGTCAAGGAAGTGTACGCCGGCGATATCGCGGCGGCGGTCGGCCTGAAGTCCGTGTCCACGGGCGACACGATTTGTGACGAAAAAGAGCCGGTCATTCTTGAGGCGATGGACTTCCCCGAGCCTGTGATCTCCCTGGCCATTGAGCCGAAGACGAAGGCCGACCAGGAAAAACTGGGCATGGGCCTCGCGAAACTGATGTCCGAAGACCCGACGTTCAGGGTCAAGACGGATACCGATACGGGCCAGGTTGTGATTGCCGGCATGGGTGAGTTGCACCTCGAAATCATCGTGGACCGGCTCCGGCGCGAGTTCAGCGTGGAGGCGACGGTCGGCAAGCCGCAGGTGGCCTACAAGGAAACCATCACCAAGGCGGCGCAAGGCGAGGGCCGATACATCAAGCAGACGGGTGGCCGCGGCCAGTACGGTCACGCGAAGATTCGACTGATTCCCCGCAAGCCGGGGGAGGGATACCTCTTCGAGAACCAGATCGTGGGCGGCACGATTCCGAAGGAATTCATCAAGCCAATCGATCAGGGTATCCAGGAAGCGCTCACCACGGGCGTCCTCGCCGGCTACCCGATTGACGACGTGTTGATCGAACTCTACGACGGCTCGTTCCACGACGTGGACTCGAACGAAATGGCATTCAAGATTGCCGGGTCGATGGCGTTCAAGGACGCTGCCGCCAGAGCCCATCCCGCACTGCTTGAGCCCGTCATGCGGGTGGAAGTCACCGTTCCTGAAGACCATATGGGTGACGTCATCGGGGACCTCACCAGCCGGCGCGGGCATATCCAGTCGATGGATTCCCGCGGCGGAACGCAGATCATCAATTCGCGTGTGCCGCTGTCCGAGATGTTCGGATACTCGACCGACTTGCGGTCACGGACCCAGGGGCGCGGAGCCTACTCGATGCACTTCGATCGGTACGAGCAGGCCCCGGCGGCCATCAGCCAGGAAGTTATTGCGCGCGTGCAGGGGAAGTAGACCATGGCGACCACATTCAGCGACAAGATTCGCATTCGATTGAAGGCGTACGACTACAGGGTACTGGACCAGTCCACGACCGAGATCGTGGACACGGCGAAGCGTACCGGCGCCCGCCTGGCCGGCCCCGTGCCGCTGCCCACAGAAAAGAACAAGTGGACGGTGTTGCGATCGCCGCACGTGGACAAGAAGTCCCGTGAGCAGTTCGAGATTCGGACCCATCGCCGGCTGATCGATATCTTCGAGCCGACGCCGCAGACGGTGGACGCCTTGATGAAGCTGGATCTGCCGGCTGGTGTTGACGTCGAAATCAAGGCGTTCGGGAAGGAACACAAATAATGGTCACCGGAATCATTGGACGCAAGCTGGGGATGACCCAGATCTTCCTGCCGGATGGCACGGCGGTGCCGGCCACGGTGATTAAGGCCGGGCCTTGCGTGGTGGTCCAGGCAAAGTCCGCGGCCACTGACGGATACGAGGCGGTGCAGCTCGGTCTGGTTGAGGACGCGCCCGCGGATGTCAACAAGCCGGCGGCGGGGCATTTCAAGAAGGCTGGTGTGCCGCCCACCCGTGTCTGCCGCGAGGTGGCCATGGCGCCGGGCGCCGACGCGCCGAAGGCTGGTGACACCGTGCTCGTGAACATGTTCGCCGAGGGCGAGCGTGTGGATGTCATCGCCGACGGTCGAGGCAAGGGTTTTCAGGGCGTGGTGAAGCGGCACGGGTTCAGTGGCGGCGTGGCGTCGCATGGATCGATGTTTCATCGGGCGCCGGGCTCCATCGGCGCCTCGTCGTATCCCTCGCGGGTGATCAAGGGCATGCGGGCTGCGGGCCGCATGGGTGGCAAGCGCGTGACGACGCTGAACTTGAAAGTGGTGAGCGTCGACGCGGAGCAGAACCTTCTTGTCCTGCGGGGCGCGGTGCCGGGCGCACCGGACGGCGTTGTGATGGTTCGCCGCGCGGCGGCAAAGAAGAAGGATCCCCAGCCGCAGCCTGAAAAGGCCAAGCGGGGCAAGAGGTAGGCCGGGCCAGGCGTCAGAGCCGGAGTAATTGTCATGACTTTAGATGTAGTGAATTCGCAGAACGAGAAGGTCGGCGCGGTCGACCTGAGCGATGCGGTATTCGGCGGAACGATCAAGAAGGATCTCGTCTGGGAGTCCGTGGTCCGCGAGAACGCGTCCGAGCGCCGCGGCACCCACGCGACCAAGAACCGGGCTCTGGTGAGCGGCGGCGGCAAGAAGCCGTACAAACAGAAGGGCACGGGGCGGGCGCAGGCTGGCTCATCGCGTTCGCCGTTGTGGCGCAAGGGCGGCACGGTCTTCGGGCCGCAGCCGCGCAGCTACGCATACCAGTTGCCGAAGAAGGTCGAGAGGGGCGCGCTGCGTGCGGCCTTGCAGTCCCGGCTTAAGGAAGGTGTGGTCACGGTCGTCGACGAGATCTCGGTTCCTGAGGTCAAGACGAAGGTGGCAGTGGCGTTGCTCGAGCGCCTGGGCGCCACCGGCAAGGTTTTGGTGGTCGATGTGCAGTTGGACGAGAAGTTCGTCCTTTCTGCGCGCAATATCCCGGGGGTACGGATGATGCGGAGCGGGCGGTTGACCGCGCGCGACGTGATGAATACCGGGCGAATCGTGGCGACCAGGGCCGCGGTAGAGCGCCTGCAGGAGGTGCTGGGATGAAGACGACACGCGTAATTCGTCGTCCGGTAATCACGGAAAAGACGACGGTCGCCAGGGAAACCGGCTCCGTAATGGTGTTCGAGGTCGCGCGCGAGGCGACGAAGGTGGACATCCGGCGGGCCGTCGAGACGCTGTTCGGCACGAAGGTCGCTGCGGTGCGCACACAGATCCAGCACGGGAAGATCAAGCGCCAGGGACGGTACTCGGGACAGCGGCCGGATTGGAAGAAGGCATGGGTCCGGCTGAAGGCTGGCGAAAAGATGCCTGAGTTCCTGGAAGGGGCGTAAAGGATCATGGCGATTCGTAACTACAAGCCCACCTCACCGGCGCGCCGGTTTTACAGCGTGCAGACGTTCGACGAAATCACCTCGACGACGCCGCACAAGCCGCTGCTCGAACCGCTGCACCGCTCGGGAGGGCGCAACAACAAGGGTGCGACCACGGTGTGGTGGCGGGGCGGCGGACACAAGCGCAACTACCGCGTCATCGACTTCAAGCGGGACAAGTTCGACGTGCCTGGAAAGATTTCGACGGTCGAGTACGATCCGAATCGCAGCGCGCGCATCGCGCTGGTCACCTACGCGGATGGCGAAAAGCGCTACATCCTGCATCCCCTCGGGATGAAGGTGGGTGATCCGGTGATGTCGGGTGACGGGGTCGACATCCTGCCTGGCAACTGCCTGAAGCTCAAGCTCATTCCGCTGGGCACGATGGTGCACAACGTCGAGTTGAAGCCCGGAAAGGGCGGCCAGATTGCCCGGTCAGCCGGGTCGTCCGTGCAGTTGGTGGCCAAGGATGGCGACTACGCCTCGGTCAAGATGCCGTCGAGCGAAATCCGACGGATCAACAGCGAGTGCCTGGCGACGATTGGGCAGGTCGGCAATCTCGATCACGAAAACGTCTCCATCGGCAAGGCCGGGCGGAGCCGGTGGATGGGGAAACGTCCGCACGTGCGGGGCGTGGTCATGAATCCTGTCGACCACCCGCATGGTGGCGGCGAGGGCAAGAGTTCGGGCGGCCGTCACCCGGTCACGCCCTGGGGTATCCCGACCAAGGGGCACAAGACGCGCCGTAACAAGCGCACGAATTCGTTCATCGTCGAACGGCGGAAGAAGTAGTTATGGGCAGATCACTCAAGAAGGGCCCGTTTATCGACCTGCACCTGCTCGAGAAGGTGGAGGCCATGAACCGGCAGAACGAGAAGAAGGTCTTCAAGACCTGGTCGCGCCGGTCCACGGTGGTGCCCGAGATGATTGGGCACACGGTGGCGGTGCATAACGGCCGGAAGTTCATTCCCGTGTATCTGACCGAGAACATGGTCGGACACAAGCTGGGTGAGTTCGCTCCGAGCCGGGCCTTTAGGGGCCACACGACGAAGGCCGACAAGGCCGCGTCGTCTGGTCCGAAGGGAGGCAGCTAATGGTGCAGGCGCAGGCGACCGCGAAGTACGTGCGAACCTCGGCGCAGAAAGCCGGGCTCGTGCTGGACTTGATTCGTGGCCGTGACGTGAATACGGCGATGGCCACACTGACGTTTTCACGGAAGAAGGTCGCGAAGGATATCGAGAAGGTGCTGCGGTCGGCCGTGGCGAACGCACGGCAGGCCGAGGGCTTCGGCGGTGACGACGATCGATTGTTCGTGTCGAGTTGCTACGCCGACCAGGGGCCCGGGATGAAGCGGGTGCGGCCGGCTCCGATGGGCCGGGCCTTCCAGGTCGTCAAGCGCACGGCGCATTTGACGGTGGCAGTGGCGGAACGGGCGGCGAAACAGGTGGGCGCGGGATCGGCCGCGACGCGCGCGCGCGCGGCGCGGGTGGCGGGAACCAAGAAGGCAGCCGACGCACAGAGCGCGGCAGCGGCGAAGGCGGAGTAGCGCATATGGGTCAGAAAGTTCATCCGTACGGGTTCCGGCTCGGGTTCAACAAGACCTGGCAGTCACGCTGGTACGCCGGTCGCGATTATGCCAAGTTGCTGCACGAAGACTTGAAGCTGCGAGGCAAGCTCAAGAAGCGGTTCGCCCATGCGGGAGTCGCGCGCATCGACATTGAGCGGGCGGCCAACAAGCTGAAGATCGACATCCACACGTCGCGCCCGGGCATCATCATCGGCCGGAAAGGCACCGAGGTGGACAAGCTCCGCCAGGAGTTGACGAAGGTGACGAATCGGGAGGTGTTCATCAACATCCTCGAGATTCAGAAGCCGGAACTGGATTCGCAGTTGATTGCCGAGTCGGTGGCGATGCAGCTGGAAAAGCGGGTGGCGTTCCGTCGGGCGATGCGCAAGGCCGTGGAATCGGCGCTGCGTTTTGGCGCGAAGGGGATCAAGGTGCGGGTGTCGGGCCGCCTGAACGGCGCGGAAATCGCGCGGTCGGAGTGGTATCTCCACGGGCAGTTGCCCTTGCAGACGCTGCGTGCGGATATTGACTATGGATTCGCGCAGTCCTTCACGACCTACGGAACGATTGGCGTCAAGGTATGGCTCTACAAGGGCGAGCGGCTCACGCCGCGCGTGGGGCGCGAGGAAGAGTATCGCCAGCCGCGTCGTGCGGCACGGGCGTAGAAAGAGACCGGAGACATCGTCATGTTGATGCCGAAGAAGGTCAAGTACAGGAAGCAGCAGCGCGGCCGGATGCGCGGCAAGGCCTATCGTGGTTGCACGGTGGCGTTTGGCGACTTCGGGCTGATGGCACTGGAGCCTTGCTGGATGACCGATCGTCAGATAGAAGCCGCGCGCGTCGCGATGGCGCGCGGAATCAAGCGCGGCGGCAAGATTTGGATCCGGGTGTTTCCGGACAAGCCGATTACCAAGAAGCCCCAGGAAACCCGAATGGGCAAGGGGAAGGGATCGCCTGAGGGCTGGGTGGTGGTCGTCAAGCCGGGCCGCATCCTGTTTGAGATGGAAGGCGTCTCCGAGGTCGACGCGCGGGCCGCGATGCGCCTGGCGCAGGCCAAGCTGCCGATCAAGACCCGGTTTGCCACGCGCTTCGCACAGGAGAAAGTGTCATGAAGGTAAGCGAGCAGCGCACGGAACTCCGCAGTCTGTCGACCGAGGAGTTGCAGCAGCGGGCGAGGGACCTGGAAGAGCAGACGTTCCGCGTGCGGATTCAGAAGTCAATGGGACAGGTCGAGTCTGCGAACAAGATGCGTCCACTTCGGCGTGAAATGGCGCGGATTCAGACCCTTCTCCGCGAGAAGGGCGTCAGGAGCTGACAAATGGCAAGTACAGAGATTACCGGCAGGGTCGTCAGCGACAAGATGGCGAAGACCGTGGTCGTGACCACCCAGCGGCAGGTCCGCGACGAGCGGTATGGCAAGCAGATGAAGCGCACGACTCGGTTCATGGCGCATGACGAGAAGGATGACGCGAAGATTGGCGACTTGGTGGCGATCGTGCCGGCGCGTCCGCTCAGCCGGCGGAAGCGCTGGGTGGTGACGCGGATCGTGGAGCGGGCACGGCTGTAGCCGGCTAGTTCGCAGTCAAGCAGGGAACCAGGAGACACCACGATGATTCAAATGCAGACGGTCCTCGACGTGGCCGACAATTCGGGCGCGCGCAAAATCGCCGTTATCAATCCGATTGGCGGATCAACCGGGCGCTACGCGCGCATCGGAGACATCGTGACCGCGTCAGTGAAAGAAGCGACGCCGGAGGCCACGGTCAAGAAGGGGCAGGTCGTCAAGGCCGTGATTGTGCGCACGCGTAAGGAACTGCGTCGCCGAGACGGATCGTACATTCGGTTCGATCGGAATGCCGCCGTGATTATCAACGACGAAGGCGAGCCGGTGGGGACCCGCGTATTCGGGCCCGTGGCACGGGAGCTTCGCGAACGTCGGTTCATGAAGATCATTTCGCTGGCACCGGAGGTGCTGTGATGGCTGCAGGACAGTCCTCGATCAAGAAAGACGATAGCGTCCTGGTGATTGCCGGACGCGACCGGGGGAAGCGCGGCCGTGTGCTGCGCATGACGCCGGGCAAGGGCGGCGGCAGTGTGGTCGTTGAAGGTGTGAACCTCATCAAACGCCACACGAAGCCCAACCCCCAGAAGAACGTCAAAGGCGGCATCGTCGAGCGGGAGACGTCGATGAATGCCGCAAAAGTGCAACTCGTGTGCCCGCAGTGCGGGGAGCCCACACGCATTGGACATCAGTGGCTGGAAGACGGACGCAAGGTCCGGATTTGCCGCAAGTGCGAGGGAGTGGTGGACAAATGAGCCGCCTGAAAGAGCGTTACCTGAAGGATGTGGTGCCGGCGCTGACCAAGGAGTTCGGGTACACGAACGTCATGGCCGTACCCAAGATCACGAAGATCGTTGTCAATATGGGCCTTGGTGAGGGCACGCAGAACAGCAAGGTGGTGGACACCGGTGCTGAGGAACTCGGCAAGATCACCGGCCAGAAGGCGGCGGTGACGCGGGCGAAGAAGTCGATTGCGCAGTTCAAGGTCCGCGAGAACATGCCGATCGGTGCGATGGTGACCCTGCGTGGCAATCGGATGTACGAGTTTCTCGATCGGCTGATCGCGGTCGCCCTGCCTCGAGTGAGGGACTTTCGCGGCATCTCGCCGCGGGGATTCGATGGCCGTGGCAACTACACCCTGGGTTTGCGGGACCAGTTGATCTTCCCGGAGATTGACTACATGAAAGTCGACAAGAACCGGGGCATGAACATTTCGGTCGTCACGACGGCCAATACCAATGAAGAGGCACGACGGCTGCTGCAGTTGATCGGCATGCCGTTCCGCCAGACCCAGAATTAGAAGGACGATATCGATGGCCACCACTGCAAAGAGCGTCAAGGATGCCCAGGGGCTCAAGTTCGAGGTGCGGCGCCGGAACCGGTGCCGGAGGTGCGGTCGAGCGCGCGCCTACATGCGCAAGTTTGCGTTGTGCCGCCTCTGCTTCCGTGAACACGCGCTACGCGGCGAAGTCGCCGGCGTGATCAAGAGCAGTTGGTAGGCTCCGGGATTTCGACAGACTGAAGGACGACTGACATGACCGATCCGATCGCAGACATGCTGACCAGGCTCCGGAACGCCGTCAACGCGCGCCATGCGCGCGTGGACGTGCCGACGTCCCGCCTGAAGGCTGAAATCGCCCGTATTCTCGAGCGCGAAGGCTATATCCAGGGTTTCAAGATGGTCGAGGCCGTCGCTGACAGCGATGGCCCGGTGATCCGAATGTTCCTCAAGTACGGTCCACGCGGTGAGCAGGTCATCGCGGGAATCAGTCGAGTCAGCCGGCCGGGACGCCGCGTCTACTTCGGCCGGGATGATGTGCCGCGGGTCATGGGTGGGCTGGGAACCAGCATCCTCACGACATCGCACGGCGTCATGACCGGGCGTGACGCCGTCAAGGCCGGTGTCGGTGGCGAAGTGCTCTGCAACGTTTGGTGAGAACGCATATGTCTCGAATTGGCAAGAAACCGATTACAGTGCCCAAGGGCGTCACGGTCAACGTGAGCGCTGGAACTGTCGAGGTCAAGGGGCCGAAAGGGTCGCTGAAGCAGCCCGTACCGCCGGGCATTCAGTTCGAGCTCAAGGGAGCCGAACTGGTCGCGACGATGGAGCGCGAGGACAAGGCGCTGGGCAAGTTCCACGGCCTGGCCAGGAGTCTGGTGGCCAACGCCGTGACCGGCGTGACCGAAGGCTTCAAGAAGGAGCTCGATATCGTCGGCGTCGGCTACCGCGCGGAGCTGAAGGGCTCCCAGGTCGTCTTCGCACTGGGATACTCGCACCCGGTGGTGTTCGACGTTCCGAAAGGCATCGACCTGGTCGTGGACAAGCAGACGCACATTACCGTGACGGGTGTCGATTGCCAGCTGGTCGGACAGGTGGCGGCCAACATTCGCCGTCTGCGCAAGCCTGACCCGTACAAGCAGAAGGGCGTTCGCTACACGGGCGAAGTGCTGAAGAAGAAGGTCGGCAAGACCGGTGCGTAGGCGTCGGGTTTCGGACGAAACAACAGGGGCGTAGTGTTATGAAGATCAAGACCAAGAGTGACCGTCGCGAGCGGATTCGACTGCGGCAGCGCAAGCGAATCATCGGCACGGCCGAGCGGCCGCGGCTGGCGGTGTTCAGGTCGGTGTCGCACATCTACGCGCAGGTGATTGACGACCAGGCCAGCGCAACGCTGGCGTCGGCATCGACGGCCGAGCCGGGAATCAGGGCGTCGCTGACCGATGGCGCGCGCGCCGGCAACAAGGCCGGAGCGGAAGCGGTTGGCCGGGTGATTGCGGAACGCTTGAAGGAAAAGGGAATTACCCTCGTGGTGTTCGATCGTGGCGGTTGCCTCTATCACGGGCGCGTGCGCGCCGTGGCGGATGCTGCGCGCGCGGCAGGACTCGAGTTTTAGGCCGGCGACGGAGACCAGACTATGGAATTTCGCGACAAAATTGATGGGTCCCAGCTCGAACTGAAGGACACCGTCGTCAAGATCGGCCGGGTGACGAAGGTCGTCAAGGGCGGCAAGAATATGAGCTTCAGTGCGCTGGTCGTTGTGGGTGACGGCAACGGCGTAGTGGGCTTTGGCATCGGCAAGGCGAAGGAAGTGCCGTCCGCCATCAAGAAGGCGATTGAGACCGCCAAGAAGGCCCTGATTCGGGTGCCGATGACCGGCACGTCGATTCCGCACCCGGTGCTTGGCCGGTTCGGCGCGGGTTCAGTGCTCCTCAAGCCCGCCCCTGACGGCACCGGCATCATTGCCGGTGGCGCCGTGCGTGCCGTGGTGGAGTCAGCCGGGATTCACAACGTCATGACCAAGTCGCTGGGGTCGGCGAATCACCACAACGTGGTTCGGGCGACGTTTGAGGCGTTGATGCTGCTCAAGGACCCGTCAGCCATCGCTACGCTGCGGGGCAAGGACGTCGAAGAATTGGTGGGGGCGTAGGACATGGCACGGTTGAAAGTGACTCAGCTGAGAAGCTCGATTGGTCGTGATCGATCGCAGGCCAAGGTGCTGCGGTCATTGGGGCTGCGGCGCATCCGGCACACGGTGGACGTCGAAGACACCCAGTCGATTCGCGGCATGCTGCTCAAGGTCCGGCATCTGGTGGAAGTGCAGGAGTAACAATGTCTTTGAATAACTTGCGTCCGCCCAAGGGCGCGAAACACAGCAAACGACGCGTCGGCCGCGGCCACGGGTCGGGCCAGGGCAAGACGGCAGGGAAGGGCCACAAGGGCGCCCAGTCGCGATCGGGGTTCAGCTTCAAGCGCGGGTTCGAAGGCGGCCAGATGCCGCTGCATCGGCGCCTGCCGAAGCGCGGCTTCACGAACCCGTTCCGGGTCGAGTATGCGGTGGTGAATCTCGACACGTTGGCTGAGGTGTTCGACGCCGGTTCCGACGTGACGCCCGAGTTGCTGCGCGAGCGCGGCCTCGTGCGTGAGAAGCGGGCGTTGATCAAGGTGCTCGGTCGCGGCGACGTGACGAAGAAACTGACGGTGCGCGCGCACAAATTCAGCGGCACGGCTGCGCAGAAGATCGCGGCGGCCGGCGGGGTGGCCGAAGTGATTGTCCGCGGCGGTCGCTCGATTAGCCATGGATAGCGTCAAGAATATCTTCGCCGTTCCGGAACTGCGCAAGCGGGTGGCGTTCACCTTCGGCTTGCTGGCAATCTACAGGCTCGGGAGCAAGATCCCGACGCCGGGTGTGAACACGGCGGCGCTGGCTGAGCTGGCTGATCGGGCGCAGGGCACGATGTTCGGCCTCTACGACATGTTCTCAGGGAACAACTTGTCGCAGATGACGATCTTCGCGCTCGGCATCATGCCCTACATCAGCGCATCGATCATCCTGCAGCTGTTGACCGTGGTCTGGCCGTATCTGGAGCGCCTCTCGAAGGAAGGCGATTTGGGCCGGCGCAAGATCACGCAGTACACCCGCTACGGCACGATCGGCCTCAGTGTCATTCAGGCTCTCGGCATTTCCTTCTTCCTCGAGGGCAACACCAACATGACCGGTGGGCTGCCCCTGGTGTTCGATCCGGGCTGGGGCTTTCGCGGGATGACCGTCCTCACGCTGACGACCGGCTCGGTCTTCGTGATGTGGCTCGGTGAGCAGATCACCGAGCGCGGGGTCGGTAACGGCATGTCGCTGCTGATCTTCGCGGGCATCGTCGTGGGTCTGCCGAGCGCGGTGACGGCGACGCTTGTCCAGCTGCAGACGAACGAGATCGGGCTCTTCCGGTTGATTGCCCTCATTGCCATCATGGTGGTGGTGGTGGCCATCATCGTGTTCGTGGAACGCGCGCATCGAAAAGTGACGGTGCAGTATGCGAGGCGGATGGTCGGGCGGCGCATGTATGGCGGCGCCAGCACCCATATTCCGCTGAAAGTGAACACCGGCGGCGTCATGCCGGTCATCTTTGCGTCCTCGATTCTCGCCTTTCCGGCAACGATCGCCTCGATGCCGTTCCTGGCGAGCAGCCCCGTCGCGCGGGGAATCGTGCAGGCGCTGTCACAGGGGTACCCGCTCTACATCCTGCTCTACGTGAGCATGATTATCTTCTTCGCCTATTTCTACACCGCGATCATCTTCAATCCGGACGACGTGGCGGAGAACATGCGGAAGTACGGCGGGTTCGTGCCGGGAATTCGTCCCGGCAAGCGCACGGCTGAATACATCGACAGCATTCTTGCGCGGATTACGCTTGCGGGCGCAGTCTACCTGGCGGCCGTGGCGCTGTTGCCGGAATTCCTGCTCACCGGCTTCAAGGTCGAGCCAATTCCGTTCATCGGCGAACGGCTCGATGCCATGCTGCCCGGTTGGATCACCAACGGCATGAACGTCCAGTTCTACTTCGGCGGCACGTCGCTCCTGATCATCGTGGGCGTGGCGATGGACACCGTGCAGCAGGTGGAGTCCCAACTGATCATGAGGCACTACGACGGCTTCATGAAGAAGACTCGAATCCGGGGACGACGAGGGTGAGCGTCGAGACGAATGACGTCGTGCGGCTGGTGATGCTGGGGCCGCCGGGAGCCGGAAAAGGCACTCAGGCGGAGCGGTTCGCAAGGGCGCGCGGTGTTCCCAGGGTGTCCACGGGAGACATCCTCAGAGAGGCCGTGCAGGCCGGCACCGAAATGGGCCGCGCGGCGCGAGAGGTCATGGATGCCGGAGGCCTGGTGGGCGACGAGATCATGATTGGGATCGTCACCGAACGGCTGGGTCGCCCCGATACGAGGGCCGGGTTCGTGCTGGAGGGGTTTCCCCGTACGGTGGCCCAGGCCAAGGCGCTCGACGGCATCCTCGATGACACGGCGCCCCTGGTGGTGGTGGACATTGAGGTCGCGGAGGACGTCCTGGTGAAGCGGTTGCAGATTCGGCGAATCTGCAGCGCGTGCGGTTGGACCGCGCCCCCGGGGACCAGTGTGTGCGCCAAGTGCGGCGGCCCGCTGGTGCAGCGGCGTGACGACAACGAGGCCATCGTCCGGGAACGTCTGTCGGTGTATGCGCGGAGTACTCAGGCGATTCTGGATTTTTATCAGCGGCGGGACACGTTTCGGTCCGTCGATGGCGACCAGACCGAAGAGGGTGTGGCGGCGGACCTTGCGGCGGCTGTGGCATCAGTGCTCGGAGGTTTTCGGTGACACTCTGGGGGGTGGCGTGATCGTCTGCCGTTCTGCGGCTGAGATCACCCGCATGCGGTCTGCGAATCGACTGGTGGCCCAGGTGCTGGAGGCGCTCGAAGACGCGGTGACGCCGGGTGTGACGACTGCGGAACTGGATACGCTGGCCGAGCGGTTGGTGAGGGACGGTGGCGCCGTTCCGGCGTTCAAGGGGTATCGCGGGTTTCCCGCCACGCTGTGCACGTCGGTGAATTCGGAAGTCGTGCATGGGATTCCGTCGCGGAAGCGGATGCTGGTGGATGGCGACATCGTGTCGATTGACATCGGAGTCAAGCTCGATGGGTTTTTCGGTGACTCGGCGGTGACAGTGGCGGTCGGACAGGTGCCCGAGCGCACACAGGCGTTGTTGAGAGTCACGCGCGAGTCCCTTGAGCAGGGCATCAGCCAGGTGAAGGTCGGCGGCCGGCTGTCGGACATTAGTCATGCCGTGCAACACTGGGTGGAAGCCCACGGGTTCTCGGTGGTTCGCGAGTTCGTCGGCCATGGGATTGGTGAGCAGTTGCACGAAGAACCGCCGATTCCGAATTTCGGATCGCCTGGGCGCGGACCGAAGTTGGCGGCGGGGATGGTGCTGGCGATCGAGCCGATGGTGGCGATGGGACGGCCGGAAGTGCGGGTGTTGGGCGATGGCTGGACGGCCATGACGAGGGACGGCAGTCTGGCGGCACACTTCGAGCACACCGTTGCGGTGGGAGAAGATGGGCCGGTGATATTGACCGCGCGGGCCGAGACGAGTGAAGCCGCCAGCGTGGCGCGTTGACGGCGGTGCCGATGGGCATGGGCGCTGCCCGGGTGGAAGTGGAAGGCACGGTGTTGGCGGTGTTGCCGCGGGCACTGTATCGGGTGGCGATTGAAGGCGGCCGGGAGGTGCTGGCGCATGCGGCGTCGGGACCCCGAACGAATTTCATTCGTCTGCTGGTCGGGGATCGCGTGGCAGTCGAACTGGCGCCCGGTGATCATGGCCGGGGTCGGATCAACCGGCGCGTGACACAGGTCAGGTAGGGCCGGGGCGGGAATTGAGGCAGAGGCGATGAAGGTACGAGCATCAGTCAAACGGATTTGTGTCAAGTGCAAGATTGTGCGTCGGCAGGGTGTCGTGCGCGTGATTTGCTCGAATCAGAAACACAAGCAGCGTCAGGGATAACGACATGGCACGAATTTCAGGCGTCGATCTTCCGCGGACCAAGCGGATCGAGATTGGACTCACGTACATCTACGGCATTGGGCGGAAGCGCGCGAGCGATATTCTGACCGCCGCCGAGGTGAGCGGTGATATCCGGGTGAAGGATTTGTCGGAAGACGACGTCCGCAAGATCAGCCGGGTCATCGAGGAGCAGGGCCGCGTAGAGGGCGATCTGCGCAAGGAGGTCTCGATGAACATCAAGCGATTGGTGGAAATCGGGAGCTACCGAGGGGCGCGGCATCGGCGCAACTTGCCGGTACGCGGTCAGCGGACACGCACCAATTCCCGGACGCGCAAGGGGCCGCGCCGGGGCGCGGTCGCCAGGAAGAAGACGGAGTAGTAGATGGCCAAAACGCAACCAGACAGCGCCACGCCCGAGTCGGGCACCGGCAAGACGGGCAAGAAGGCCGGCAAGGCGGGCAGGCCCAAGAAGGCGTTCAAGAAGCGCGGTGAAAAACGCGTGGTGCATCATGGGTATGCCCACATCCAGGCGTCCTTCAACAACACGCTCATCACGATCACTGATGCCGAAGGCAATGTGATCGCCTGGTCGAGTTCGGGCGGCATTGGATTCAAGGGATCCCGCAAGGGGACGCCGTTCGCGGCGACCCAGGCGGCCATGTCCGCAGGCAACGTGGCCAAGACCTATGGTTTGCGGTCGCTTGAGGTGCGGGTCAAGGGACCCGGCGCCGGCCGTGAGTCAGCGATTCGGGCGCTGCAGACGGTGGGCATCGATGTGAAGTCGATTCGGGACGTGACCCCGATTCCACACAACGGTTGTCGCCCGTCCAAGCGTCGGCGGGTATGACAGGGCGGCATTCAGCAGGTTTTTAGTTCCCGAGGGATACAGACAAGATGGCGAGATATATTGGTCCGGTTTGCCGGCTCTGCCGGCGTGAGGGCATGAAGCTCTTCCTCAAGGGCGAGCGCTGTTACACGGAGAAGTGCGCCGTTGAAAAGCGCAATACACCTCCGGGGCAGCACGGCACGTCGCGTCGCCGCGCCAAGGTGGCCGGCTACGGCATTCAGCTGCGCGAGAAGCAGAAGGTCAAGCGAACCTACGGCGTGCTCGAGAATCAGTTCCGGCGCTACTTCGAGGCCGCCGACCGCCAGAAGGGTGTGACGGGCGAGTTGCTGCTCCAGTCGCTGGAGCGTCGTCTCGACAACGTCATTTACCGGGTCGGGTTCTCGACCTCACGTTCGCAGGCGCGCCAGTTGGTCCGCCACGGACACTTCACGGTCAACGGCAAGAAGGTCGATATTCCGTCGTACCCCGTGCGGCAAGGCGACACCGTGAGTGTCCGCCAGAGCAGCGTCGAGAATGCTTCGATCAAGCACGCCATGGAAGAAGTGAAGGGCCGGGGCGTTCCGGAGTGGCTGACCATCGAGGCTTCAGGCCAGTCGGCACGGATTTCGTCGCTGCCCACGCGTGAACAGATCAACCTGCCCGTGCAGGAACAGCTCATCGTCGAGTTGTATTCCAAGTAAGAACGTTGCGAAGTCGGAAAGTCAGGAAGTAAGAACGCGCACACGCGCCAGTCGTCGACCCGCAGCCCCTCAGACCTGCGGCGGGAGGTCGATGACATCACTGCAGGTCTGGCAGGCCGGACAATCGGCCCGTTGGCGAAAGGACGAACGAGTATGTTGTGGAAAGGTTTTCAGCGGCCCAAGCGGCTGGACTTCGAACGCGAGACACTGACGGACCGGTTTGGCAGGTTCACGGCGCAGCCATTTGAGCGTGGCTTCGGCACGACGGTCGGGAACGCGATGCGTCGCGTCCTGCTGTCCTCGATTGAAGGCGCAGCCGTCACTGCGGTCAAAATCGAGGGCGTGCAGCACGAGTTCTCGCCTATCCAGGGCGTCGTCGAGGACGCGACCGACTTGATTCTGAATCTCAAGCAGATTCCGATCAAGGTTCATACGGACGAGCCCAAGACGCTCACGTTGCGCGTCGACAGGGTGGGGGAAGTGCGCGCTCGCGACATTCAGGTGGACAGCGACGTCGAGATTCTCGAGCCGGATGCCCATATTGCGACGATTAGCGAGGGCGGCAAGCTCGAGATGGAGCTCCGGATCAAGCGCGGCCGGGGCTATGTCTCGGCCGACAAGAACTTCGACGAAGACCTGGGGATCGGCTGGATTCCCATGGACTCGGTCCATTCGCCGATCAAGAAGGTCAACTACGTGGTGGAAGCCGCGCGTGTCGGCCAGACCACTGACTACGACCGGCTGACGCTGGAAGTGTGGTCGAACGGTGCCGTGACGCCCAGGGACGCCGTGTCGCTGGCTGCAAAGCTGATTCGCGATCACTTCACCATCTTTGTGAGCCTTGAGGATCTCGGAGAGTCGGCCCTCGACGCGACGACCGATCCGCCTCAGTCGTCGGGGAACGAACACCTCGACAAGAGCGTTGAGGAATTGGAACTCTCGGTGCGCTCGTACAACTGCCTCAAGAACGCGAACATCCGGACGATTCGTGAGCTGGTGCAGAAGAGCGAGGGCGAGATGCTCAAAACGAAGAACTTCGGACGCAAGTCGCTCAACGAAATCAGGGAAATCCTCACCACGATGGGGCTGAACCTCGGTATGCGTCTGGACCAGCCGGGTTCCGGCGAGTAGGGACGAAGAGTCAGGAAAGAATCTTATGCGTCATCGAGTAGCACATCGAAAACTCGGTCGGGTCACCGAACACCGGATTGCCATGCTCCGGAATCAGGCCTCCGACCTGATCAAGTACGGCCGCATTCGCACGACGGTCGCCAAGGGCAAGGAACTGCGGCCCTTCGTCGAGCGGTTGATCACGCTGGCCAAGCGCAGCCTGAATGACGAGCCAGGGTCGGCGAAGGGGGTCACTGCGCGCCGTGCGGTGGCTGTGGACATCGTCGACAAGTCGGTGGTTCACACACTCTTCACGACCATTGCGCCGCGCTACGCGGACCGCAAGGGGGGATACACCCGACTGTTGCGCGCCGGATATCGCCGGGGTGACAGCGCCGAGGTGGCCGAGGTCGAGCTGTTGGGAAGTGAGTTCGATCCCGAGGCGGCCGCGGAGGCCGCGAAGGCCGCCGAGGGCGAGAAGCCCAAGAAGTCCGCCACCATCGGCGGGCGCATCCGGAAGGCGCTGGGCGGCGGTCGCCAGAAGCCTGACCCCTCTGCCGGCCCAGCCAAGGTCGACAAGTCCGCCAAGGGCGGCAAGAGGGTGACGACCCCGAGAAAGGCCGGGGGCTCCTAGTCCAATCGGCGTAATCGGGCCCGGCAGCGCAGGTTGCCGGGCCCTTCGTACGTCCAGAGGACCTCTGGACCTCTGGACCTCTGGGCCCCAATAATGGAGGCGATGATGCAACCGACCATCGCTGACTTTGTTGCCGCGCGCGCCCGGATGGAGCCGCACGTCAGGCACACGCCGCTCCTGCCATCGCGTGTGCTGTCTGAACGCACGGGTTTTGAGGTGCGCCTCAAGGCCGAACTGTTCCAGCGCACGGGGTCGTACAAGATTCGGGGGCCGCTCAACAAGTTCACTTTCTTGTCGGCAGAACAGAAGCGGCGCGGCGTCATCTGTTCGTCTGCCGGAAACCACGCTCAGGGCGTGGCGTTGGCGGCGCAAATCCATGGGATTCGTGCCGTGGTCGCGATGGCGGAGAATGCCACGCCGTCGAAGATCGAGGCCACAAAAGCGTATGGCGCCGAGGTCGTGTTGCATGGTGGCATCTGGGACGAGGCGAACGAGAAAGCGCTCGAACTGGTTGCCAGTGAGGGACTCACCTACATTCACCCGTTCGACGATGAGCAGCTCATCATGGGGCAAGGGACCGTGGGGCTCGAGATCGCGCAGGACTGGCCGGAGGTCGATGTGGCAGTCGTGCCCATCGGCGGCGGGGGCCTGATCTCCGGGGTGTCCATGGCGCTCAAGGCACACAACCCCGCGATCCGCATCATCGGTGTCGAGTCATCGGGAGCTCCAGCCATGCAGCGGAGTGTCGCCGCCGGAGAGCTCGTCACACTCGACGCGGTTGACTGCGTCATCGACGGATTGCGTGTGAAGCGCTGTGGCACCAGGAATTTCGACATCGTGCGCCAGTGTGTGCATGAGATCGTGACGCTGCCGGATGAGCAAATCTTCGAGGCGGTCGTATGGCTCATGCACTACTCGAAGCTTGTTCCCGAGGGCGCCGCGGCGGCTCCCGTTGCGGCGCTCCTGCAGGAGCTGATCAACGTTCCCAAGGGCTCCCGCGTCGTGTGTGTGCTCAGCGGAGGGAATGTAAACCTCGAACAGTTGAAGGGACTGCGCTGGAACTAGTATCCAAGCAGATCCGCGACGGTGACCGTGACCACCCATGGCCCGGCACCCGGCAGCGACGGGCTTATCTGACCCGGTCGCTCAGCATTCCCGCGCTGATGGCGTACGAGTTCGAGCAGTTGTAGTCGATGAGCGCGTCATAGTTGCGGTAGACCAGAAAATGTTGTTTTACGCCGCGCACGAGCGAGGCATTCATCTCGGCCTTCGGAAGCGGGCCGCCGTTGGCGAGGACCACGCCGAGGCTCGTCCATTCCTGAAGGGGTCTCGCCAGGGTCATTTCGCGGACGGCGCGACATCCTGCCGTCCGCATCGGGACCTGCCGCTCGATCCGGTCCATCACGGCCTGACTGATCCGCACTTCACGACCCCACCGCTCGCCGTCCACCCATCCAGCCGACTTCAGGTAGTTCGCGATTGACGCAAAGACATCGGCCTCCGTCTTCCAGATATCAGCTCGACCATCGCCGTCAAAGTCCACCGCGTGTTCCAGGTAACTCGACGGCATGAACTGCGGCTGGCCCATGGCGCCGGCCCACGATCCCTTCAACTCATCGAGCGCAATGTGCCCCTGGTCGACGATGGTCAACGCGTGAAACAGCTCCGATCGAAACAGGGTCGACCGCCTTGGGTCGAACGCCAGCGTGGCCAGGGCCGCGACAACCGGACGCGTGCCAGTGAACCGCCCGAAATTTGATTCGAGCCCCCAGACGGCGACGAGCATCGACGCGGAGATGCCGTAGTCGGCGTCGACCCGGGAGAGCACCGCCTGGTGTTGCCGATACATCGCGCGCGCTGAGGAGACCGTCCGTGTCGACAATCGCTGCCGAAGGTACTCATCGAGACTCTGAACCTGCTCAGGTTGCGCGCGATCGCGGGCGACGACGACAGGCTCCGGGATCAGCCCGGTCAAGGCGCGGTCCAGCGTCTCGGCGCTGATGCCCTTTTGCAGGGCCTCGGCCCGCACGCCGTCAAGCCAGGCCAGGAACTCCGGCGTCGGAACGGTGGCTGGTTCCTGAGCCAACGGCACGCCGGCGCTCAAGAGCGCCGCGACCATGACCATGGCGGCAAGCGGGGCAGAGGCCTCCGTGAACTTCATGAGATGAGTTCTATTCTTCGTCGTCCCCGTGTCCGTCCCCTTTTTCGGCTTTGGCTTCGGCGATGATCTTGGCGTGCAGGTGAGCCGGCACCTCCGCGTAGTGGTGAAACTCCATGTGGTAGCCGCCGCGACCGCCGGTGGCGGCAGTGAGCGTCTGTTCGTAGGTCAGCATCTCGGCCATCGGCACCTGGGCGCGGATCACCGTGTTGGCGCCCCGCGTATCCATTCCAGCGATCTGGCCCCGACGGCTGTTCAACTCGCCCAGCAAGTCACCCGCGAAGTCCGAGGGGGCATAGACCTCTACCAGCATCATCGGCTCGAGCAGTGTTGGCCCGGCCTTTGACATCGCGTCTCTGAAGGCCAGGCGTCCCGCCATCTTGAACGACATTTCGTTTGAGTCCACGGCGTGAAAGGAGCCGTCATACACGGTCACCCGAAGGTCCACCACCGGATAGCCCGCCAGGTATCCGCGCGTGCGTGTTTCCTGGATGCCCTTTTCGATCGCCGGCACGAACTGGCGGGGAATGGAACCGCCAAAAATATCGTTGACGAATTCGAAGTCCGCCCCACGCGGAAGGGGTTCCATCCGGATCTTGCAGTCGCCGAATTGCCCATGCCCGCCGGTCTGCTTCTTGTGGCGCCCGTGCGCCTCTACTGACTGGGTGATGGTCTCCCGGTAGGGAATATGCGGCGGCTTGAGTTCCACCTCGACGCCGAATCGTCGCCGGAGCTTCGCCACCGTGACCTCGATATGGAGCTGGCCCTGTCCTGACAGCAACAGGTCATGGGTCTGCTCGTCGCGCGTATAGCCGATGGATGGGTCTTCGTCCTGGAGACGATACATCGAGGTGCTGATCTTGTCTTCATCCCCGCGGGTCTTGGGCACGATGGCATAGGAAAGCACCGGCTCAGGAAACGACAGCGGCTGGACGCTGAACCCCGCCTCGGGATCTCCCATGACGTCGCCGGAGTGTGTGTCCTTGAGCTTGGCGACGGCACCCAGATCGCCGGCATGCACCTCAGGCACTTGTTCCTGGGCCTTGCCTTCAAGGACCACCAGGTGCCCGACGCGCTCAGACGCATCACGTGTGACGTTCTGCACCGTGCTGTCTGACTTGAAGGTGCCGGAAATGACCCTGTACAACGAGATGCGACCGGCAAACTGGTCCGCGATGGTCTTGAACACCCACACCACGAGTGGCGCCGACAGGTCGGCCTTGCGGGTTGCCGGTGATCCGTCCGGACCCAGTCCGGGGAACGGACGATCGGCGGGCGAGGGCACCAGGGCCGTGATGGCTTCAGCCAGCAGGGGGCCGCCGATGTTCTTCAAACCGGAGGCGCACAGGACTGGAAACACATGGCTGGCCCGAACCGAGGCCGCCAGGCCCTTGAGGAGTTCCTCCTGCTCGAGCGTCCCGTTCTCGAAGAACCGCTCCATCAGACCTTCGTCCGTTTCGGCAACGGCTTCGATCAGTGTGGTCCTGGCTGCGTCGACGTCGGCCTTTGCGGTGTCGGGGATGGGTATCTCGGTGGCCTTGCCGCTGCCGTCCTCCGCGAACGACCACGCCTGCATCGTGAGCAAATCCACGATTCCCGAGAAGTCCTCTGCCTCGCCGATCGGCCACTGCACTGCCACGGCCGATCGCGACAACGTCTGCTGCAGCGATTCAAGCGCCCGAGGAAAACTGGCGCGATCGCGATCCAGCCGGCTGACGACGATCAGGCGTGGGAGATTGAGAGCGTCGGCAGTCTCCCAGATCTTTTCTGTCGAGACCTCCACGCCGGACACGCCATCCACGACAACGAGGGCGGCTTCCACCACTCGCAGTGCCGCACGGGCATCGCTCAGGAAGTTGCCCATTCCTGGCGTGTCGATCAGGTTGACTTTTCGCTTGTTGAATTCGAAGTACGCAAGCGAGGAAGAGAGGGTGTGCTTGCGTGCGATGGCTTCTTCGTCGTAATCGGTCACGGTAGTGCCATCGTCCACCTTGCCGAGTCTTGGCGTCGCGCCCGTGTCATAGAGCAGGGCCGCTGCGAGCTGTGTCTTGCCTGCCCCACTGTGTCCGACAAGCGCGACATTTCGGATATCCGCAGCATCAAAAACCTTCATAGGCGATCCCTCCATCGATCAGAGAGAGGATACCGCCAGTAGAGGCTTCATCCGTCAGAAATAACGAAAATTTGTTGGTCCGCCCGCGACCGTCGGCCGTCTGCGGCCCGTCCGGATGTGTCACACCGCGGCCGGTTGGCGGCGCTACTCGTATCGCAGGGCTTCGATTGGATCCAGGCGCGAGGCTCTGACGGCCGGCACCATGCCGAAGAAGACGCCAATGCCTGCCGAGAAGCCGATGCCGATGGCAAACGACCACCAGGGCAGCGATACCGGGAAGCCGGTGGCCAGGTGGACGCCAAGGCCCAGACCGCTGCCGCACAGAATCCCCAGTACGCCGCCCGCCGAGGTCAGAAAGACGGCTTCAAGCAGGAACTGCCAGAGGATTTCGACCCGTCGGGCGCCCAGCGCTTTTCGGACACCGATTTCGCGTGTCCGTTCAGTCACCGTGATGGTCATGATGCTCATCACGCCGATACCGCCAACCATCAGCGCGATCGACGAGATGACGACCAGCGCCAGGAAGGTCGCCTGGCTGATTTGGTCCCAGAGTTCCAGCACCGCGTCCTGGGTCACAAGATCGAAGTCGTTGGGCTGATCGAGACGAAGGCCATGCCGAATTCGCATGACTTCCTCCACTTCCCGGAGCGCGACTTCGCGAGGGACGCCCTCGCGCGGCACCGCGGAAATGATGATGCTGCGCATTTCGCCCCGGCCCACGCTGAATGCGCGAATGCCAAATTGTTTTTGATAGGTCGTTTGTGGGATGACCACGAAGTCGTCTACGCCCAGGTTGAATCCACCTGGGCTGGGGCGCGGCGCAACCACACCGATGACTTCATATTCCTCCAACCCCACGCGCACGGTCTTGCCAATGGGATCTTCGGCCGCGAACAACGCCTGCGCCGGTGTCTGACCGAGCACGACGACCTTCCGCCGTCTCTGCAGCTCACCGGACGTGAAGAACCGCCCCACCTCAATCGGGACCCTGGTGACGCTGGGCCAGCGTTCCGTCGTGCCGAAGACGTTGATTTGTTTGGACTGGAGATTCCTGTAGTAGACGCGGGCCATGGTTGGCTGGCCGCCGGCGCCCAGGGTGACGTCAACCATCGCGATGGACGGAGCGTCTCGCTCAATCGCGTCACCGTCTTCCGGCGTCATGTTCGGCCGCATCAGCAGGTCCTGGAAATCAGCGCCGCCGGCCATGCTGATCCCTGAGAATTTCGCCACCGTGATGGTGTCCGGCCCCAGCGACTGAATCGAGTCGCGAAGAGACTGATCGAATCCTCGAATCAAGGCGGTCATACCGACGATCGACGTGATGCCGATGACGATGCCGAGCACGGTGAGCGCCGAGCGCATCTTGTTGGCTCGCAGCGTCTCCACGGACATCTGAATGATTTCGTCGAACAGACTCCAGCGCACGGCTATTCTCTCCTCAGCGCTTCGATCGGATCCAGCGACGCGGCTCGCATGGCCGGATAGAGTCCGAAGAACAGGCCCACGACGGCCGTTACGGAGATGCCCAGCACCACCGACCAGGGCTCGACGGCCGCCGGAAGAGGTGTGAATCTGCTGATGGCGAACGCCACCAGAAAGCCCAGCGCCGTGCCAACCATGCCCCCGCACGTCGAGAGGGTGATGGACTCAGTCAGGATCTGCCAGAGCACGTCGCGACGTCTGGCGCCCAAAGACTTGCGCAGGCCGATTTCGCGCGTTCGTTCGCTGACCACCATCAACATGATGTTCATGATGACAATGCCGCCGACGACCAGTGACAGTCCGACCACACCAATGAGGATCGCGAAGATACCGGAGGTGACCTGGTTGTAGAGATCCAGGAAGGTGTCCGAGGTCACCACGCCGAAGTTGTCCGGCTCGGACGGCCGCAGCCGGCGCTCCACGCGCAGCGCCACCGTGGCGTCATCCATGGCGGGGCGGACCATCGTCGAGTCCGTGGGCATCACGGTCAGCCGGAGAGACTGGCGGCTGCCAAAAAGGCGCTGGAACGCGCCGAGCGGGATGACCGCGAACTCGTCCTGCGACTGCCCGAAAATGGCGCCCTTCTTCTTGTGGATTCCGACCACACGGAACCGGCCTCCCGCCAGCGTCACGAACTTCTCGAGCGGGTCGACGGCTCCGAACAGACGGTCGGCTGCATCCCACCCGAGGATGACGACACTGCGCTTGGTGGCGAACTCGGTGGCCGTAATCATTCGCCCGGACTCGAGAAGTGTGGTCGGCAGCAGGCCGTACTCCTTCGTCACCCCCTGAATCGAGAGGCTCTCCAGGGTTTCGCGGCGCGACTTGGCCTCCCCGCTGCCGTTGGCCTGCGCCATCACGTACTGAATGCGTTCACTGGCGTCTCGAATGGCCTCGGCGTCCTCCAACGTGACTCTGGGATTGCTCTGCGCCCGCAGCTGTTCTTCCTCGGTCCTGGTCGGGCCGGCACGTCCCACGGCGAAGGTGTCCGCCCCGATCTGGGACGTAATGGCACCCTCCACCGACGCGTTCATCCCCTGGATGAGCGATACGACCGCGATGATCGAAGTCACGGCGACGATATTGCCCAACATCGTCAGGAACGAGCGCAGTTTGCTCGACCAGATCGCCGAAAGAGCGATGCCCGCGGCTTCCAGGAACTGCTGCATCGGGCTACTTGCCTGTCGGGTTGGTAAATCCGGTGGTCACCTTGACAGGATCGCCGTCCCTGAGTGAACGCACGGACGTGAAGGGGCCGGTGATGACTTCGTCACCGGCCTTGAGACCGTTCAGGACTTCAAGATACTTCTCCCCCGCGATGCCGAAGGTGACCGGCGTAAAGACCGCCTTCCCCTCCGCCACGGTGAAGACGCCTTCGACTTCCTTGCGCGTCTGGCCCGGCTCGAGCTCGGCCGGTGTGGTGATGCGCCGTGACGCAACTTGACCCGCCGGGGTCGTGGGCGCGCGCACGAACGTGCCGTCGCTGTTGACCACCATCTCCCGGACGGTTGTCGCCTGAATGGGCGCCGAGACTGCCTGCTGGCGGGTCGCGGTCGTGATCACTGCCGTGCATGTGAAGCCCGGCCGCACATCCGGCACGGATTCATCGAGCGTGACGACCACTTTGAAGTTGGTGGCTCTGGAGGTTGCCGCACCCGCCACCTGGATGGCACTGTTGCCGACCTCGGTCACGCGGCCCTCAAACGTCTTCTCGGGAAACGCGTCGATCGTAACCTTCGCCAGCTGGCCGTTCCTGATAAACGGGATGTCGGTTTCATCAACCTCGATCTCCGTCTCAATCACCGAGAGGTCAGCCACGGTCAACAGCACGGTGCCGGCATTATTCATCGTGCCGACCACGACCGTTTCACCCTCTTCGATGTTCCGCCGGGTGACGATGCCATCGATGGGAGAACTGATCTGCACCTTATTGAGGTCGTACTGGGCGTTCTCGAGGTTCGCCTCTTCCTGCTGGATCCGTGTTTCCTGCGTCTTGACCGACTGCAACCGCTGGGCCAGATCGGATTCGCGCAGCTTGACCTCGTTCTCGGCCCGGTCGACCGTCTCGCGAGGTGTGAGGCCCGCCTTGATGAGCTCCTGCTGGCGCGCCAGATTGTCTTGCGCCTGCTTGAGGTTCGTCCGAGCGTTCTCCACGCTGTTCTTCGTCTCAGCCAGCTGTGACTGCGCCGCGGCCAGGCTCGCCTTCGTCCTGTTGACCTGGGTCTGCAGGTTGCGTGGATCGATTTGCAGCAGGAACTGGCCGGCCGTCACGATGTCGCCCTCGTTGACGGCCAGTCCAACGACCTTGCCCATCGTGTCGGCGCTGATGTCGACGGATTTCTTCGGACGAATCTTTCCGCTGGCCGAAACCACCGCCTCCAAATCTCGTTGTGCGATCGTCTCGATGTTCACCTCGACGCCTGTCTCGCGAGTGAAATTCAGATTGGCGTACGCGATGGCCGCGAGGAGCACGACGAGCCCGAGACCGATAAAGAGCTTCTTTCGATTCATGAGTTACCCTGCCGTGAAGTACGCCCAGATCAGGGCGACGACACCATAGAAGACGAAAAGACCTGTGGCGATGCTGTTGGCCTTCTTCTTGTAGAGCGTGGCCAGGCCGATCGCGAGCACGACCACCCACCAGACCGCGAAGAGATCGATCGTGCCGAGGAACTTGGCCAGGAAGCTGGTTTCGTCCAGCATCGGGAGTAGTGCCCCGAGATTCGCCACGCCCGCGCCCATTGTGCCGCGCGCGTACATGATGGGCGCGGCAAACAGCACTCCCAGTGTCGAGACCGCCTGCGAGTGGACCAGCACCGCCATCACTTGTTTGAAGGACGCGGTACCACCCATCACCGTGTTGAACACGCCCCAGAGAAGGGTGGTCATGATGACCGCCACAAACGGTGTGCCGACCACACCTCCAACGATGGCGGTATACGCCCCGAGGTTGGAGTGGGAGCGCGCCTCCAGCGTCTGATAGATCTCGTCGGTGACCTGCATCCCGAAGTTCTCCATCTGCTGCACCTGCATCTCGAGTGCGGCAGCCCGACCACGCTCGGTCAACTGCGGGAGTCCTTGCGCCAGTCCGGCGACGATGCCGACCAGAAAAATCATTCCTGCCACTTTCGGTGTCCGGACAACGTGCACGAACATGGCTCCAGGCGCCGTGATGATACCGATGGCTCTCGCCAGGAGGCCTGGACAGGGAGGGGTAGGGTGACTGGGGTCGGTCATTGGGGTGTCGGTCATGGTGAGGTCTCCTCGCGCGAACGCTCTCGGACTCCGTAGCCACCCATTGTACTGCGTGTACCGCGCGACCCGCCCCTGACGAGATACGGAGAGAGCCGCCCTCAGGTTCCTGATACGCTCGACAAATGCATCAGACTTTCCTTGTTCGATGTGGCCTTGTGCTCGCATGTGCTGCCCTGCCCGCGTCTGCCGCCGCCCAACAGACCTTCGAGCAACTGGGGAGCCGGGCTCTGGGCATGGGGGGCGCGTTTGTCGCCGTCGCCGATGATCCGAGTGCCGTGTTCTGGAATCCGGCCGGCTTGGCCAGCGGCCAGCCCGCAGGAGCAACAATTGAGTGGGTCCGTTTTCGTAATGGCGACCGAGACCGTGTCCCGACTGCGGGCCCCTGGCAGCGATCCGCCAAGTTCGTCAGTTTGGGCACATGGCCAATTGGCCTGAGCTATGCCGCATTTGATGAGACCAGGCTGGTCGATGATGGCGAGGCCGGGGACCTGATTGCGCGCCGATTCGGGACGAAGCACTGGGGCGCGACAGTCTTGCAGACCCTCACCCCGGGACTGGTGCTGGGCTCGACCCTCAAGTATGTCCGCGGCACGGTGGCCACGGGGCCCGTCAGCGAGGTGACCACGGAGGACGCGCTGGGGGCTGGCGCCGACCGGGACGGCGATTCGAGTGGGACCTTCGATCTGGATGCGTCCCTGATGTATGACGCGCAGGTGTTCCGGCTGGGCTGGACCATGCGGAATCTGCGATCCCCGCGATTCAAAGGACCGGGAGAAACTGCGATCACGCTTCAGCGGCGTTCGCGTGTGGGCCTGGCCATACTTCCGTCAGATGGCTTTGTTCTTGCTGTGGATCTCGATTTGGATGCGGTCGATCTTCCGAGCGGCCCAAGTCGGATGCTGGCGGTGGGAGCAGAACACCATCTCTGGTCTCGCGTGACCGTCCGTGGCGGGGTGCGTTGGAATCTCGAGGGCGCACGTGTGCCGGTGGGCTCGCTTGGAGCGAGTGTGGCCCTGGGCCCGGGCTCGTGGCTGGATGGCCACGTGACTCATGGGCGGGCGAATGGCGAACGCGGGTTCGGTTTTGCCCTCCGTGCCGGATGGTAGCGCCCGGCTGACGGTCGTGTCCTGACACGCAGCCTGTCCGTCCAGGCAGGCTCAGAGGTTGCGGGGCCATGGTCGTACATCTGGGTGAATTACTGCTGCGCGAAAAGCGCCTTTTGCCGAGCCAACTGCAGGAGGCACTAACCCATCAACGCGTCAACGGGGGGCGACTGGACGACCTCCTCGTTGAACTCGGCTTCCTGACTGATGATGACCTCACGGCGGTGATGAGTCGCCAGTATGGCGTCCCGGCCATCGCGCTGGGCAACTTCGAGCTTGATCCGGATGTTGTCGGGCTGGTTCCAGGCGACACCGCCCTGAAATACCTGGCCGTTCCGGTCAGTCGGTCCGGCGGGACCCTGACTCTGGCGATGAGCGATCCGGCCAACGTCGCCGCCATGGATGACATCACGTTCATGACGGGACTCCGGATCGAACCCGTCGTGGCCTCGGAGTTCTCGGTCCGCGAGACCATCGAGCGCTGCTACGGCGTCGGGACATCGAGCGCGGACGAGGCGGCGCCGACAGACGCCGTCGCGCAGGCGCTCGAGGGCCTTGGCGACGGTGACGACGAAGGCCTGGAGGTCGTGGGTCAAAGCGCAGCCATTGATCCGGCGACCCTCGAGCGCCAGGGCAGCGAGGCCCCGGTCATCAGGCTGGTCAACGCGCTGATGCTGTCGGCGATCCAACGGGGCGCGAGCGACATCCACTTTGAGCCGTACGAGCGCGAACTGCGCGTTCGATTCCGTATCGATGGCGTATTGCAGCCTGTGCTGGCTCCGTCGATCAGGTATCGCGATCCGGTCACGTCGCGAATCAAGATCATGGCGCAGCTCGATATCGCCGAGAAACGACTGCCGCAGGACGGCCGCATCAAGGCGCGGTTTCATGAGCCGGGTGCCGGCGGCGGTCCGGGTCAGGCACGCGAGGTTGATTTCCGGGTGTCCTGTCTTCCGACCCTCTTCGGTGAGAAGGTCGTCCTTCGACTGTTGGACCGCCAACAGCTGCAGCTCGATATGACTCAGCTGGGATTCACGCCAGACGCTCTCGGCCGGTTTGGCGCCTCAATCCGCCGCCCCTGGGGGATGGTCCTGGTGACGGGGCCGACCGGCAGCGGCAAGACCAATACCCTCTATTCCGCGATCTCGCAGCTCAACCAGCCCGGTGTCAACATCCTCACGGCGGAGGACCCGGTGGAGTTCAATCTGGCTGGGATCAACCAGGTCCAGGTACGCGAGTCGATTGGGCTGAGCTTTGCCGTGGCGTTGCGCTCATTCCTGCGTCAGGACCCGAATGTGATCCTCGTCGGGGAGATCCGTGACTCGGAAACCGCGGCTATCGCGGTGAAGGCTGCGCTCACGGGGCATCTCGTGCTTTCCACGTTGCATACCAACGACGCGCCAAGCGCCGTCAGTCGCCTGATTGACATGGGGGTTGATCCGTACCTGGTCGCCAGCTCGCTCAATCTCATCTGCGCGCAACGCCTCGTACGACGAATCTGCGATTCGTGTCGCCGGGTGGACGAATTGCTGCCTGGACCGCTGATTG
>JAHEFO010000350.1 GCA_024640135.1 Acidobacteriota bacterium
AACCTGATGAAGAAGGCCGGCACGGTGGCCAGGGCGTAGAACGAAGCCGCCAGCGTGAAGAGTCCAGCCACCACGAATACGCCGGTCATCGTCAGGCCCAGGTACGTGCCCAGGAACCAGAGCACGGCGGAGGCCAGGAGAATGCCCACCGTCTGCATGACATTGACCGTGGCCAGGACCCTGCCCTTTTCGTCGCCGGCCGGGCGCTGCTGCAGGAGCGCGTTCAGTGGCACGACGAACAGACCGCCGGCCACTCCAAGACCGACCAACGCGGCCGCCGAGAGCCAGTACGACGGCGAGGCTGCGGCCAGCAGAAGGCCGAAGACCGCCAGGCCAAAAGAGCCGAACGGAACCACGCCGAGTTCGATGTGGCTGCCTGAGAGGCGTCCGGCGACCAGGCTGCCGGTCCCGATGCCGAGTGCCATCGCCGTGTAGAGCTGTGTGGCGGCCGCTTCATTGACTCCGAGCGACGACTCGGCGTAGGGCAGGAGCGCGAGTTGAAGAAGGGCGCCCAGGACCCAGAAGAATGACGTGCCAACCGCGGTCATCCACAGCGTGCGATCCAGGCGGAGCCGCCGAAGGCCGGCGAGCACCTCGCCCCATGGGGCCCAGACCACCTGACTGGTGCTCCGCAGCGCCGCGGTCTCAGGAATACGCAAGCTGATGAACGTGCCGGCGACAGCGATCGCGACAAGCACCGCCGCGATGACGGCGGGTGTGTCGTGCCAGGCCAGGAAGACGACGCCGCCGATTGAAGTGCCCAGGACGATTGCCACGAACGTGCTCATTTCGAGCAGGCCGTTGGCGCGGGACAGTTCGTCCTGCGGCAGGAGTTCTGGCACGATGCCGTACTTGGCCGGGCTGAAGAAGGTGGACTGAGCGGCCATCAGGAACAGCACGCCCAGCAGCGCGGCAATGTGCCCGGTGAGGAGAGCAGGGATGGCCAGGGTCATCGCGACGACCTCGAGTCCCTTCATCCAGACGATTACCTGCCGTTTGCTGCGAATATCGGCGATCTGACCGGCATACCCGGAGAACAACAGGAACGGTACGATGAACACCGCCCCCACGATGGAAACGCCGTTGATCTGACCCAGGGTCTCCATCGCCAGAAACGAGACGACGATTCTGAAGACGTTGTCATTGAACGCCCCGAGGAACTGGGTCCACAGGAATGCCTGAACTCCAGGCCGGCCCAGTGTTTGTCGGTAGGTCCCCTCCATGCTCAGTGGCGACAATACTCGCATAGCCACCCAAAAGGGACGGCGGGAGTCCAAAAAAGGCGGAGAACGGATTTTCTTTATCGAAAAAGACTCGCCGACTTCCTCCGGCTCATCGGCCCATCGAGGCCAGGAACTCCGCGTTGTCCTTGGTCTTCGAAAGACGGGACAACATGAGTTCCATCGCTTCTGGCGGCGAAAGCGGAGTGAGCACCTTGCGAAGGACCCAGACGCGGCTGAGGTCCTCCTTCGACATCAGGAGTTCCTCCTTTCGGGTGCCGCTCTTCTGCATGTCGATCGCCGGAAACACCCGGCGGTCGGCGAGCTTGCGGTCCAGGTGGATCTCCATGTTGCCGGTGCCCTTGAACTCTTCGAAAATGACGTCGTCCATTCGGGAGCCGGTCTCGACGAGCGCGGTCGCGACGATGGTGAGCGACCCTCCGGATTCGATGTTGCGCGCGGCTCCAAAGAATCGCTTGGGCCGTTGCAGCGCGTTGCTGTCGACGCCACCCGTCAGGACGCGGCCGGACGTCGGCACGATCGTGTTGTAGGCACGCGCCAGTCGAGTGATTGAGTCCAGGAGGATCACCACGTCCTTGCCGTACTCCACCAGCCGCTTGGCCTTTTCGATGACCATTTCGGCCACCTGGACGTGCCGTTGAGCGCCCTCGTCGAACGTGGAGGAGACGACCTCGCCACGCACCGACCGGCGCATGTCGGTCACCTCTTCCGGCCGCTCATCGATGAGCAGCACAATCAGGTACACCTCGGGATGATTGGCGGTGATGCTGTTCGCCAGATTCTGCAGCAGCATGGTCTTGCCCGTGCGCGGCTGCGCGACAATCAGGCCGCGCTGTCCCTTGCCGAGCGGCGTCATGAGGTCCATGACCCTGGCAGAGATATTGTCTCCGGTGGTCTCGAGGCGGATGCGCCGCTCAGGGTAGAGCGGCGTCAGGTTCTCAAAGAAGATCCGCCTGCGAGCCTGATCCGGCGGCTCGAAGTTGATCGCGTCCACCTTCACGAGCGCGAAGTACTTCTCGCCTTCCTTGGGGGAGCGCACCTGCCCTGAAACGGTGTCACCCGTCTGCAGGTCGAATCGCCGAATCTGCGAGGGCGAGACGTAGACATCGTCCGGACCCGGCAGGTAGTTGTAGTCGGGCGCCCGCAGGAATCCGTACCCGTCGGGCAGCATCTCGAGAACACCTTCCGAGAAGAGCAGGCCGCTCTTCTCGGCGCGCGCACGGAGGATCTGAAAGATCAGGTCCTGTGCGCGCATGCTTGTCGCATGCGGCAGGTCCAGGTCCTGGGCAATCGCTGTCAGCTCAGCCACGCCCATTTCTCTGAGCGAGGCCAGGTCGATCACGGGAGGAGGTGTTTGTTGAGTCAATGCCGCGTGCTGAGTTCCGGCCCCTGGACGTCTGATTCGGGCGACTGGGGCAACACGGGCAGGGGTCCCTCGAGCGCCGTCTGCAGGACTTCTTCCATTGTTTCCACCAGATGCACGTTCATCGTATCGACCACGTTCTTGGGGATGTCCGAGAGGTCCTTCTCGTTGTCCTTGGGGATTACGATCGTTGTCACGCCGGCGCGATGAGCCGCCAGCAACTTCTCCTTCAGGCCGCCGATCGGGAGGACTTTCCCCCGCAGCGTAATTTCTCCGGTCATCGCCACATCGCGGCGCACGGGCACCCGCGACAGTGCCGAGACGATCGCGGTGGCCAGCGTGATGCCCGCCGAAGGGCCATCTTTGGGAATCGCGCCCTCCGGAATATGCACGTGGATGTCCGTCCGCCGGTTGAAGTCGCGCGGAATACCGAGCACTTCAGCCTTCGACCGCACCCAGCTCATTGCCGCCTGCGCCGACTCCTGCATGACGTCGCCGAGCTTGCCGGTCAGGGTCAGCTTGCCGCGGCCAGGCATCAGGGTGGCTTCCGTGACCAGCAGTTCGCCGCCCACTTCGGTCCACGCCAGGCCCGTCGCGATACCGATCTCATTCTTTTCTTCCGCCATCGAAGGCCGGAACCGGGGCACACCGAGGTATTCCGTCACCTTCGCGCCGTCGATGCTCTCGTGGAACGTCTTGCCCTCCACGACCACCTTGCGCGCGACCTTTCGACAGATCGCCGCGATTTCACGTTCCAGGTTGCGCACACCGGCTTCGCGGGTATAGCGCTGGATGATCGTCT
>JAHEFO010000351.1 GCA_024640135.1 Acidobacteriota bacterium
TCAGCGGCCTCCCAGCTTCCTCCCGGTCTCCACGGCGGCGAAGCCGTCGTCATTTCTCCGCTGCATGATGAACACCGACCACCCCTCTTTCATCCGCTGCTCCACCTCCGCTGGATTGTTGGTGGGAAACCCGCAGGGGACCTTGAATTCCTTGCACGCGGCCAGAATCTCGGCCGCCGCCGCCTCGCGCCCGTCCGGATCGTCCCGGAAGACGCCGCCGAGCGTGCCGTACCCCGCGAAGATCTGGCCCACACCAGGCTCCGCGGCGATCTCACGCGCATGCGCCAGCCCCTCACGGCTCTCGATGATGACGGTCACGAGCAATTCGCCGTTCGTGTTGATGGGCCACACGTCGGCCTTCTGCTTGTACTGGTCAACCGTCAGTCCCCAGTACGCCGCGGCATTCTCCAGGCCCGTCTCGGGGCGAGTTCCGCCGGCGGACACAAACCGCATGGCCTTGATCACGTCGCGCACTTCCTGGGCCGACTCGACCTCTTCCGCCGACACGCTCACGTGACCGGCATTCAACTGGCGAATGATGGCCTCGTCAGATCTCGCGGGGTCACTGTGCCAGATTCCAATCTTCGCGGAGAACGGATGTGTGCGCATCGACCCGCCGGCGCGCTGGATTTCCTCCATGTAGCGAAGGAAGGTGTCGGACGTGCCGGACGTGAAGAGATAGTCCGCACGGGTGTAGGCGACCGTTTCCTTCGCGACGTCGCTCAGGACAATCGGCGGCGCCGGTGGCGTGGCGGCCGTTGCCGCACCGGCGCCCCGGGGTCCCCTTCCTCCGCCGCGTGGGGCAATGGCAGGATGCGCGATGCCGAAGATCGGCAGGCCTTTTTCCTGGACGGCAATGATCGGATTCATGCGATCAATCGCCTGCGGCGCGGCGCCGGAATGCACCGACAGACCGGCGGCGACGAGCACAGTAACAGCCACGAATACACGCATCATTCCCTCCCGAGGGCGATCAATGAGAACGAACACACTTTCAGAGTGCACAGAGTGTAACAGTCTTCGATCGGAGGGCGTCCCCTGGGGCGCCACACTGGCGCGGGCAAACCACTAGTGCGGAAGGTGCCTGAGCATCAGGCCGTAGAGGTACGTGCCCGCCACCGCGGCTGCAAGCGGCACGACATAGACCAGGTGGCCGGCGCCAATCAGCGTGAAGATCGGGCCCGGACAGGCGCCGAGCAGCGCCCAGCCCATGCCTAAGATGGTCCCTCCGAGCCAATAGCGAACTCCGAACGGCGTGGCGACTTTTGGCGACACGGCAATGACCTCGCCGGTCAGTGCCCGGGCGCGAACGCGCACCAGCACTACCTGCGCCAGGCCGGCCACGACCACGGCGGTGCCGATGATGCCGTACATGTGAAAACTCTGGAACCGGAACATCTCCTGCATCCGGTACCACGTCATCACTTCGGACTTTGCGAACACGATGCCGAGCACCACGCCCGCCACGAGGTATCCCGCCCAGGCCACGGAACTCGCGCGACCTTCCGCCGACTCCAAGCCCGCGCCGTCCTGATCAGCCCTGTAGTCGGCGCTCATGGGACGATCCAGGGAAGCACCAGGTGGGTCATCAAGAGCCCGCCCGCGAAGAAGCCGACCACCGCCAGCAGCGACGGCACCTGCCCGGCCGCCAGCCCGGCCACCGCGTGTCCAGACGTGCAGCCGCCGGACCATCGCGCGCCAAACCCAACCAGCAGGCCGCCCACGACAAGCGTCAGGAATCCAGGCAACGTCGACAGCGCCGACCAGCTCACCAATTCGGGCGGGGCCACGCCGCCAAGATCCGTCAGACCCAGAGCGTGGAGGTCACGAGTCGTGGCCGCTGAAACGGCGACCACCTCCGGAGGTTGCCCAAGGACGTGGGTCGCGAGCCATCCGCCCAGCATGAGGCCAATGGCAAACATGAGGTTCCATCCGCCTTCGCGACGCCAGTCGTAGCTGAAGAACTTCAGCTTGGACCCGCCCATTGCGCAGAGGTGTCGCAGGTTCGCCGAGATGCCAAATGACTTGGCGCCCACCAACAGCAGCGTGGGGACGATCAGGCCGATGATTCCACCCGCGACGTACCAGGGCCAGGGCATCGCCAACTAAGAGAACGCCGCGCCCACGAGAATCTTGCCGATCCGCATCCACGGCGACCCATGGGAGATGCTGTTGATCTGCGTCGGTTGGCCCTTGGCGTCGCCACCGGTGCCGTACATCTTCCACGTCGACTCGTTGCCCACCGCGTTGAGGTTGGCCCAGAAGTCCGTCGTGATGGCGTTGTAGGTGACATTGGTGGCCATCCGGGTGACCTTCCCGTTCTTGATCTCCCAGAAGGCATTGCCGCCGAACTGGCCGTTGTACCGCTGCTGGTCAATCGAGTAACTGCCGCGGCCGTCAATCATCACTCCGTCCTTGGTGTCGGCGATCATCTCGTCAAGAGTCGGCCCCTTCGGATCGAACTCCATCTGGATGTTCGGCATCCGGAGGAACGGATAATCCCGCCACGAGCCCGCATGGGTGCAGCCCCGGCTCTCGGTTTCCCCGATGTAGTGGGCCGTCTCGCGATTGGTCTGCAATCCCACGAGGATGCCTTCCCGAATGATCGGCCAGCTCTGCGTCTTCACACCATCGTCGTCGTACCCGATGGTGCCCATCGCGCCGGGCATCGTGCGATCCGCGGTGATGTTGAACAGCGGCGAACCATACTTGAGCTTGCCCAGGTCGGAGACCTTCACGAAGCTCGTGCCGGCATAGTTGGCCTCGTACCCCATGATCCGGTCGAGCTCGGTGGCATGCGCCACGATTTCGTGAATCGTCAGCATGGCGTGCGAGGGCGACAGAATCAGGTCCTTGACACCCACCCCAATCGGCTTCGCCGAGCAATACTCCTCGGCTTCGGCCGCAATCCGCTCCGCGTTCTCGAGCATCTCCGATTCTTCCGCGGTTTCCCACCCGGCCGTCTTCGGCACCGCCGTGAACTGACGTGAGCGCGTGACATCCCCGACCGTCGCCGTCACACTGAACGACGGCTGCGTCGTGTAGACCTCCTGCTCGATGTACGACCCTTCCGAGGATGCGAAGTACTTCCACTCGTACCCCATGTTCACGCTCGCGTTCACGCTGGTCACGGCCTTGTTCTTCGCGGCCAGATCGACGACGCGCTGCACCAGATCCTGCTGCTCGGATATCGGGACCTTGGTGGGGTCCTTCTTCATGGGCGACACCCAGTGCGCCACGTAGGCCGGCACAGGCGCGAGCCGAACATCGAAGCTCTTGGCCACGGCGCTGGCTTTCGCAACTTCAATCGCAATACTGGTGATGCGCCTGAGCTCGTCCTCCGTGACAATCGGACTGGACGCAAACCCCCACACGCCGCTGTGAATCACCCGGACGCCG
>JAHEFO010000352.1 GCA_024640135.1 Acidobacteriota bacterium
TGCGGCCGCTGGTCAACGTCCACTACTCGGAGTCCGAACCATCAGATACATTCGTGGCCGTTCTCTATCGCGATCACTGGTTCTGGGTCGACGACCGCGACTGGGAGTCGAAGTCCCGGCTCACGTTCATGATGATCCTCTTCTCGCTCGTCGAGTCGGGCGAGGGCTCCGCATCTCCGCTCATCACCGTCAACGCAGGTCGATAGGCGGGCACCACGCGATGAAACGCGTCGACTATCCGTCGAGGTTCTGTGGTGACATGGGGTCAACCAGGTCGTCTGTCAGGCATTTGCTGAGTACACTCGGCCCGCCTCAATAGACCTGGATGCCAAGCGCAACACGATGATTCGAACGATTCGTACCATCAGCAGTCTCGTTCTGCCCATACGCATACTCCACTCCGAGTGTCAGGTACGGCTGTATGGTCCACATCAGATTCACCGATCCATAACTGGAACTCTCAAACTCGTCGTCCGACTGCCAGTCCAACGAACCGGTGCGCGCCACGCCGACCATCGCCGTCGAGCGCAACGCATCGCTCCAGCGATGCCGGTACGTCAGCATCGCCCCCGAATTGTCACGAAGATCGATCGATCCCGTGTCCGGGTCGAACGCACCGCCGGTGTTCGACTGGAGCCCCACCAAATAGCGTCCCAATCCTCTGCCATAGACCGTGCTGAACGCCAGTTTGTCCGCGCCGAAGTTCACGTGTCCCGACAATGCCAGACCCCAGGCCGTTGCGGAGTCCGACCCGGATCCATCCACGTCGATATCGAGTCGCCGCCCGAGGCCATTCAGGCGCAGGTGCCAATCGTCTCGTTGGTATTCGAGCCCGAGTACCGCATCCGGCCGTATGGCGCTACGGGTCGCCGGGGCCGTGCTGAAAACGTCGGTATTCGAGTCCTCGATCGCGACATGGTAGGTGAAATTGCCAGCAAACGATTGGGACCATCGAAGCAGCGATTGGCGCTGGAAGATGACCCCGCTCACTGTCGGCTCGGTCAGACCCTCGGGCATAATCCCGGTATCCATCATCGTCGACCAGGTATGTCCGGCGACGAGTGTGCCGATCCTGTTTTGCCATGACCCATAGGCGTGGCGCATTTTGAAACCGAGTGACCCGTCGTTGCCCGCGTTGAGATCGTATTCCAGGTAGGCTCTGAGACGACCGGTCGGTACGGGTGAACGCGCATCGATATTGAGGCGCGAGAGCGTCGAATCGAGTGAAAACGCGCCCTTCTCGTCGGGCCGGCCGACCCCGAGACCGGCCGGAAGAAAATCGGCACCGATCCCCTCGGCATCGCTGTCTGCAATGGCGGCAGTCTTCACAAAGCCGCCAATCGCCAGCGATACGGTGCTACCACCCGGAATCCGGAAAGACCCTGGAAAGTCGCCACTGCGGACCGCTGGCGCGTTTAGATCGCCAATATCGTCTCGTGCAATGACCGGGCCGGCCGGGGATGCCGGAGGTTTGGCAGCCTCGGCGGCCTCACTCGCGGCGACTGCTGTGCCGTTGGCGGCAATGGTCTCGCGCAGTTGCCGCTCGAGCTCATCCAATCGTTCCTGCTGCGCGTCCAGCTCGGACAGCTTTTCCTGCAACTGGCGAGACTGCTCGGCCAACCGGGCTCTCTCTCTGGACAACTCCTCCAGCAGTGTGTCGATCTGTTGCCCGGTGACCTGCTCGGCCTCGGCTGCCGCAACACAGAACAGGGCGGGCAACATCAGTGCCAGGATTGCAATCACACAGCGTTTCATCATTGTTCCTCCCAAGTGATTGTCACCGCAGCCCGGCGACCTGAGTCGTGAAAGGATACAGGGCAGCGCAAAAAAATGGAGAGGAACGATGATCACCACCTCCGGTTCCTCTGCGTCGCCCACCTGGGTGCGAACGACAGCTCGTGTACGGCCCGGGCTTCAACGGCGACGCAATTCGTCCCGATCCAGAGGAAGACTATGCCAGAGCCGGTTCCCGCCACCCCATTCCAGACTATGATCAAATATTCTCGTCGGCGTTTAAGCATCGGAAGGGAAGCGAGTCGATCGATCGGCGCGGTGACGCCGCGTCGGAATTGCTGTGATTCGGGGGGTCTGAGCACCAGCGGCGTGGGACAGAGCGATCGAGTACGAATCGCAACCCGCACTCCACCTCGAGCCGAGTCAAAACGGAGGAGCCATGTCACGTTCCATTCTTCTCAATTCGTTGATTGTCATTGGTGTCGTACTGTTGTCAGGCTGTTCGTTGATCACGGTCGAGACCGGAATCGTGGCGCTCAGTGACAAAGAGATCGAAATGAGGGTTGCGACGCGTGAGTTCGCGCTGAAGTTTGCGCAGCGAACGAGCGCCGCCGCGGCGGAGATCGACGCGAGGTCGGATGATCCGATCGTCGAGCTCGATGCGCTGCGCTGGCACGTCGCCGCGGTGACGTCGAGCAGGCAGGCCGCACTTCAAACCGCGCCCGCGCTTGCGCTGCTCGATACCTGGGCGCTGGCAGAACAGCAGCGAAGATACTTCGCGCCGAACGGTGCCGGCGAGGCGCTGTTCGGCGATCTGCATCCCCTCGCGGCGGACACTGCCGAGTCACTGGCGTCCCAGATCGAGACGATCGCAGGAAGACTCCTGCCAGGGGAAGAACTGGAGCTCTTCAGGAAGGTCGTCGACACCTACGTCGATGCCTATCCGATCACCTCGCTCCGATTCGACCGGGAGTCGGTGCTCGTGACCTGGTCCGAGCTCGCAGAAAGCGGGCACACTCTGGTGACCAGTGTCGGCACATCTCCTCAGGTCGTCAACGACCTGACCGATCGCCTTCGAATCTTCGGCGAACAGCTGCCTGACGAGATCGTCCTGCAGACGCAACTGCGAATGAGGGAGAACGGTGTCGAGGCGAAGGACGTACAAGACGCACTGACACGCCTCAAGGACGATCTCGACCGACTCGCCGCGGTCGCCGAAACGAGCCCGGAGCTCGTGCGACAGGCCGTTGCGAGCCTTCGCGAAGAGTTCGACCCGACCCTCGAAAAGATCGACGGTCGCGTCGTCAACGCGATGGATCGCCTCACGGCTGAGAGGCAGGCTCTCGCGACTGACCTTGACGAGCTCCGAATCGGCCTGGCCGCGTCGGTCGCGCAGGAGCGCGAAGAGATCACGAGAGTGCTCGCTGTCGAGCGCGCTGCAATGATGACCGATGCCCGCGTGATCGCGAACGACGTCACCGACAAGTCGTGGAAACAAGTGAGAGGCCTGGTACGGGAGGTCGGCCTCATCCTGATCGTGCTCGCACTGATCGTGCTGGGACTGCCGTTCTACGGCGGTTACATGCTCGGAAAGTCCGTTGCGCGGCGCAGCGATGCGTGAGACACGTGCGCGAAAGGCACGCTGCCGACAACGGGCATCCC
>JAHEFO010000118.1:0-10654 GCA_024640135.1 Acidobacteriota bacterium
CGTCGTGCACGAAGCCGAACAACTCGCATCGCAAGGGGTCAAGGAACTCCTGCTGATTTCCCAGGACACGACGTTCTTCGGGATCGACCGTGGCCAGCGCGGAGCACTGGCCACGCTGCTCCGCCGCCTGAACGACGTGCCGGATCTCGAGTGGATTCGCCTGCTCTATCTCTATCCGACCACGATCACTGACGATGTGCTGAGAACCATGGCGGAATGCCCGAAGGTCTGCAATTACATCGACCTGCCGCTGCAGCACGCGTCCGCCGATGTCCTGCGCCGCATGCGGCGGCCGGGAAACCGCGACGCCTACGACAAGCTGCTGTCACGGATTCGCCGTATGGTGCCCGACGTCACGCTCCGCACCACCTTTATTGTCGGGTTTCCAGGTGAAACGGAATCCGATTTCGCGGAACTGATGGACTTCGTGCGCGAGACGCAGTTCGACCACGTCGGCGTGTTTACCTATTCGCACGAAGAAGGGACCCGCGCGCATGACCTGCCGGACGACGTGCCGGCGAAGGTGAAGCAAGCCCGCCAGGATGCGGTCATGCGGCTGCAGAAACAGATCGTGACCAACCGGCTCAAGACGCGCCGGGGCGACCACGTCCGAGTCATGGTGGACGGCCCCTCGCCCGAATCGGAACTGGTCATCCTGGGCCGCATCGAAGGCCAGGCCCCGGACATCGACGCGCAGGTGTACTTCGACGAGTGCGACCCCGCGCTGCTGGTGCCCGGGATGTTCGTCGACGCCACGATCTCCGGCGTGCGCGATTATGACCTCATCGTCACTCCCAGGTGAGATGCAGATGTACGCACGCATCGGCGAGGAGGGATTCGCCAGGTTCGTCCGTGCGTTCTATGCCCAGGTGCCCACCGACGACGTTCTCGGGCCCATGTACCCGGCAGACGACATGGCTGGCGCCGAGCAGCGGCTCCGCGACTTCCTGGTCGGACGATTTGGCGGCCCGGATCGCTACATCCGGCAGCGAGGCCACCCCCGGCTGCGCCAGCGGCACGCGCCGTTTGCCGTGGACCGGCGAGCCCGCGATCGCTGGGTCACCTTGATGAACCGTGCCCTGGACCAGGCGGCCCTCCCCGAAGACGTCACGACCACCCTCCGGACATTCTTCGAGGAAACCGCCTCGTTCATGATGAACCGTGACTGACAACGACCCCCTGCGCATGGCCGGGCCCCGCCTCTCCCCGGTGGCGGTGATCCTGATCGGCGTCGTCGGCCTCGCCGGGCTCGGCGGGTGCAACGCGGCCAAGTCCGCCACCGGACCGGACCCGATCGACCAGGTCAGCTACACCGCCATCGGCGCCAGCGAGGCGATTGGGTACGGCAGCAGCATGCCCTGTCTGCCGTTCCTGACATGCCCGAACGGTACGGGATACGTCCAGATCATCGAGCGACGGCTCCGCGCACAACATGCCGAGGTGTCGTTTCTCAACCTGGGCATCCCGGGCGCCGTCCTGAGCCGGGAGATCATGACGATTGGCAACGGCCTGGGACGCGGGATTCCGGCAAACATCATTGACGGGGAACTGCCGCTCGTCGCCGCCGATTCGACGATCGTCACGGTCTTCGGGGACGCCAACGGGGCCAACGCCATCGGCGCCGCACTTCGCCCCCTGGCCAGTGCTGACCGGGCCGCCTACGCCCAGACACAGATTCAGGGTTTTGCCCGCGACTTTTCGACCCTGACCGCCGGCATTGCCGCGCGGGCGAGTGCCGCGCAGATTGTCGTCATCAATCTTCCCAATCTGGCGCGTCTGCCTTATGCCGCAGGCTACACGGCTGAGGAACGCGAGTGGCTGCGCCAGCTGTCGGTGGGCTTCTCGGCCGGCATGAACGCCACCCGGTCGAACCGGATTCGCATCGTGGACATCATGTGCCACGCCCCCATCTACGAGGCCTCGCGCTACTCGCACGACGGATTCCACCCGAATGACGGGGGATACGCCCTCCTGGCAGAGTTGGTGTGGGCCGCGCTCGCTGCCGAACCAGGCCCGCCAGCCACCAGTTGTGAGCAGATGATGCCGTCCTGAAGCGATTCGCGGCCGTTGTCAACAGCGACCCGGGCAAGATATACTCAGGGGCGGTCGTAACGGGAATGCAGTGGTAAGTGGGCCCGTGCCCGCTTTTCGTGTTTTTGGGGCAGGTTTCTTCCCGTCACGCTGGTCTATTGTGAGTCATGTCCCGCGACACCGCCATTGAACGTGTGCGTCAGGCGGCCACCCGCGTGGCGGCCAGCCATGGCCTGGAGCTGTTTGACCTGCAGTTCCGGCGGGAATCGATTGGCTGGGTCCTGCGAGTGGTCTTGGATCGCCCGTGGCAGGAATCGGAGGGACCGGAGGGGCCGGATCGGGCGGTTGGCATCGAGGATTGCCAGCGCGTGAGTCACGATCTGGGCACGTTGCTGGATGTGGACGACGATTTGGGGGCGGCGCTCGAGAAAGCGTACACCCTTGAGGTGTCCTCACCAGGCCTCGATCGGCCGCTGCGTCACGAAGCCGACTATCGTCGGTTCACGGGGCGCCTGGCCAAGGTGGTGACGTCGAGGCCGGTGGAGGGACAGACGAGTTTTTCGGGCCGGTTATCGGGTTTCGACGAGGGACACATTCTCCTCAGCGAAGGCCGCCGGGTCCATCGGGTGCCGCTTGACGAAGTGCGTCGGGCGCGTCTGGAAGTTGAGTTCTGATTATGGCGACTGAACTGCAGCAAATGATTGAGATGGTGGCGAAGGACAAGGGCATTGACCCAGCCATCGTCGTGAGCGCGATCGAAGACGCGTACCTGGCCGCGGCACGCAAGGTCTTCAAGGAGGACGACGACCTGCGATCGCGGTTCAACCTGGAGACCGGGCTGGTGGAACTGTACGCGGTCAAGCAGATCGTGGACACGCTGGAGGATCCGGCCAGGGAGATTCTGCTCTCCGATGCGCAGAAACTCTACGGCGATGAAGCGGAAACGGGGATGGAGATCGAGTTCCCGAAGCCCACGGACAAGCTGGGACGCATCGCCGCGCAGACGGCGAAGCAGGTGATCGCCCAGCGCGTGCGCGAAGCGGAACGCGAGAATATCCACGAGGAGTTCAGCGGACGCGTTGGCGAAGTGGTCAATGCGATGGTCAAGCGGTTCGAGAGCGGCGATCTCATTGTGGAAATCGGCCGGGTCGAAGGCCAGATTCCGCGCCGTGAACAGTCGCGCGCCGAGAACTACGCCATCGGCGACCGTGTCCGGGTCGTCATCAAGGCGGTCACGCTGAACGCCAAGGGGCCGCAGGTGGTGCTGTCGCGTACGGACCCGGCGTTGCTCATCAAGCTGTTCGAGCAGGAAGTGCCCGAGATTTATGACGGCACCGTGATGATTCGCGGGTGCGTGCGCGAGGCGGGCGATCGTGCCAAGGTCGCGGTGTTTTCCCGTGAGCGCGATGTGGACCCGGTCGGAGCCTGCGTCGGCATGCGAGGAACACGGGTTCAGGCCATCATTCGCGAACTCCGCGGCGAAAAGATCGACATCGTCGAGTGGTCGGAGGATCCGATCGAGTTCGTCACCAAAGCGCTCAGCCCGGCCCGGGTCCAGCGCGTGACGATCATTGATGACGAAGCGCGCGTCATCGAGGTGTTGGTTGAAGATCGCCAGCTGTCGCTCGCCATCGGCAAGAAGGGGCAGAACGTCCGCCTCGCCGCAAAGCTGACGGGCTGGAAGATCGACATCAAGAGCGACGAAGACAAGAAGAAGGAAGTGGAACTGCAGCTGGCCGGCCTGGAATTTGGCGGCGCCGCGGAAGCGGCTGCGCCGCTCGAGTTGCCGGACATTCACGTCGAGGTCATCAGCGCGCTCACGACCGCCGGCTACCTGACCGCCGACCAGGTGCTCACGGCCGGCGCCGATGCGCTCGGTGCGCTGCCGGGCTTTGATGCTGAGACCGTCGCGGCTGTGCTGTCGGCGGCCGCCGTGTCAGCCGAAGAGGCGAAAAGCCGGGCGCAGGCCGCGGCCGTGAAGGAGGTCGCTGCCGGCCCCCCTCAGGAAGAGCCGGCCGGGCCAGTTGACGACACGGCAGTGCCCGAGGTCGCGGTGCCGACCAGTGAGTCATGACGGCGTTTGACGTTTTGGGGTGAGATTGCTCCTTTTTTTGGTTTGAGTTTGCACGTTTCAATGTGAGTTTTGAGATTGATCGTTCGCGATTTGAGATTTCAGATTCCAGATTCTAGATTCTTCGAGGTTCCTTTTGGCCACTGTCCGGATTTACAAAGTCGCTGAGCTGCTGGGCGTATCAAGCGCAGAGGCCATCGCGCTGCTCAAGAAGGAAACGGGCATCGAGGTCAAGAGCGCGTCGAGTTCGATCGAAGAGATTGTGGCGCGGCAGTTCGTCGAACGGCACGCACGGTCAAAGAAGATTAGCCTGCCCCGTGGGGCCCTGTTTTCCGACAGGGCCGTGTCCACCAGAAAGAAGGCTGGTGGCAAGGGCAAGGCCCCGGAACCGGTCAAGCCGGCGCAGCCTGTATTGCGTCCGCGGCTGGTCAAGAGGGTCAAGCCGGCCAAGCCGGTCGAGGAAGCTCCTGCGGAGACGGCACCGGCCGCTGCGGTGGAAGCCCCGCCCGCCGCGCCAGCCGCGATCGCGGCACCGGCCGCGCCAGAAGCCGTCGCTCCGCCCGCCGCGCCAGTCCCGGAGGTCCCGGTCGTTCCGGAGCCGGTGGTCACGCCCCCGGCTGCTGAGGCACAGCCACCCGTCGTGGCCGCCGCGCCGAGTGTCGACAAAGCGCCAGCCAAGGCCAAGAAGCCGGTCGTTCGGACGAAGGCCCCGACGGCGGCCAAGAAGCCGGCGGCACCGTCCGTGCCTCTGGCGCCGGTGCGTCCGGCGGGGCGCGTCGTGCCCCCGACGCGGCGACTTCGGATTGAAGATCCCCTGACGGGCGAGGCGCCGGCAGCCCGTCCCATGCCGCAACGCCCTGTGATCCGGCCGAAGGTGGCGCCGCCCGCCCCGACGCGTCCGGCCCCCCCAGGGATGCAGTTGCGTCCGAGCGGACCGGCAGGTCGTCCGATTCCCCCAGGTCCGCGACAGCCACTCGGAGGCCCCAGGCCTCTGCCGTCGCAGCCGGTCCGTCCCGGCGCTCCCCTGGGTCAGCGTCCGCCATTCGGCCAGCACCGGCCGGGAGGCTACCGCCCGTCGTACCAGGGGCCTCGCACCAGGGGGCCGCGTCGCGACGACCGCCCCTCCGCGCCCGCGGTTCAGGCGCCGCCGCCACCCATCACGAAATTGATTACGTTGGCCGAAGGCATGTCGGTCAAGGACCTGGCGGACAAACTCGAGGTCAAGGCGAAGGACGTCCTGAAGAAGCTGATGGAACGCCGCATGATGATGACGATCAACTCGACGCTCGACGCCGAGACCGCACAACTGGTCTCGCGCGATTTCGGCGCCGAAGTACTGATCCGCTCGTTCGAGGAAGAGGTCACGGATATCGAGACGGAAACGTCCAAGCCGGAAGAGATGGTTCAACGGGCTCCGGTCGTCACGGTCATGGGACACGTCGACCACGGCAAGACGACGTTGCTCGACGGGATTCGCGCGACGAAGGTCGCCGAACGGAGGCCGGCGGCATCACGCAGCACATTGGCGCCTACTCCGTGGATGTCAATGGCCGGCGTCTGGTATTCCTCGACACGCCCGGTCACGCGGCCTTCACGATGATGCGCGCGCGCGGTGCCAAAGTCACCGACATCGTGGTGCTGGTGGTGGCCGCTGATGATGGCGTCATGCCCCAGACCAAGGAGGCCATCGACCACGCGAAGGCGGCCAATGTGCCGATCGTCGTGGCCGTGAACAAGATCGACGTGCCCGGCGCCAACTCCGAGCGGGTCAAACGTGAGTTGTCCGAGCTGGGCCTGCAGCCGGAGGACTGGGGCGGCTCGACCGTCACCGTGGAAGTGTCGGCGAAGCAGCGCACGAATCTGGATCAGCTCCTCGAAATGATCCTGCTGGTGGCGGACCTTGCCACGCTCAAAGCGAACCCGTCGCGGATGGCGCAGGGCACGGTGCTGGAGGCCAAGCTCGATCGCGGCCGCGGCCCCGTGGCCACGGTACTGATACAGGACGGCACGATTCACGAAGGCGATCTCTTCATCGCCGGCACGGTTGACGGCAAGGTGCGCGCACTCTTCGACCACCTTGGCCGCAAGGTGAAGTCCGCGGGACCGTCCACGCCGGTGGAGATTCTCGGCCTGTCCGCCCTGCCCTCGCCGGGCGATCTCCTGCAGGTCATCGACGATCCGATCAAGGCCCGGCAGGTGGTGACGTATCGGCAGACGCAGGCCAAGGCGAAGGCGCTTGGCGCGCGCGGCTCACGGCTCACGCTGGAATCCCTGCAGCAGCAGATGACAGAGGGTGGTCTGAAGGAACTGGCGATCATCATCAAGGCCGACGTGCAGGGATCGGCCGAAGTCCTGGCCGACACCTTGTCGAAACTCAGCGAAGAGCGCGTCAAGGTCCGCATCATCCACACGGGTGTGGGCGCGATCAACGAATCCGACGTGCTCCTCGCCAGCGCATCGAAGGCCATCGTCATCGGCTTCAACGTCAAGCCAGACCGCAACGCCGTCGAGGTGGCGGAGCGCGAGGAAGTCGAGATTCGTCATCACACGATCATCTACAACGTCACTGACGAGATCAGGAAGGCGATGACGGGCCTCCTGGAACCGACGTTGAGGGAGGCTCGCATCGGCGCGGCCGCCGTGCAGCAGATCTTCAGCACCCCCAAGGCCGGCACGGTTGCCGGCTGCATGGTCACGGAAGGCAAGATCACGCGCGCGGGCGACGCCCAGGCCCGCCTGCTGCGCGATGGCGAAGTGCTCTGGACCGGACGGATCAGCTCGCTGCGCCGGTTCAAGGATGACGTGGGCGAGGTCAAGTCGGGAATGGAGTGCGGCATCAGCCTTGACCGGTTCAATGCCATCGAGGTGGGTGACATGATCGAGATCTTCCACGTCGAGAAGGTCGCGCAGACTCTCTGATGGCGCAGGGATCCCGGCCGGATCGCGTCGGTGAACAGGTCCGGCAGGAACTCAGTCAGATTCTGTCCCAGCACGTTCACGATCCAGGCATCGGCTTTCTCACACTCACACGGGTGAAGGTCACCGCGGACCTGCAATTGGCGCGGGTCCTGTACACCGTGATTGGCGATGACAAACAGCGCAAGGAGACGCAGCAGGCGCTCAATCGCGCCCTGCCCTTCCTCCGTCGCCAGATTGCCTCACGCATCCGCCTGCGTCGCGTGCCGGTGCTGGAGTTCTTCTACGACGAATCCGTCGCGCATCAGGATCGCATCGAGCAGATCCTGCTTGACCTGAAACGCGAGCGAGACGCGAACGCGACCGAGCCTCCCGCCGACATTCCGGCCTCCAGCCCTGACGACGACCCGGACCAGTCATGAGTGGGTCGGCCGCTGAAATCGCCGCCGCCATCGGGCGGCATGACGCATTCCTGCTGACCTCGCACGCCCGCCCGGATGGCGATGCCATCGGCTCCCAGTTGGCGATGGCCTTCGCGCTGGACGCACTGGGCAAACGCGTCCGCATGGTCAATCACGACCCGGTGCCCGGCCCATTAAGAGGGTTCCCGGGTACCGATCGGATCGAGGTGGCGCCAGCGGCAGTTCCGCTCTCTGACATCCCCCCGGACGCCGAGGCCGCCATCGTCATGGAATGTGGGGACCTGACGAGAGCGGAGGTCGCGGGATTGGAACGTCCGACCGTCATCAACATCGACCACCACATCGGGAACACGATGTACGGTTCGGTGAACTGGTTTGACGGGTCCGCCGCCGCGTGCGCGGAAATGGTGGCGGATGTCATCGACGCCCTCGGCGTGACCTGGACGCGCGAGATGGCCTCCCACCTCTATCTCGGCATCGCTTCCGACACGGGCGGATTCAGGCACGGGCCTATTTCGGCGCGAACGTTCCAGATCGCCTCGCGAATTGCCGCCACCGGTGTGTCCCCGGCGCAGTTGTCTCGCGAGATCTTCGACAGCTTCGGCATTGGCCGGGTCCGTCTGACCGGCGCCCTCTTGAACGCCATGGCGTTGCACCACAACAACCGCCTGGCGGTCCTGTACTACGATGACGACATCCTCCAGGCCTGCGGCGCGACCAGCGACGATACCGATGGCCTGGTCAATCTGCCCCTGGGCGCCAAAGATGTGGTGGCGGTGGCGCTCGTCCGCAAGCAGGCCGACTCGCAATACCGGGTCAGTATGCGGTCCAAGGGCGAGGTCAGCGTCCGCGCAGTCGCCGTGCAGCACGGCGGCGGCGGACACGTCAACGCGGCGGCCTGCAGCATTGCAGGCACACGGGACGCGGTCACCCGCATGATCGTCGAGGAGTTGGCAGCGGTACTCTAGCCGGCCTGTCGCAGCCGGCGTCAGCACACCAGCAGGCACTTCGCGTCCCACTGTGTTGCATCAGGGTGAGGCCGTCTGTATGCTCGGGACGATGAAGGTTTCCCCGCCGTTCCTGTTGACGACCCTGGTGCTGGTGGGCTGCACGGCGGCGCACTCGGAATCAACATCGCTGGATCCGGAATCCGATGGTCAGCAAATGGAGATTTCAAGCCTGCCGGACTACCCCGTGGACGTCATGCCGACGACGCCGGTCTCTCCCCAATTCGTGCTCGAACACCGAAGCGCCTTGCACGGCAAGACCATCAGGATCCGTGGCACGGTGCTGCGGATGATTGGGCCGGACAACTTCCATCCCGGCGGAGGTGTCACGCCGTTGCCCGGCGGCAATCCTCAGCCCAGGCTGTTCCTGGCCGCTGGTCCTGCCGGTATCGGAGAGCCGGACCGTGAACTGATGTTGCTCCTCCGTGAAGGCGACAAGGGCGTTCCGGAGGGCGAGATCATCGAGGTGGATGCGCTCGTCGAAGCAAGCCGCGTGGCCGTCGTCGCCACCAGGATCTATCCGGCAGACTAGAACCCATCTCATAAGCCCCGCCGTCATTCGTCGGGCGATGCATCCCACCTGACGGCGTCGCTCATCCCTCACTTTCGCCATGGGCCGAAGCCCACCTGGCTCCGCGTGTCGCTCGAAAGTGTCACATGGGGATTGGTAGGCACACACAAAAAAAGTGTGGCCACACGCTCTCACGTGTGGCCACACCCGGTCTTACTCTATCGACGCGCCAGCGAGACGCGCCGCCCGATGGTCAGGGTCATGAATACGTGTAGTCGTGGTAGATCCATGTGCTGCCGGTCCACGACCAGAGCCTGACGTAGATCGTGCCACTACTTGGGATCCCTGTCACTGTCCTCGAGCGCCCGCTCCCGGTGCCGGCGGAGTACACGTTATTGGAACCGACGCCGGTCGTGCCAACGTACAGGTAGTACACCGATACGCCGGTGCCGGTCGACCAACTGAAGGTCGCCGACGTGCCGATGGCCGACCCGGGAACCGGATTCAACATATCCGCTGCAGAAACCCCCGTCGCGGCCTTGTAGGCGTAGTCCCTGTACACCCATGTCGTCAGAATCCGCGTCCACAGCCGGACGTAGACGGTGATGCCTGTCGTCGGGATCCCCGGGACCGCGTGCGACAGCGAGGTTCCGGCACTGCTGTAGTAGATGTTGGAGTTGCCGAGACTCGTGCCGACATAGATGTAGTACTGGTTCACCGAGCCGCCCCCGGCCGCCCAGGCGAAAGTCACCTTCGAACCGGTGAGCGTGGTCCCTGGTGTGGGACTGCTCATCACGGCCGCCGAAGCCGCCTTGTACCAGTAATCGTTGTACACCCAGCCGGTTCCGGAGAAGTAGGTCCAGAGGCGGGCGTACACGGTCACGCCAGTCAAGGGCAGCCCCGTCACGACTTTCGACGTCACTAGCCCGGTGCCCGCGCTGACGATGTTGCTGGAGCCGTATCCGGATGTGCCGACATACAGCCAGTACGCCACCGCGCCCGAGCCCGTCGACCAGTTGAAGGTCTGTGACGAGCCGGCCAGCGTCGACCCAAGGGAGGGACTCGTGATGACGGCCTTGGCCCCGGAGCTGTAGCTGTAGTCCGTGTAGAACCACCCGGTAGTGAACTGCGTCCACAGGCGGACGTAGATGGTGCCGCCGAGCGGGATGCCCGTCACGGTCTTCGACAACGCGGTCCCCTGACTTGCGGAGTAGACGTTGTTGGCGCCGGCGCTCGTGCCGACATACAGCCAATACTGCAGGGCACCCGAGCCGGTGTTCCAGGTGAACGTCGTCGACGAACTCGTCAGTGTCCCACCAGGCGTTGGGCTCGTAATCGCGGCCTTGATGTTGACCACTGTTGAGTTCTTGTAGACGTAGTCGTTGTACTGCCAGCCACTGGCGAACCGCGTCCACAGCCGGACGTAAAGGTTGCTGCCATTGGTGGGCAGACCGGTCAGGGTCTTCGACGTTGCGGTCCCCTGACTCGCGGAGTAGAGGTTGTTGCTGCCGGCGGTGGTCCCGGCATAGAGCCAGTACTGCAGGGCGCCCGCACCCGTCGTCCAGGAGAATGTGGTTGACGACCCGGTCAACGTGGACCCATTAGCCGGACTCGTGATGACGGCCTTGGTTTCCGTGGACTTTGCCTTGTACGTGTAGTCGTAGGATTCCCAGCCACTGGGGAACTTCGTCCACAG
>JAHEFO010000118.1:10664-11919 GCA_024640135.1 Acidobacteriota bacterium
CTCCGGGGTTGCCGTTATAGATATTCGCGGTGCCGACGCCGGCCGTGCCGACATAGAGCCAGTAGTAGTCCACCGGTATTCCCGCCGACCAGTTGAACGTCTGCGACGAACCGGCGAAGGTCGACCCCGGTGCCGGACTCGTCATCGCGGCGCGCTTGTTGGAGCGGCCGAACACGAAGAACTTCGGCACGGCGTTGCCGTTGCTGCCGCCGCCCTGCAGCGTGTGGCTCGCGCCGACCCAGATGCCGGGATTGGCCTTGTCCACGCGGGTCCCGAAGTAGTCACCCCAGACATTCGCGTTCGGTCCGTCGTTCGACGACGAAATGTACATGAACGCGCCGACAGTATTGCTCGCTCCCGTGGTCGGGTCCGTGATCCAGCCCTGGGTCCCCGGATAGGCGAACGTCCCGGACGTCGCACCGCCAATCTGCATCGTCCCCGCCAGGTGCCCGAGGGAGTTGGGCGCCGCGGACGGGTACATCCAGGCGTAGCCGCTGTTCCAGATATCAGCCTGGCTTATGAGCGCCTTCGTGGACTGGTTGAATCGCGCATGCACGACATACGGATGGGCTCGACCGGTGCCTTGTCTGGCCGTCCACATGACGCCGATGACGTTATTCGCCACATACGCCGCGGTCGGACGGGAGTCCGCGCGCGCGGCCCAGTTGGTCGAATCGGGGCTGGTCGAAACGCCATTGCGATTGAGGTAATTGAAGGCGTTGAGATTGACGTTGGCAGACGTGACCGAACCGGCATCGGTCACGGAGTAGATCTTCATCTGCGTGGTCGATTCAAAGCCCACAGAATACATGGTGGAGCCGGCGCCCTCGGTCAGGCGCTGCGTGGTCGATGTCGGCTTGTAGTATCCAATGCTGATAGTGCCGCCGGCCTTGAGTTGCGCCAGCGAGATTCGATACACCACGTTCCCCACATAGCTGCCGGCCTGTGTGAAGACATTCGAGGTCATGTAGAGATAGGTGGTGCCCACCGTCATGCTGGGATAGTCCAGCCACGTGGTGGCTGCGAACCCGAAGGTGGCCGTCGGGTCGAGCGTCCAATAGGTCCAGCTATTGGCGGCAATGCCGGCCTGGCCAATGGAGCGCGCGATCCTGAACTTGTTGCCGGACGCGTCCTTGACGTACTGGAGGCCCCAGATCGCCATGTCCTGCGCGGGCGCATACCCCACCACCTGGTCACAACAGAAGCCGCCGTCAACACTGGGGAAGAAGGTATAGGGGTTGATGTAGGTCCAGGT
>JAHEFO010000119.1 GCA_024640135.1 Acidobacteriota bacterium
GGTAGCTCAGGCGGGCGCCACCATTCTCGTGGCCGGCGCGTCGATCTTCGGGCAACCCGACCCGGCCGAAGCGACGCGCGCCCTCCTCAAGGCTGCGGAAGCCGGAACCGTCCTCGGCTGATGCCAGCTTCTACCACGACGCTCCGTGTCCGGTATGCCGAGACCGACCAGATGGGTGTCGTCTACTATGCCAACTACCTGGTGTGGTTCGAGGTCGCCAGGACGGATCTGTTGCGACACCTGGGGTGGACCTACCGGGAGATGGAAGCGACCGGCGTGAGCTTGCCGGTCATCGAGGCGCGCTGCGCCTATCAGCGCCCGGCGCGTTACGATGATGAGATTGAAGTGCGCACGTCGGGCCGACTGCTGACGGCCGTACGCCTGGAGTTCACCTACGAGATCGTGTTGGCGAAGGACGGAATCACGGCAGCGACGGGCGTCACCCGCCATGCCGCGATGGGCCCGAACGGTCGCCCCTGCCGGTTGCCCGATCGTATTCGAGAGGTCCTTGCATGAAAGCACTCGTGACCGGCGCGGCCGGCTTCATTGGCTCGACCCTGGCCGACGCGCTGACCGCGCGCGGCGTCGAGGTCGTTGGTCTCGATTGTTTCACCGACTACTACCCGCGCGAGGTCAAGGAACGCAACCTTGAGCCCCTGCGAAAGCGTCCCACGTTCACGTTCATCGAGGACTCCCTCCAGACTGTGCCTCTCGCTCCCATCCTTGATGACGTGACACACGTGTTTCACCTGGCCGCCCAGGCAGGCGTGCGCAAGAGCTGGGGACGCGACTTCCTGACCTACACGACGAACAACGTGGACGCCACGCAACGGCTCCTCGAGGCCGCCAAGGGTCGGGCGCTGGAACGTTTCGTCTACGCATCGAGTTCCTCGGTCTACGGTGACGCAGTGCCGATTCCCATGCGGGAGGACGCCATGGTCCAGCCCGTGTCGCCCTACGGCGTGACGAAACTGGCCGCCGAGCACCTGTGCCTGCTCTACGCGGCCAACCACGGCGTGCCCGCTGTCTGCCTGAGGTTCTTCACCGTCTACGGTCCGAAGCAGCGACCCGACATGGGGTTCCACCGCTTCATCCGCGCTGCGCTGACCGGCCAGCCCATCGCCCTCTACGGCGATGGGGAGCAGACACGGGACTTCACGTATGTCTCGGACATCGTGGCGGCCCTGATCGCCGCTGGTGAACGGGGCCGACTGGGTGCCGTCTACAACATCGGCGGCGGCAGCCGCGTTTCGATCAACGACGTCTTGTCGCTCATCGCAGCGATCACGGGCCGCCCCCTTGATATCCGCCGGGAGCCTTCGCAAAAAGGGGATATGCGCGACACCTTCGCCGATACGTCCAGGGCACAGGCTGAACTGGGCTTCCAGCCGTCTATGACTCTTGAGGACGGACTGCGTGCCGAGGCCGAGTGGCTCTCGGTCCTGCTGGACAGTCCACTCAGGTAAGATTGAACTCCTGCATGCTGATTCGGTTCGTCATCACTCGTCTTGCGTCGCCAGGTGCCGCCGTGCTGCTGGCCGTCGCCGCGTTGTCCGCCGCGTGCGGCGCTGCCCGGCCCCTGCCTCCGGCTGGTCTCATGGAGGCCGACCAATGGCTCTTCGACCGGGCGACGGAAGAGTTGGCCGACCAGAAGTGGTTTGCCGCCCGGGAGTATTTCCGGCGGCTCATTGATGGATATCCCCAGAGTCCGCACCGTGAGGAGGCCAAACTTGGCGTCGGTGACACCTACATCGGGGAGAACTCCATCGAGTCCAACATCCTGGCGATTAACGAATTCCGCGAATTCCTGACCATTTTTCCCGTTTCTCCACGTGCCGACTACGCCCAGTACCGGATTGGCCTCGCGTACTCGCGGCAGATGTTGTCACCGCAGCGCGACCAGACGGCCACGAAGGACGCCATTCGAGAACTCGAGATTTTTCTCCAGCGCTACCCCAACAGCACTCTTCGGCCGGAGGTGGAGAAACTGGAGCGTGACGCCCGGGACCGGCTGTCCCAGTCTGAATACGAAATCGGGTATTTCTATGCGCGGTTCAACGTGTGCGCCGGTGCCGTCGATCGTTTTCGCGGGATTCTGGTCAGCGACCCGGCATTCTCCAACCGCGACAGCGTCTACTTCCAGATGGCCGAATGCCTGCTGAAGATGGGATCGCCGGCCGAGGCGCTGCCATGGTACGAACGGCTGGTGGCCGAATTCAAGGAGAGTGAGTATCTCGAGCGCGCGCAGAAACGAATCAGCGAAATCAAGGCCGGCACTCAGGACGCCGACGCCGGCGGAAAACGCCGGTAGTAGTCCACAGCCGACACCAGCGCCGTAATCGTCGCCACCCAGAGGGCGATCTGGCCGACGACAAAGAATCCCTGCATGTGCCCCTGGCCGAGAATCAAGACCAGAATCGCCACGACCTGTGCGACCAGCTTGATCTTTCCCAGTGGCGACGCGGGAAGCGATTGCCCGCGAGCATGAACAATCGTCCGAAGCACCGTGACGGCGAATTCCCGGCCCAGAATCACCGCCACCATCCAGGCTGGGGCCAGTTCCATCTGGACCAGGGACACCAGTGCAGCCGTCACCAGGAGTTTGTCCGCCAGCGGATCCATCCACTGCCCGAATTCCGTGACCTGCCCCCGGCGCCTGGCCAGGAACCCGTCGAGCCAGTCCGTCAGTGAGGCAATGGCAAAAATCGACGCGCCAAGAATCTCCTTGCTGACACCAAACAGCTTCAACCCGTCGAACTTCGTCAGCAGGACGACGACGAGCACGGGCACCAGGAAGATGCGGCCGACGGTCAGGGCATTGGGGAGGTTCACGACGCGGGCGTATTCTAGCAGACGCGAGCGGCAAGTCAGCGCTGGCATCGAGCCCGTCAGACCGTCGCCAAAACCGGTTTTTCCGCCATTTTCGCGCCCCCATTTCGTCAAACGCGTGGAACTTGGTACAGTCTGAGGTTGCTATGAAGGCCATTCTCCTCGCTGGCGGCCAGGGTTCCCGACTCAGGCCCCTGACCCTCAATACACCCAAACCTATCGTCCCGATCTTCGATCGGCCCTTTCTCCGGTATCAGATCGAACTGCTCAAGCAGGTGGCAGAAATCGACGAGATCGTCCTGAGCCTGAACTATCAGCCAAAGCGGATCGAAGAAGTGTTCGGCGACGGCAGCGCCCTGGGGGTACGGATTCGCTACGTGGTGGAACCACAGCCCCTCGGAACAGGCGGCGCAATCAAGTTTGCGGCGGGACCCAAGCCGCAGGGGCCCGTTGTCGTGTTCAACGGCGACGTATTGACGTCGGTCGATCTTCAGGCGGTAATCGCGTTGCATCGGGAGCGGAAGGCGCAGGCGACGATCGTCCTGACGCCGGTTGACAACCCCGCAGCCTACGGCCTGGTTGAGACGGACGACGACGGCAATGTCAGGGCGTTCCTTGAGAAACCGTCGGCCGACCAGATTACGTGCGATACGATCAACGCCGGTATCTATGTGATCGAGGGCGAGACTCTGGACCGGATTCCCGCCGAGACCCCCTACTCAATCGAGCGCGGCTATTTCCCTTCGCTGATTGCACAGCAGGAAACGTTTGTCGCCCATACCTACCGGGGCTACTGGATCGACATCGGCACGCGCGACAAGTACCAGCAGGTGCATCGCGACATCATGACCGGGGGGTTCGGCGCGCCGCCATTCCTCGAGGCGCCAGGCACCGCGCTGGTCTCTCCTGACGCTCGCATTGAACCCGGGGCCATTATCGAAGGTCCGTGCTTCATCGACGCCGGCGTGGTGGTCAAAGCCGGGGCGCGCGTCGGACCGCTCAGCGTCATCGGCGCCCACTGTCACATTGGTGAAGAGGCCGAGGTCGACGGCGCGGTCCTCTGGCCACACACCTGGGTCGATCGACATGCCAAACTCGGAGCGCTGGTGGCCGGACGTCACTGCCAATTCGGGCGTAACGTGCAGGTCGGCGGAACCGCCTTCCTGGGTGACAACTCGGTCGTCACGGACTTCTCCCGCCTATGATTATCCTGCCATCGATCTTCAAAGCGTATGACGTTCGCGCCCTCTACCCCTCGGAGTTGAACGAGGACGCCGCGTATCTCATCGGCCGCGCGTACGTGGCCTACTTGCAGGCCTCCTCAGGGACAGGACCCACTGCCCCGCGCGTGGCCGTCTCCCGGGATATGCGCCTGTCCTCTCCGTCGCTCGCAAAGTCGTTTATCACAGGGGCGCGCGAGCAAGGCGCCAACATCGTGGACTTCGGCCTCGCCGGGACGGACATGTTGTACTTTGCGGTGGCCCGTGAAGACTTCGACGGCGGCGTCCAGATCACCGCGTCGCACAATCCGAAGCAGTACAACGGGATGAAGATGGTGCGGCGTGATGCCGTGCCGCTCTCCGGCGATGCGGGAATCGGCGACATCCGGGACATGGTGGTGGGCGGGTCCATCCCCAGTCCGACGCTGCCGCAGGGCACGTACGGCAAGGGCGAAATGCTCGACGCCTACGTCGACTGCGTCATGGGGTTCATCGATCCGTCGGTGATTCGTCCCTTCAAGGTCGTCCTCGATGCCGGCAGTGGCATGGCGGGACTGGTGGCGCCGCCGTTGTTCGATCGTCTCGCGTGCCGGACAACCCGGTTGTGTTTCGACATCGACGGCACATTTCCCAACCACGAGGCGAACCCTCTCATCGAAGAGAACCGGCGCGACATCGTCGAACGGGTGGTCGCCGAGAAGGCGGATATCGGGATCGCGTGGGATGGGGATGCCGATCGCTGTTTCTTCATTGACGGGGCGGGCGAATTCATCGCCGGCGATTTCGTCACGGCGCTGCTTGCCGAAGCGGCGTTGATGAAGTCCGGCGGCGAGAAGATTGTCTACGATGTGCGGGCGAGCTATGCCGTCAAGGACACCGTGGCTGCGTACGGCGGAACGGCCCTCATGAACCGCGTCGGCCATGCGTTCATCAAGCGGCGGATGCGGGACGAAGATGCGGTGTTCGGTGGTGAAGTCACAGGGCACTACTACTTCCGTGACTTCTACTACGCGGACAACGGGTTCATCCCTGCCCTGTTGATCCTGGAATTGATGTCACGCAAGGGGAAGACGCTGGCGGAACTTCTGGCGCCACTGCGGGCCAAGTACTTCATTTCCGGCGAGATCAATACCACGGTGGCCAGCATGGACTTGATCGACGGGCGCTTACAGGCGTTGGCCGAGCGGTACGCGGACGGGAAGACCTACACCATCGATGGGTTCTCTGCGGAGTTCCCCGACTGGCACTTCAATGTCCGCGCCTCGAATACGGAGCCCCTGCTGCGGCTCAACCTCGAGGGGCTCACGCCGGAAATCATGGAAGCCAGACGCGACGAGGTCCTGGCGATCATCCGGGCGTGATATCGTAAAATCTGTCCCTGAGTGCGGGCTTAGCATAGTGGTAATGTCCTGGCTTCCCAAGCCAGTCAGACGGGTTCGATTCCCGTAGCCCGCTCCACCACTAACGCACGCTTCTCCTGTGCCCCGCCACTCGAGCCGGTGTGCCGAACGCCGTGGCTCCGGCAGGGATGTTGTCTACCGCGACCGCTCCGGCGGCCAGAATCGCCCCTTCGCCAACCTCCACCTGGGGACACACGATGCTCCCCAGACACAGCATGGCGCCGCTGCCAATCCGCGCGCCGCCCCCTATCTGCACACCCGGCGCAATGTGCGCATAGTCACCGACGACGGTGTCGTGGCCGAGAGTCGTATTGGCGCTGACAATGACGTGCTTCCCGGCCAGCACATCCGCACCAACCACAGCGCCGGGGAACACCACGGTCCCCACACCGGTACGGGCAGTCGGGCTGATGTAGGCCTGGGGATACAGAACTCTGGCCCACCGCGCATTCGGAAACTGTCCGGCGACCCGCCGCCGGGCGGCGTTGTCGCCGATCCCGATCACCGCCAGCGCGTCAGCGTAGCGACCGAAATCTGAGATGGACCCGATGATGGGTACGCCCAGGACTATGCCGCCCCTGTTCCCAGGGTCATCATCGAACACGCCTGCCACCGGCGACCCTGACGCCAGCAGAACGCTCACGACAGACTTGCCGTGCCCCCCGGCGCCGAGCACCAGGATTCCGGACGCCGTGCCCAGGCTCATCCCACTAGTTTCCGACTCGAATCCCAATCAACCGCGTCTCGGTCACCTCGCCGATCGTGCCTGTCACTTCGATGACGTAGTCTCCCGGCGCGAGCGGGGCCAGCAACGCGTCAAGGCCCAGCATGAGCCGGCCCTCCACTTCCCGCTCTGTCAGAGTCATGTTGACGGCCATCGGCTGCCCGCTCCGTCCAAGCAACCGCGCCTCCCTGCGGTCCAGCGGGCCGGTCACGGGCCACTCCATGTGTACGCGTTCGGTCCGGCGAAAGTCGAAACCCGCGACGGCCAGAAGCGGAGACCGTGACGAAGGCGTCGCCCGGTACACCAGGGGCGCGCCAAGCACGAGCCCCGCATCGCGTGACACGTCCGTCCGCGCTTCAAATGTCGCGCCGGCGGCACGGACTCTTGCGGAAACGGTCACCGCATTCGTGCCCGGCGGCACGTCCAGCACGGCCACCCCGCCGCGCGCCGCCGCCGCCAACGTAACCTGTGTCGCACCGATCGACTCGCCGCCGGCGTCCGTCAGGGTCACGTCCAGCGTGCCACCCTTCTGCATGGCGCCCCGAGCCAGCTGCGGGCCGCTGATTTCGGCGAAGACAGTCAAGCGCCCGGCTGGCTCTGCGCCGAGCGTGGCGTGCACAAACAGTTCCGCTGTCGGGCGGATCCGCGCCAGGACGTCAAGCGCCACGTCAACCGGCGACGGCCCCGCCGGCTCGGGCGCGGACGCCGCCGCCAACGACGCCGCCCGCTCTTCTTCGGTGGGAGCGGTATAGCCGCGCCGCGCCTTCACATCGATATCAGGCTGATCGACCTTCACGGTGATGCGGCGGGCCTTGCCGTCGAACTTGGGGTTGGTCGAGTAGTACCCCAGCAGGTAATAGGCCCTGAGCTGGTCGGTGACCCGCTGCAATCCAGCCTTGAGATCGTTGGTATTGACCACGGCCAACCCATCCGTGCTCGCCGCCAGCGACTGCATCGCTGACGATCTGGCACTGAGGTTCTGGGTGTTCTGCAAGAGCGCCGAGTCACCGATATTTCCCGTCCCCATCATCCTGGACGAGATCGGGAGATCGAAGGTGGCCAGGCCTGCCGGATTGACCGGATAGAACGTCACGTTGGCCCGATTGGCGCGTGCCGTAATCTCCCGGAACCGCTGTTGAAGGCCGACGTTGGCGTATCGGATCAGATGCTGATCGCAGGCCTGCGACCGGGCGCGCCCAGTCAATCCCATCAACCCTCCGTCGTCATTGAACAGCCGCCACCCTTCGGTGAACAGCACCACGGAAGTTCGCCCCTCTCGCAGATGACCCAGATAGTTCACCATATCGTCCAGGTGCTGGAGCGTCTGCTCTTCAAGCGCCCGGTCGAACAGCACATCAGCCACAGGCCGCATGATCGCCCCATCGCGGATCCATCCCTCCTGGCCTTGAGAGTCGGAGGGAAAACACTGCTCGAACTCTTCCTCCAACGGGGTCCGGCTCATCTCGCCCCTGGTGCCCCACTTCCACTGGCGCGTCACCATGTCCTCCACTGAGACCAGCCTGCGGCCGAAGGTCAGGTCGTACGGCGACTGGTTTGGCGTGACGACGGCGAACAGGTCGTTCTCGCCGATCAGCCTGTTCAGCATCGTCACCAGCGGCACACGTGCGGCGCGCGAGCCTTCCAGCGAGACATGGGGAATGTCGAGGTACACGACGAACGCGCGTGTTCGCGCATCGGCCGCAAGCAACTGCGATTCGCGAACGGTATTCGGGTCGCGGCGCGCGTTCTCGGGAGTGAGGTCCGTGCCCGAGATGAATTCGAAGTCTTCGATGGTTTGAGGCTGCCCGTCCTCCTCCACGGTGAAGTCGTCGGCGGTCAGCCCCTCGACGACCTTGCCATCGCGAAGCGGGTACGCATCGACCGTGACGAAGTGCGCATTGGATCGAAACACGGGTCTCTGCTGTACGGGCTCCTGAGCCCGCGCCAGGACGAGGCCTCCGGCAAGAAACAGGAATGCGGCCAGGGAACGTCGAACCATTGGTCTACGGTAGCATCCGCGGCCCGGCGGGGGCGGTCCTTTGTGCCGGAGCGCCAGTGCTGCCGCTCAACGGTCGTCCCGGCCGCAGGTCAGCCTCAACCGGCGACGGCCAGCAGCTCGACCTCGAAGATCAGGGTGGCATTGCCGGGGATCACGCCGCCCGAACCCGCACTGCCGTATCCCAGCTCAGGCGGCACGATGAGCCGGCGCTTCCCGCCGACCCTCATTCCTGCCACGCCTTGATCCCACCCCTTGATGACCGCGCCCACGCCAAGCGTGAACTGGAAGCCCAGGCCGGAGTTGTTCGCGTCAAACTGCGCGCCTTTGTTCCCCGCGGCCGTTGTGGAGTACAGCCAGCCGGTGTAGTAGACGCGCACCGTGTTGCCGCTGGCCGCCAGCGTGCCGGTGCCAACGGTAATGTCAGTGGCGGAGAATGGAATACCCAGACCCGGCGCCAAGGGTGAGTCATTGCCGCAACTGGTTCCCAGAGACAGAGCCGCCAGGAGGACCACAATCGAGAGAGTGCTTCTGAGCTTCATGGACCCTCCCATTCTAAGCTCGATTTCTCCATTCCGCGCGGGTCTGGGTACAATAGAGGGTTCATGATCTCTGTCGCCAACGTCTCTATGCGCTATGGCTCGAAGGTACTCTTCGACGATGTCACAACCACGTTCTCTCCGGGCCGCCGTTATGGCCTGACCGGACCGAACGGATCGGGCAAGTCCACCTTCATGAAGCTCTTGACCGGCGAGCTCGCGCCCCAGAAAGGCACGGTCTCACGTCCGAACAAGCTCGGGGTCCTCAGCCAGGACCAGTACGCGTTTGATGCCTTCAAGGTCTCCGACACGGTGATCATGGGCAACAAGAGGCTCTGGGACACGCTTCAAGAGCGCGAGCGGCTCTACGAGAAAACATCGATGACAGATGCGGAGGGCATGCGTCTCGGTGAACTCGAGGGTATCGTCGGTGAAGAGGACGGGTACTCGGCCGACAGCGACGCCGCCGTGCTGCTGCAGGGCCTGGATATTCCCAATGAACTCCACGACCGGAAGATGGCCGAACTGCAGGGGGGCCAGAAGGTCCGCGTGTTGCTGGCCCAGGCGTTGTTCGGCCGCCCGCTGGCGCTGCTGCTGGACGAGCCCACCAACCACCTTGACCTTGACTCGATCCACTGGCTGCAGGGGTTCCTGGAACGCTACGACGGCATCCTGATCGTGATCTCCCACGACCGCCACTTCCTCAACGCCGTCTGCACCCACACCGCAGATATCGACTACGAGACAATCATCACCTACACCGGCGGGTACGATGACATGGTCCTGGCGAAGATGCAGATCCGGTCGCGCATCGAAAGCGAAAACATTCAGCGGGAGAAGAAGATCGACCAGCTCAACGACTTCATCGCGAGATTCTCGGCCGGCACGCGCGCCTCCCAGGTGGCCTCGCGACGCAAGGAAGTGGAACGGCTGCAGACGACGGACCTCGCGCGATCCAACATCCAGCGGCCCTACATCAAGTTCGTGATGAATCGGCCATCGGGCCGGCTCGCCGTCGAGTTCAAGCATGTCTCAAAGGCGTACGGTGACCTTTCGGTCATCGACGACTTCAGCGCGGTGGTCAACCGGGGGGAAAAGATCGTGCTGGTCGGGCGCAACGGCGTGGGCAAGACCACCATGCTGAAGACCCTGCTGGCGGACGCGCCCGGACAGCCAGCGTCACCGGACGACATCGACAGCGGCACCGTCCGCTGGGGTCACGAAGCCGCCATCGGCTACTTCGCACAGGACCACACCGGTGTCATCGAGAAGGGCATGACGGCGGTCGAGTGGTTGCACCAGTTCGATCCGGACCTGTCACGGCAGGATATCCACGGCCTCCTGGGCCAGATGCTCTTCCGCGGGGAAGAGGGGCTCAAACCCACGGCCGCGCTGTCCGGCGGCGAGACCGCCCGGCTGCTCTTCTGCCGAATCATGCTGCAGAAGCCGAATATTCTGGTCTTTGACGAGCCCACCAACCATCTCGACCTCGAGTCGATTAATGCCCTCAACGTCGCGCTCCAGAAGTTCGAGGGCACGGTCCTGCTGGTCACACACGATCAGGACCTGATGGAGGAAGTGGGCACCCGCGTGTGGCACTTCTCACAGGGGCGGATCGAAGATTTCAAGGGCCCGTATGAAGAGTTCGAATCTGTGCTCTCGAGTCGGTAATCTTCCTCCCGGAGTGACGCCAGACTGAAACCCGTCAGCCTCAGCGACAGGCTGCTAAGATACGAAGGCCTTGCCCAGCCCAGCCGTCCCTGTCGCCGACGCGGCGTCCGAACCACCCCGCGGTTGGAAAGGCCGCCTCGCGGGCGCCCTCACCCACCGTGATTTTCGCCTCGTGTGGTTCGCGGCGCTGGGCTCCACCATCGGCACCTGGATGCAGAAGTTCGCCCAGAGCCTGCTCGTGCTGGACCTGACTGACTCGAATTTCTATCTGGGACTTGATGACTTCCTGTCCCAATTGCCCATCATCCTGTTCATTCTGATTGGCGGCGTTGTGGCCGACCGCTACGATCGGCGAAAGCTGCTGACGCGGTCGCAGCTCATCCAGGCGTTCTCTGCGTTCGGACTCGCCGCCCTGGTCTTCTGGGATCACGTCACGATCTGGCACGTCCTGACGCTGTCATTCGTGTCCGGCCTCGGCCAGGCATTTGGGGGGCCGGCCTATCAGGCGCTGCTGCCGTCCCTGGTCCCGAGGCGCGACCTGCCAAATGCCATTGCGCTCAACTCGACCCAGTTCAACTTGTCCCGGGTCCTCGGTCCCATGGGCGGCACGTTTATCCTCGTCTCGCTTGGGATGGCGACGTGTTTCTTTCTCAACGGACTATCGTTCTTTCTCGTCGTCATTGCCCTCGCCTTGATCAAGCTACCGGCCCGCGCGCCGCACGTCGGCCAGCGACCGCACATCCTCACGGACCTGCGCACGGGCCTGTCGTATGTCCGGCATCACCGGCTCATCCTGACGCTGATGGCGCTGGTGGTGGTCAGCATGTTTCTCGCCATGCCACTCGTGACGTTCATGCCGATGTTTGCGCGCTCGGTTCTGGCGTCGGCCGGTGGGACGGCCGAAACACGATTGTTCTTTCTGATGGCCTGCCAGGGTCTGGGGGCCATCACTGGAGCCCTGTTGATCGGTCTGGCCGGAGGCAGATTCCAGCACATGGGCCGGATGCTGCTCAGCGTGCAGTTCGTGATGGGCCTGATCATCATGGCGTTCGGCTGGTCCACCACGCCTCTCCTCAGTTACCTGCTGGTCTACTGTGGCGGCATCGCCTTCATGGCGCTGTTCTCCATGAGTTTTTCGATTGTTCAACTCGCGGTTCCCGAGGAACTGCGCGGGCGGGTGGTCAGCATCTACATGGTGGCGCTTCGCGGCGGCGGTCCCATCGGCGCGCTGGTGTCCGGCTATTTCGCGGACATCTTCTCCGCCCCCACCATCATGATGGTCAACGGCGCCCTTCTCGCCCTGGTGACCCTTGCCGTCGTGGTCTCCGGCAAGGGCTCGAGCCTGAAGTCCATGTAGGCGTCCCCGAAGGCCCCGGGCCGGAGCGCTTACAATGGCAGCCATGGCGCGCATCCTCGTCGTTGAAGACAGCCAGGACATCGCCGATCTAATCGGCCACTATCTGGGTGGCGCCGGCTATGAGACAACCCTGGCGGCCACCGGCAGCGCGGGGCTGAAACTGGCGCGTGCCGCCCCGCCGG
>JAHEFO010000120.1 GCA_024640135.1 Acidobacteriota bacterium
ACCGCAGCCCCTCCTGCCGATCGACATCCAGATCCTGACAGGCATACAGCACGTCGAATCCACCCACCCAGGCACCGATCGCCAGGCCCAGCAGCCACGGCTCCCACCCTTCCCGGCCCCCAGCCGCCAGCCAGCCGCCGACTGGCGCGACGGCCATGGCCAGGCCAAGAAACAGCTGGGCGTAGAACGTGAATCGCTTCGCAAGGGAGTACCAGAAGACAATCAGGAGCGCCAGCGGGGAGAGCACAAGGCAGAGGCTGCCCAGGTGCGATGAGGCGTACACAAATGCCCCCGACGAGAGCGCCACAAACACCACTGCCTCCCGGCGACTCATCTGTCCGCGCGGCAGTTCACGCATCGACGTGCGCGGGTTGCGCGCATCGTACGCCGCGTCTGCCAGGCGATTGAAGCCCATCGCGGCACTCCGTGCCGTGACCATGGCCACCACAATCCAGAACCCGCGCGTCCAGTCCCAGGGCACAACGCGAGTGGCGAGCAGGGCTCCGACCAGCGCAAATGGCAGGGCGAACACCGAGTGGCTGACGCGGACAAACGACGCGTAGGTACGAAGACGATCAATCATCAGTGGAAAGGAATGTCCAGCCGTGCAACGGCGTCGGCGTGTACGCCGCTCACCAGATATTCTTCCACATCCTCGGCGCTGGCCCCGATGTTCGTGGGCAACGCGACGGAAACCAGCCGGGCCTCCCGACCGGGACTGATGGTGCCGAAGCGCAGGCCAAGCCCCAGCGCCTCGGCGCCCACCCGCGTGGCTGAATCCAGCATGCGGGCCGCATCCACCTCTGGCGCGAGCCGGCGAAGAGCTGCCAGCTCGTCGAACATATTCAGCGAATCGGTCGACGCCAGACTGTCCGTGCCAATGGCCACCGGCACCCCCGTCCCGTAGAATCGCGCAATCGGCGGCACACCCGCTCCGACCCAGGTGTTGCTGCGGGGACACGTCACCACGACGGCCTCGGCTTCCCGAATCTGCTCCAGGTCCCGGACGGTTACGTGCACACAGTGGACCAGGAGTGTCCCAGGCTGGAGATAGCCGAGCCGATGGAGGTACTCCACCGGGCCGCAACGTGGCACTTGCCAGGTTCCGTTCCAGACGCCCAGTCTCTTGAGCATGGTCTTGAGGGGACCACGGCCTTTGTGAAGGAACTCAATCTCTTCGACCGACTCCGCAAGGTGAATCGACAGTGGCGCGGGTCCCTCGTGGCGGGCCGCGATTTCAGCAAGCAGCGCCGGCGCCGTAGAGTAGGGCGCATGCCCCACAACGGAAAAGAGGACGCCGGGCGCCTTCTTCGATGAGAAGGTCTCCCGCCCTCTTTTTCGAGCCTCCCGCACGATGGCAACTGGATCAACCGGATCAAAGCCCAGAACCTCGTGAAAGACCACCCGCGTGGGTCGCCCCTGTCCCAGCGTGGGCACCGGCACCAGCGTATTTGAGACGTCGCCGACCAGGACCGTCCCCGTCGCGTCAACGCCCGTGACGGCACGCGTCATCGCGTCGGTGACCTCGGCTTCCCCAGCCGGCGGTCCGAGGCGACGGACACGAAGAAGTTCCCGGATCCACTCCTCCAGAGAGGACGCGGGTGGGACCCTCCCGGCCATCCAGCTCAATTCAAGGTGTGTGTGTGCGTTGACCAGGCCGGGCAGCAACACCGCGTCGCCCAGGTCCTTCGCCGCTCCCGGCGGACGGCCCCCGCCGACGGCCTGGACCCGCCCGGCGGCCACGGTAACCCAACCGTCGCGAATCGGCCGCCCATCGATCGGCAGCACCCAACGAGCGCGAACCGTGGTCACAGACATGCCGTCGACTTCATTGGCCCAGTCGGGTCCGCTTGGCCGCGGCCGATCGTGCCTCGTAGGCCCGGAGGTCCTCGGCCTCGCCGCCGCGGCCATCACCTCGTGCCACGGCCAATTCCCGCATCCGGGGCACGTTCCGCTGACGGAACACCGGATCACCCAATACCTCGTAATGCATGTTCCGGCGCTTGGCGATGAAACCCGCGTTCTCGATATTGCGAACGACCTCGAACTCATCCATGCAGAATTCCGCTCCTGCCGCACGGACGACGTTCTCCTCGATCATCACGGATCCCATATCGTTCGCGCCGTACGCCAGGCTCAACTGCCCAACCTTCCCGCCCTGCGTCACCCAGGAGGCCTGGAGGTTGTCGAAGTTGTCAAGAACGAGACGCGCCAGTGCCAGCGTGCGCAGGTAGTCGATCCCGGTCGCTTCATTACCGCCAAGCTCGGTGTGTTCGGGCTGATAACTCCAGGTGATAAACGCCGTGAAACCACCCGTTTCGTCCTGGAGTTCCCGCAGCCGGAACAAGTGCTCCAGCCGCTCTTCCAAGGTCTCCACCGTGCCGTACATCATGGTCGCCGTAGTCCTCAAACCGGCCTCATGCGCGTCGCGCATCACGCCCAGCCATTCCTCCGCGGTCGCCTTCGAGTAACAGTTGAGTTCCTTGCGCACCCGGTCGACCAGGATCTCGGCGCCGCCCCCGGGCACACTGTCGAGGCCCGCCGCAATCAACCGCGCGATAACGGTGGCCGTTGGCAACTGCGACAACCGCGAGATATGAATCACCTCTGGCGGTGAGAGGGCATGCAACCGGAAATCCGGATAGCGGATCTTGACCTCGCGGAACAAGTCCTCGTACCACTCAATCGGAATGTCGGGATTGTGGCCGCCCTGGAGCAGCAGTTGTCCGCCGCCAAGCGAGATGGTCTCTTCAATCTTGCCGAAGATCTCATCGAACCCCAGCGTGTAGCCTTCGGACGAACCCACGCCGCGATAGAACGCGCAGAACTTGCACCGGGCTACGCACACGTTCGTGTAGTTGACGTTGCGGTCGATGATGTACGTGACAAGCCCCTCAGGATGGCGGACCTGGCGCGCACGGTTGGCCAGGCGGCCCAGCAGCGACGTCGGCGCCTGGAGGTAGCACTCCAGCGCCTCATCGCGGGTCAGGCGCCCGCCGACGGTCAGTTTGTCAGCAATGGCAGCAACACTCATCAACGGCCTTCTCAAATGCTACTTCAACCGGAACTCGGCCCCAACCCCGTCGCCGCGATGAAGATGACGGCAGGGCGCCGGGGTCCGGCGGCGGCCATCACGGGGCAGCCGGGGCGGCCGCAAAGAACCTGGGTTCGATCACCGACGCGATGACGCCGATTGCGCGGGCCTCACGGTAGTAGGCGCGCAGTCCGTCCAGCATGCGGTCGCTCAGATCGAACATGATGTTTTCGCGCAGGTACTGGCGAGCCACTTCCCGATACTGCGGCATCGCGGCCACGTAGGCATCGGCGATGGCATCCGACGACCGCACACCCGCCTCCTTGGTCTCCTGCAGCCGCCGCACCGCCGCGGGCGACACGGCCTCCGCACGTCCGGCCCAGAACGCCCAGACAAACGGCAACCCCGTCCACTCAGTCCAAGCCTGGCCCAAATCAATCTTCTCAGCACCCAGCGCACGATGGTCCACAAACAACGCGGCGTCGCCGATCAACAACGCGGCGTCGTGCGCCGCCAGCATGGACGCCAGGTCCGGCGCGTGCCGTGCGAATGTGGGTGCAATCTCGAACTTGCGGGCACACAGGATTCGGGTGAGGGCCACCGAGGACCGTGAACTGGTGTCAAGCGCCACCGTACGAATCTCAGCAACGGGCTTCCTGGTGAACAAGGCAACCGACGCCACGGGCCCTTCAGAGGCAATCGACACTCCGGGCACAACACAATCCGTGGGTCGATCGGCGTAGGCGATGGCGGGAATCATGCCGAGATCGATGGCCCCGTCATCGAGCAGCGAGGCACAGACGGCCGGCGGATCGAAACGCACGGTGAACGGGGAATCAGAGTCGTCTGCCAGGTGATGAACCAGGGGCCGACAATTGAGGTAGTTCACCGACCCGACACGGATTTTCGGGCTCACGGGATCCGCTCGAAACAACCGTCCCTGGCCGCAGGCGCGGCAAATGCCGCAACGATCTGACGGGCGACATCCTCGTCAGGACGGCGGCGGCGCCCCAGGCCCAGCGTGTCGATCGCGGGCACATTGTCAATATCGTCGGCGCCATAGGCGATGGCGACTTGCGCAAGCTTGGGTCCGCACAACGTCCAGTCCACTTGGATGGAGGGCACGGCGGCGCATACCAACCGCGCCACGGCAATGGTCCGCACGTCGTCGTACCCACTGGACGGCACCTCGGCCTCGTCAAAGCGTGGCAGTGGCGCGAACGCGCGCAACGCGAAGCCTTCGACCTGGAGCTTCGCCACCCGCTCGATACAGTCCAGGCGTTCTGCCGCGGTACCGGCACGGTCGACGGTCGCGCGAAACACCTGCAGGCCTCCGTCCCGCAGGGCACGAACGACTTCACCGGGCGCATCAAGCCGGTCCACAGGCAGGAACGCCACCGCCACCAGGCCGGCGTCGTTCAGACGCCTTGCTCCGGCGGCAAGCCTCTGGAGGTCCCCCCCTGCGAGTTCGAACAAGTCCGCCGCGGAGAATCCGGTCACGGGCACCGTGCCGGACGCGGCCACGACGGCACCCACCTGCGCGCCGGCAGCGTCAAACGACTCGGGGCGCGCGGCGATCCGTACTTCACGAGCATCACCCACGTCGGCGGGAACCGCATCGCCCTCCACGGTCAGCACCTGCACGTAGGTCACGACATCGCCATGCCTGGCGCTGCGGGCCCGTTCCGCAAGCGACCCCACACTCACCAGGTCCGGGCACGCCAGGACGCGCTCGGCCTCCAGTCGCGACAGCGGCTCGCCTCCGGCGGCTTTGGATTCCAGATCATTCAACATGTCTACAACGCCGGCGTCTCAGCGCCGGCCTCTCCTTCGTTTGCCCTGATGGCATTCGCGACTCGGGTGGCGAGCACCAGGGCGCGATGTCCAGCGGTTCCGTCCACCCGCGGGGAGCGATCCTCTCGAATCGCATCCACGAAATCCTGCAACTCCCGGCCAAGCGGCTCACCCTTCTCCACCGGAACCGAACCGCCTTCGATCGCCGGGCTCTCGCCCGTCCGGGGCACGACGCGGTACGCCTCCAGTTCCTGCTCGCCATAGTCTACGGAAACATACAGATCGCGCTGGAAGAAGCGTACTTTGCGCACCCGGTCACGACTGATCCGGCTCGCGGTCAGGTTCACCGTACACCCGGACGCGAACTTCAGCCGCGCGTTTGCGATATCCACTTTGTGCGACAGGACAGGCACGCCTACCGCGTCCACACTGACGACCTCGCTCCGGTCGATCGCCAGGACGATGTCAAGGTCGTGAATCATGAGGTCAAATACGACGTCGATGTCGAGACTGCGATCGGGGAATCCGCTCAGGCGATGCACCTCGATGAATCGCGGCGCGGAAATCAGGGGAATCGCAGCCGCCACAGCCGGATTGAACCGCTCCGTGTGGCCCACCGCCAGCACGCGGCCGGCCCGGTTCGCCAGGTCGATCAGCTCTTCCGCTTCCGCCAGGGTGGCGGTCATCGGCTTCTCGACCAGCACGTGAACACCGGCGGCCAGGAAATCGCGCGCCACACGGAAGTGATCCACGGTTGGAACGGCGATGCTGACCGCATCCACGTTTCCGATAAAGGCCTCATAGTGATCAAAGGCCTCGACCTTACAGGCCGCAGCCGATGCCGCTGCGCGTTCCGGCGACACGTCCGCCACGCCAATCAATCGCGCGCCGGACGTGGCGGCGAGCAACCGCGCATGATGGCGCCCCAGATGTCCGACGCCGACGACACCGACTCGCACTTCGTTGTTCACGTTCACCGCGATCTCCCCACAACCACCACACCGGCCTCGTTCGCGGCCTCCAGAAACGCCGGGCCGTCCAGAATCAGGGTCTTGCCCGCGTCAATCGACAGGGCCTCGGCGCCCGCCGACTGCATGGCCCTGATCGTCGCCACGCCCACCACAGGCACATCGAACCGCATATCCTGTGACGGCTTGGCGACTTTCACAACCCGCGTGCCGGCACCAGCCAGTGCGCCGGCGCGCTGGATGGCTGCGTCTGTCCCCTCCATCGCCTCGACCGCCACCACCGCACGATCTTTCACGACGATGGTCTGGCCAATATCGAGCCCGGCGACCGCATCAGCCACCTGGTAACCAAACGCAAAGTCTGTCAGGACGGATTCGGCGGGGAGGCCGCTCGTCAGCACACCTGGCCTTGCGAGCAATTCCGCCAGAAGTTCCGTCGAATCCATCAGCGTGATGCCGTGTTCCTCCAGCACGTCAGCAATGGCGGCAATCAGCGTGTCGGTGCTCTGAGACGTAAGGCGTCTCAACACCGACAGAAGAGTCAAATCGGGCATGACGCCCCCGAACAACTTTGTGTGTTTGACCTGCCCGGCCATGACGGCGGAAGTCACCCCGGCCTGCTTGAACGTCTTGATGCACTTGCCAAGGTGCCCGAGGGCCACCCAACGATACTGCACGCCTCCCAGGTCACGAGCCAGGGCTTCGAGGTCAGGAGATGCTTCGCCTTCCACTGCGACCACGACCACGTCGTGCCCCAGTTGGCGGGCAGCCCGAAGAACCAAGAAAGGAAACGTGCCGTTCCCGGCAATCAGGCCCAGCGGCATCCGGGCGATTCTACTCCCCTCCGGCCTCGTCGCCGCCCTTGCGGGACGGCCGTCGGAGAATGACACCACGGGCCCCGGCGTGGCGGATGAATTCAACCAGGAATGCGACTTCTGGTGCTGCCAGCGTAGGGTCGCCTTCAATCAGTTCCAGCGCCCGGCTGGTGTTGTGCTGGATCAGGTGCCGGTACGCGCGACGCAGTTTGGTAATGAGTTCGCGAGAGAAGCCGCGCCGCTCCAGCCCAATGGTGTTGAGGCCATAGATTCTCGCGCGGTTGCCGACGGTCTTGGCGTACGGCAGCGCGTTTCGGGTGACGACCGTATAGCCGCCAATGAACGCGAACCTCCCGATCCGGCAAAACTGATGCACACCGGAGAACGCGCTGATCGTCACCTCGTCCTCCACCGTGACATGGCCCCCAAGCGTGGCGCCGTTGCCAAAAATCGTATGGTGGCCGACGTGGCAGTCGTGCGCGACATGCGCATACGCCATGAACAGGTTGTGGTCGCCAATGGTCGTGATGCCGCCCCCCCCTGCCGTGCCCCGGTGAATGGTCACGAACTCGCGGAAGACATTGTGCGTGCCGATTGTGAGTCGCGTCGGCTCGCCCTTGAACTTGAGATCTTGAGGCGCCAATCCAATCGATGCCAGCGGAAAGATCTCCGTGTGGTCGCCGATATCAGTCCATCCATCGATCACCGTCGACGCGCCAATCCGGCAGTCCCGGCCAATCGTGACCCGCGGGCCAATGCTGGCGTAGGGGCCCACCACGGTCCCCTCGCCAATCACGGCTCCGGGATGAATGACGGCCGTCGGATGAACGCCTCGGTCGGGAGCCGCGATGGCCGGACCATCCGGCTCCACCACCAGGACCAGATGGGCCTCCGCCACGACCTGCCCATCCGCCACGGCGGTGGCCTCAACTCGCACGAGCGGCCCCCGCCGCGCGCTCACCTTGACGTCGAGTTCAAGCCGATCCCCAGGGACTACCTGTTTCCGGAACTTGACGTGATTGACGCTCCTGAGCGTGACGCGATCTCGGCCGCCCGGCATGGGCCCCGACAACAGCAACGTGGCGACCTGAGTCAGGGATTCGATCAAAAGCACCCCAGGCATCAACGGCGTGCCGGGAAAGTGCCCCTGAAAGAAGTCCTCGTTGACCGTCACGTTCTTCACGGCCACCAGCCTGACGCCCGGCTCGTGCGACAACACGTCGTCGACCAGGACCGAGGGATAGCGAGAAGACAGGCGGTCGAGGACAGGTAGGAACATCTGCAAACTGGAATCTGGAATCGGTAATCGGAATCGTTCGATCGGGGGAATTGGCAATCGGAATCAGGGAATCGGGCTGTCGGGTGCCCGGGGTCCTCCCGATCACCCGACAGCCGGAGTGTTCCCCTACTTGGCCGTGTACTGAGCGTCGACGCGCTTGACGAGTTCCGGCGAGAGGTTCAAGCCGGGAAACACGTACACCGCGCCGCTATCGGCCACGTTGAAAACGATGTGGAGGTTCATTTCTTTCGCGAGCGCCTCCAGAATCGGTGTCACCTTCTTGTCGAAGTCCTGCAACAAGTCCTGCTGCATCGCCTGGATTTCGGACTGTGCTTCCTCCTGCTTGAAGTTCAGTTCCCGGGTCATCCGGTCGATGTCCTTGGCCAATTGGGCGGCGGCCACCTCACTCAGCAAGGCGGCCTGGGTCTGCTGCCTGTTCTGAGAATCCCTGAGTTTCGTCTGGAGTGCGACGAGTTCGCCCTCCAGCCGCTTGGTGAGCGCCTCCATCTGAGCGGAACCCGCCTTGCCCAGATTCGACAGGGACACCACCGTCTGGAGGTCCACAAAGCCAATCTTGGATTCAATGGGGAACGGTGGCTGCACCGGTACGGGAGCCGGGGTCGCCGCAGCCGGTGGCGTCTGCACTGGAGGCGGAACCTGCGTTGGAGGAGGGGTCTGCGCCATGGCATTGCCCGCCACAAGAACGGCCAAGAGGGCCATGGTGATCGTCTGTCTACTCATGAGTCGTCTGTACCTGAACCTTTCCAAAAGAAACGATAACGTAGAACATGCCGCCGAGGCTAGTGGCGCTCACGCCACGGAATCCGAGTACACTAGGGTCATGCGCCGCGGCCTACTGACACACGCTTTTCTGACCCGCTCTCTTCTGACGCGCAGTCTCGCCGCCTTGGCGCTGGTCGCGACGGCCGCGGCCTGTGACGACGCGGGGCCAACCACTCCGACCGACACGACGACTGAAACCACGCCCGTCACCGAGACCTTCTCGGGCACGCTTGGCCCCAACAGCGCCGTGACGTTCCCGTTTACCGCGTCGGCAGCCGGCACGGCCACGGGCTCCGTGGTCACGGTCGCGCCGGACAGCACGATGCCGCTCGGCCTGGCCATGGGCACGTGGGCCGGAACCGCGTGCCAAGTGGTGATTTCGAACGACAATGCCATCCCGTTTTCCCAGGTTGTCGGGACCGTCGGCGGCCCCGGCGCGCTCTGCCTGCGGGTCTATGACGTCGGCCGCATCAGCGCGACCGTGACATTCACCGTCAAGGTCATCCACCCCTGAACAGAGACCATCGGGGTCTTCAGACCTCGACGCGGCCTTCCTGGCCGTCAGCGGCCCTAGAACGTCGTTCCCACGGCAAACCGGAACGAGAACTTCGACTGCCGCCGCAGGTTGCTGTTGAACACGCCTCCACGCTGCGGGTTGTACGCAAAAATCAACCGGAACGGCACGTTGAGTACCGGCATGAAGAAACGCACCTCACTTCCCAGCGATGTCTTGAAGGCGTAACTCCTGCCGATTTCCCGGAGCGACGGCGTCGGCACCCCCTCACCCTCAGGCGTCAGATCCACGAGATTCGTCGCACCGGCCAGCAATGGCGGCGTTGGTGCGACCCTCTGGAACACGGACTCCTTCCAGGAGAACCGATCACCGATGTCGCGCACCTGACCCGCATCGTAGAAGAACACGAGCCGCACCGGCCCGGCGATACGAATCATGTACTCCGCATTGAAGAGGAGTGTCTTGTTGCCACCGAGCACCAGCCCTGACCGGTCGTCCCTGGTGCCGACGCTGCGAATATCGAAGCCGCGAATGCTGTACTCACCGCCAAGCACGAGTTTCTCGAAAATCGGCAGTGTCTTCGTGTCGCCGTAGGGTTTGATGTACTCCGCCTGCGCCCGGAACCCGAACGACGTCCGAGGCGTCACGGGCAGGTACCACGTCCCTTCGACGCGGCCACTCACGAATGACGTGTCCCCGCCGACCCCGGCGATATCGAGTGCCGCCGTATACTTGGTGCCGCTGCTGGGGAACACCGGTTCATTAATCGTGTTGTAGATGATGCTGGGCGAGATCTTGCTGATCACGCGTTTCCCGCCGGAATTGATCAGCAGCGACTCACGCAACAACGGATTTCCCTCGAGCACCGCGGGATCGGTATAGATGGGCGAGATATTCGACACCTCGACGTTCTCGATGCTGTAGCCGATGAAGAACCTCGACCAGTTCCGGACAGGAAAGCCAAACAGCACGTTGGCGCCCGTTGAGCCCTGTGTGAACTGGAAGAGATAGTTCACCCGCCGGGAGTACAAATCGAACCCCGCCGTGATTGGCCGGTCGAACAAGAACGGCTCGGTGAACGCGATCTGATAGTTGCGCGCCTGCGAACCTTTCTGCGCGGAAATCGAAAGTGTCTCTCCGCGGCCCATCAGGTTTGACGTCTGAAAACCCAACTGACCGAAGAACCCCTCGTACTGGGAAATCCCGGCGCCGAAGCTCAGTTGATTGCGATTCTGCTCCTCGAACTTCAGCCGCACGTCCACCTTGCCCTCGGCGTCCGGCGTCTTCTCAATCGTCACGGAGTCTTCGCTTTCGAGCGGCTTGAAATACCCCAACTGATTCAACCGGCGAACGCTGAACTTCAGCGACTCCATGTTGAAGATGCCGCCTTCATACAGACGCATTTCACGCCGGATCACGGTGTCGCGCGTGGTGGTATTGCCAAGGAAGGTCAGCCGGTTGAGAAAGAACTGATCGTTCTCTTCAATCTTGATCACGAGATCCACTTCGGGCTGCCCCGTGAATCCCGGAATCAGTTCACCCGTTTCCAAATCGCGATTGTTGGGAGTGATTTCCACGTCGGGAATAAACTCCCAGAATCCCTGGCTGCCGTAGAACTCCTGCAGCTTCTCGAAGGCCTTGCGGATGGGCGCGTCCGCATAGTAATCGCCGACCTTGACCTTGGTGAACACCGACAGCACCGCCGGCGTCGGCAGACTGTCGTTGCCGGAGACGGCGATCGATCGAATGCGATAGCGGCTCCGCTCGTCGATGGGAATGCGCAGTCGCACCCAGCGCGTCTTGCCATCGGCGGAATCCTCCAGCGGCTCAAACTGCGGCTGGCCGATCTGTGCATAGACGTAGCCCTTGTCGCGCAAGAATCCCCGGAGCGCCTCGGCGTCTTCAGCGAACTTGGTTTCCTGATAGGTGCCCCCGCCGGTGATGAACGACCACAGGCCACGGGGCTTGTTCACCTTCAGGTGCTTCCGGAGATCCCCGTCGCTCACGTAGGTGTTGCCGTCGAACACGACTTCACGAATCTTGACCCGCGGTCCCTGGTCGATGTTGAACGACAGGTGCACGAGCTTCGGCCCCCCAGCCAGGGGCTTCGTCGTCGGGGTCACGGTCGCGAACTGGTACCCCTTTTCGGAATACAACGTCCTGACCAGGCCCGCGACGCGCCGCACGACGGAGTCGTCGACGGGCGAATCGAGCCGCAACTCAAGGCCCAATTCCTTCATTTTTGTCTCGATGTCCGAGACAGACACTTCCTTGGAACCCGGGTAGTCCACGATCTTGATCCGGCGCCGCTCCTCGATGAAGAACACGACCTGCTTGCCAATGACACCATTGGCGTACGCGCTGTCGAGCACCTCAATCCGCACGTCGTCAACGAACGGCGTGGTCCAGAGGCGATCAAAGTCGGCGAGCAACGACGCCTCGGCTGCCGCGTCATACGGCACCCAGGTGCCCCGAGTTCCCGGCTGCGAGGGCAAGGTCCGAATGTAGTACTGATAGGTCTCGTACGGCACTACGGTGAACACGTTCTCCGGCACGATCCGGAGCTCAATGCTTCGAAGCACCGGGCCGATGTCAGTCGGCGGCAGCAGCGGCTGCTGAGCCGGTGGCTGCGCCTGCGGAGTCACCGGCGGCGTCTGGGCAGAAACCATGCCCACCAGTCCGGGCGCAAGGCCAG
>JAHEFO010000353.1 GCA_024640135.1 Acidobacteriota bacterium
AACCTCGAGGAGCAGCACCGGGTCGGTGACATTGAGCCGGTTGTCGTGGCGCGCCAGGACGCCTGACAGGATGTGCCCGTCGTCTTCGGCGCGCACGTCGAGGTCAAAGCGCCATCGAGGGCCGTCGTCCCACTGCAGCGGGCGGATCGACGTGGACTCAGGCGTGTCCCGCAGCACCAGGCGGCCGGCTCGCGCAGCCAGGGGAACCCAGTCAAGCGCCAGCGCGCCCGGCAGCACAAAGCACAGCGGGGAGTCCGGACGCTCCCGTCGTGTGGACGCGATGCCGTCAGCGCCCAATAGCGCTGCCAGCAGGCGCCGGTCCGTGGCGCCCGCCGAGAGGGCGTCATCAGGCCCCGCCGTCGCCGGCATGGGCCGATCCCAGGTTCCGTTGGGTCGCCGAACCCGCGCGAGGAGGCGCACGACAAGCGCGCCTTCGTCGCGCGTCGCCGGACAGTCCACGGCAAACAGGTACTCCACGCGGTGGCCCTTGTCGTGGAGCGCCGCCTCGTCCGCGTCCCGGCGGAGGTGGTGATCCAGGTCATTCAGGAAGGTGTCAATCGTCACGATTCGTTCGCCAATCATGGGAATCGTCCATCATGGTCGATCGAGCATTATCTGTCGAGCTTTGATATCTTTAGAAGACTGTGGAGGCCCTATGTCCGTTCGTCTAGGTGATGTCGCCCCTGATTTTACCGCTGAGACTACACAGGGGACGATCAGCTTTCATGCGTGGAAGGGGAATGGCTGGGCCATCCTGTTCTCTCATCCCAGAGACTTCACGCCCGTGTGCACGACCGAACTGGGGGCCGCTGCCGCGCTCAAGGGTGAGTTCGAGAAGCGGAACTGCAAGATGATTGGCCTCAGCGTGGATCCGGTGGAATCGCACGTGCGGTGGGAGGGCGACATCAAGGATGTCACCGGCCACACGGTCAACTTTCCGATGATTGGCGACCCCGATCGGACGGTGGCGAACCTGTACGACATGATTCACCCCAATGCCAACGACACGCAGACGGTGCGGTCGGTCTTCATCATTGGCCCCGACAACAAGATCAAGCTCTCGCTCACGTATCCCGCATCCACCGGCCGGAATTTCATGGAACTGTTGCGCGTCTTGGACTCGCTGCAGCTCACGGCCAACTACTCCGTCTCCACGCCCGCTGACTGGAAGCCGGGCGAAGACGTCATCATTGTGACGGCGTTGTCCGACGCCGACGCCACTGCCAAATTTCCGAAGGGCTTCGAAACGAAGAAGCCGTACCTGCGGGTTACCCCGCAGCCGGACAGATAACCGAGGAAGATGTCCACGACCGATCGCCTGCGTATTGCTGTATTCATCGACTTTGACAACATAGAAATCGGGGTGAAGAACACCCTTGGGGCGGCCTTCGATGCCGGCCTCGTCCTGGAGGCGCTCAAGGAGCGGGGCGAGGTGGTGTCCAAGATGGCCTATAGCGACTGGCAGCGCGCCGGGGGCTACAGCCGTGCGCTGACACAGCATGCCATTCGTATGGTGCAGCGCAACCTCACGCCAGGGGGCGACAAGAACGGGGCGGACATCAACCTTGCCCTTGACGCCCTGGAGATGGCCTTCACCCATCCCCACATCAACGCCTTCGTCATCGTCGGTGGTGACAGTGACTTCATCAGCCTGGTGGAGAAGCTGAAGCAGTACGACAAGAAGGTCTTCGTCGTGGGTGGCCAGCAGTTCACGAGCATCATCATGCAGCGGAACTGCCATGAGTTCATTGCGTACGAGAACCTGATCGGCGGGGGCCGGCGCCAGAGCGGCGGCCGCTCGACAAAGGGCGAGCGCGCGGAGCTCAGCGACGTGATTCCGTTGGTGAAACGGGCGATGAAAGTGCTCATCGAGCGAGACGTGGATCCGCAGCTGGGCCTGTTCAAGAGCACGCTGCTCCAGCTGGACTCGACCTTCTCCGAGCGCAATTACGGCGCGGGGTCTTTCCGCGATTTCGCTCAGAAGCTCGAGAAGGCGGGGGTCCTGCGTGTGCACCAGGCGAAGGGCGGCTGGCACGTGGCTCCAGCCGAGGGGATGGACCTCTCTGAGATCACGCTCAAGGAAGGCGAGGCGGCAGGAACGACGCCGTCAGGGTCAGGGCACCGCGGACGGGGACGGGATCATGGCCAGCAGGCGCAGCAGGCACAGCAGCCTGCGGCCAACGCCAGCGAGTCAGCCGGGCCAGTGCAGGTCTTGGGGACACCAGTCGAAGGCATCAGGGAGTTGGCCCGTATCATGTCGACCGCCGAGGTGCGGAAGTGGCCGCTCTACCTGCGAACGATCAAGCAACTTCTGCGCGCGCAGGAGCCTCCTTTTGATGAGCGCGCGTACGGGTTTCCCACGCTGGTGGACTTGTTGCGCGCCTCGCACAAGGAAGGCGCGTTCCGTGTCGAGCGCGATCGCCAAGGCGTGATTCGCGTGTTTCAGGCCGGCAGTGCCGGCCTGCCGGTTCAGGCCAGAGCCGAAGCAACTCCACCCCAACCGGCGCCGGTCGTCAAGACGGTCGAGGCTGCCTCGGCGGATCCGGTGGCTCCTGCCGAAGATCCCGCCCCTGCGGCGAAAGAGGCCGGTGACGAAAAGAAGGCCGTCGCGAAGAAGGCGAAAAAGGCGCGCGCCCCTCGAAAGCCGCGTGCGACGACGGCCCCGTCGGCAAAGAAGACAGCAAAGAAGACAAAGACAGCCAAAAAGGCTGCAAAATAGACCATCTGGCGCGGCAACAGGCAGGCACTGCTTTGTCGAGGACGATCGGCGTCGGCCGACCTGCTCGGGATGAGTTCGGGAGGGAGACATGACTCGAAGAGGACAAGTGCTGTTCGGGGTGGGAGTACTGGTGGTCGGCTTCGGCTTGGTCGTGCCCCATGCACAGACGCCGGCGACGTTCGAGACAGCCACGATCAGGACGTGGAAGACCCTGCACGACAAGATTCTCGTGATGGCCAAGGACACGGTATTCCCCGACGAGAAGCTGGGATTCAAGCCGCATCCCGATTCACGGTCCGTGCTCGATGAGTTTCGGCACGTGACCATCGGACTTGAGATGTCGACGGCCGGACTCAAGGGCCAGGCCTTTGACTACGAGGCGCGCGAGAAGGCAGACGTGACCAAGCCGAAGACCCGTGCGTCCATGGTGGCCGAGATGGAAGCCGCGCTCGCCGCGTCCTACGCCGCAATCGATCAGGGTCCCAAGCCCCTGCTCATCTTCTGGATCGATCACCAGGCCGAGCACTACGGCAAACTCGTGTCCAACTACCGTATGGTTGGCATCGTGCCGCCCATCAGTCGAAAGTAGGCGGTGCTGGGTGCTTCAGTGCTGAGTGCTTCAGTGCTGGGTGCTGAGTGCTGGGTGCTT
>JAHEFO010000121.1:0-9768 GCA_024640135.1 Acidobacteriota bacterium
CGAGATCGAACGGCACGGCGCGCAACACACCGTTGACCGCGTACACGAGGTGTCCCGTCGGCAGGTAGCGGCCATCCCACCCACCCTTCCAGAGAGTCTTGCGCGCGCCGCCGTCGAGTGGTTGCACGACGATGCTGCCCTCGTCATACGTGTCCGCGTTTGCCTTCACAGAAAACAGCACAGCGCGACCGCCCGGCAATAGCTGAGGCATGCCCACCACCTCATCGGCACCGGCTTGAACGACCGCTGCCGGCGCTCCTCCGCTGGCCGGAACCCGCCAGATCGCCCCCCCAGGCCCACTGTCACTGTAGACGAGGTCGGACCCGTTCCAACTCAAGGAGGCGACCACCGGGGTCTCGCAGACGTTCTGGGGCGTGCCCCCGGCGATCGGCAGCGTTTTCAACACCTGCTCGCCAAAGTCGTAGAAGGCGACCGACTGCCCGTCGGGTGAGAACACTGGACTGCTGACTCCGGCTGGGCCAGCGCCGCCGGGAATCTCGTGCGCCTCGAGGCCGGACATCGGCCGCAGGTAGAGCCGCCGATCGGCGACGTACACCAGATTGGTGCCGTCCGGCGACACCGCGACGGCTTGCCTGCTCGTGCCCGTGAACGCCTGCCCCTCAAGCAGCGGGATCGAGAACTTGGCGAGGGGCTGTGGCGTCGGCGCCGGCCAGCGCGTCCAGGCAATCAGGCCCGTGGCCAGACACACGACCACCGCGGTCGCAGCCATTGGCAGTGCCCGCCGCCATGCCGGGACGACGGCCGCGACTTCGACCGGCGCTTCAGTGCCCGTCGTCTCGAAGGCGCCGTCGAGCGCCAGTCTCACGGCGCCGATGTCCGGCACGCGTTGCTTCAGGTGCCGCTGGAGACAGGCGGCCAGCACCTGGCGGACGCGCGGCGGCGTGTCGGCCGGTAGCGCATCGAAGTTGACATCGGCGCGCAGCACCGCCGCCAGGGTGTCCGAGACGTCTTCGCCGGCAAACGCCCGTTGCCCGGTCAGCATTTCGTAGAGCACCGCGCCGAATGCCCAGATGTCCGCGCGCTTGTCGACCGCGCGCCCTTTCGCCTGCTCGGGCGACATGTAGGCGGCGGTGCCGAGGATCATGCCCATCTCGGTCATCGCCGGGGTCGTGATGGTGGGCGACATCGACGCGCTGACGGACGCCGCGCCGGCCGGCTCGATGGCCTTCGCGAGCCCGAAGTCCAGCACCTTGACGGTGCCGTCCGGGCGCACTTTCACATTGGCGGGCTTGAGGTCGCGATGGATGATGCCCTGCTCGTGCGCGGCTTCGAGCGCGTCGATGATCTGCCGCGCGATAGGCAGGGCGTCCTCGAGGGGGATTCCCCGGGTCTGAAGACCCGGGGCTCCATTCAAATGGAGAGCCGGGTCTTTAGAGCTGGCGGATCCAATCACCTCGGACAGGTCCTGGCCTTCGACCAGTTCCATGACCAGCGCGGTCGTGCCATCGGATCGCTCGAGCCCGTAGATCGCGGCAATGTTCGGGTGGTTGAGCGAGGCCAGGACCTGGGCCTCGCGCTTGAAGCGCGCCAGCCGGTCGGCGTCGCCCGCGAACGACTCGGGCAGGATCTTCAACGCGAGGTCGCGATTGAGGTTCGTGTCGCGTGCGCGATAGACCTCGCCCATTCCGCCTCTGCCCAGCTCGGCGAGGATCTGGTACGGCCCTATCGTTCTTCCAATCACAGCCAGCTCCTCGCCTGGGCTACGGCGAGACCTCGCCGAAGCCGCAACCGCAGGGAGCGGTTCGCGTAGGCGGGGCCGCCGGCGCCTATGGCGCCATTGATCTCGTACGGACCGAGCCGGGTGCCGGATTCAAGTGCCATTGAGTGAGTGCCGCACAGTATATGGCCTCGTGGATGACGCCCGCAACGAGGTGTCCATGCCGGTGATGCTCGGGGGCGATAACAGACACGTCCGGATCAGCCGCGCGAGGGCAGGCATGCCACTGCGCGTAGAATCTCCCCATGAAACGTCACGCGCTCGTTCTGACTGCCGTTCTCGTGTTGGCTGCCGGAGCACTGTCAGGGCAGTCCCTTGATGCCACCTATCCTGCAGCCACGTGGGCGCGGGTGGCCACTCCCGGCTCAGCGGGCTATTGCCAGGCCGGCCTGGACGCCGTGACCGCGGAACTGAAAGGACTGACGACCACGGCGATGACGGTGGTGGTCGGCGGGCGCGTCCTGTACGACTACGGTCCGCAGGACGAAGTGTCTTATCTCGCCTCCGTTCGAAAGAGCATCCTGGCCATGATGTTCGGCAGGTACGTCGAAGCCGGAACGATTCGCCTCGACGCGACGATGGCCGACGTGGGCATGACCGACGTCGACGGGTTGCTGCCGCTGGAGCAGACGGCGACGGTTGAGCATCTGCTCACCGCGCGGTCGGGCGTGTATCACGAGGCGGCGAATGCCGCCTGCACGGGGTGCGGCAGCACGGCGGGCGATCCGCCTGGTCCGCGCGGGAGCGTGACGCCGGGATCGTACTTTCTCTACAACAACTGGGACTTCAACGCGCTGGGCACCATCTTCGAGAAGGCGGCCGGCAAGGACATCTACGTGGCGTTCGAGGAAGATTTCGCGCGCCCGATGCAGTTCGAAGACTTCAGGCTCGAGGCGCAGCGCAAGTCGCGACGGCCCCGCGTGTCGGAACACCCCGCCTATCACTTCTACCTCTCCACCCGTGACATGGCCCGCGTCGGCTATCTGATGCTGCGACAGGGTCAGTGGGACGGCCAGCGCCTGCTGTCGCCGGAATGGGTGGCGCGCATCAGCACCGCGGTGACGCCGGTCGGCGATATGCATCCGGACAACCTTCGCGAAGGGCCGTTCGGGTATGGATTGCTCTGGTGGATCTGGGACGGGCCATGGAACACCGGTGTGTTCAAGGGCGCCTACACCGGCATCGGCGCCATCGGCCAGTTCATCACGGTGCTGCCGGCCCTGGACATGGTGGTGGCGCACAAGACCCGGTCGAACGCACCGAGCGCCGTCACCCGCCCGCAGTATCTTCAGGTGCTCGAGACGATCGCCGCGGCTCGAGGCTGCGGCCTGCCCGTTGAACGGCCCGGCCAGCACTGACGCGACTGACACCCCAGGCGCCGGCGATCCATGCCATGCACACCCCCACAGGCGGCAGGCTCCTCCCAAGGCCGCCCTTCACTGGCATACGGGCGCGCCAGGGTCCGGGTTCCCGGGGTATGACAGGACCCCGAGCGGCATGCGATACGGCCAGCCTCGCGAATGGGGCGACGGGGGCCAACTTCGATGCCGGCACGGCTGCCAGGACGCCCGTCAGCGATAATGATCGATCATGAGACAAAGTCGACACATTGGCGGCACCCTGCGCGAAGTGCCCAAGGACGCCCAAACCGCCGCCCATTCGTTGATGCTGCGCGCCGGCTATATTCGCCAGCTCTCCGCCGGCATCTACAGCTACCTGCCGTTGCTCTTCAGGACCCTGACGAAAATCTCCCAAATCGTGCGCGAGGAAATGGCCGCGGCCGGCTCCGAAGAGCTGCTGATGCCCGCGCTCCAGAACAAGGAGCTGTGGGAGGAATCGAAGCGGTGGGAGCGTTACACCGCGATTGACGGGATCATGTTCGCCTTCGAAGACCGGCGTGGCGGAACGGTGTGCCTCGGTCCGACGCACGAGGAAGTGGTCACCGACATTCTGCGCCACGAGATCAAGTCCTACAAGGACCTGCCGAAGAACGCCTTCCAGATCCAGACCAAGTTCCGGGACGAAATTCGCCCGCGCTTCGGGCTCATGCGCGCGCGGGAGTTCATCATGAAAGACGCCTACAGTTTCGATGCGGACGACGCCGGACTGGAGCAATCCTACGAAGCCATGCGACAGGCCTATCATCGCGTCTGCCGGCGGATTGGCTACGAGTACCGGGCGGTCGAAGCCGACTCGGGCGCGATTGGCGGCAGCGGCAGCCAGGAGTTCATGGTGCTGGCCGACACCGGCGAAGACACGCTGGTGTACTGCGACCAGTGCGAGTACGCCGCCAACCAGGAACGGGCTTCCTCGAGATTGGAGACGTTCGACCAGGACACCGAGACCAGGCCGATGAAGGCCGTGCTCGGCGAAAACCTGATCGGCGTGGAGCCTCTGGCCAAATTCCTGGGCATCCCGGTCTGGAAAACGACCAAGACCCTCATTTTCGAGGCCGATGACGACGTGGTGGCGGTGATGGTGCGGGGCGATTGCGACGTCAATGAAACGAAGGTCCGCAACCATCTTGGCTGCAACGTGCTCCGGTTGGCGTCGGCCGGAACGATCAAGGAACTCACGGGCGCCGACGTGGGGTATGCCGGCCCTATCGGCCTGCCCGAACGCGTGCGGATTGTCGCGGACCATTACGTCAATGACCGGGTGAACTTCGAGTGCGGCGCCAATCAGACGCACCATCACAACGTCGACGTCAATTTCGATCGCGACCTGCCCCGGCCCATGTTCGGCGAGTTCAAACTGGCCCGCGGCGGACACCGTTGTCCGCAGTGCGAGGGCCGACTCCAGGAGGCGCGCGGCATCGAAGTCGGCCACATCTTCAAGCTCGGCACCAAGTACTCCGCGGCGATGAACTGCCGCTATCTGGACGCGAACGGCAAGCCGCAACCCGCGGTCATGGGCTGCTATGGCATCGGCATTTCGCGCATGGCCGCCGCCTGGATTGAACAGAATCATGACGACCGGGGCATCATCTGGTCGCCGCAGATCGCCCCGTATCTGGTCCACCTGATCGCGTTGAACCCGGAAGACGACACAGTCCGAGCGGCGGCGGACCGCTTGTACGAACAGTTGCTGCGTGAGGGAATCGAGGTGCTCTACGATGACCGCCGAGCCAGGGCCGGCGAGAAATTCGGCGATGCCGACCTCATGGGGATGCCGATTCGCCTGACCCTGAGCAAGCGCACGCTGGAACAGAACCAGGTGGAGTACAAACTGCGGAAGGGCGGCGAGTCTGAACTGGTCACACCCGCAGAGGCCATCCGGCGGATCCAGCACAGTGCGGGCTCTGCGCAGGCGGCACAGGCTCTACGGTCATGAAGTGGTTCTGTAGCGCTCGATCATGTGGGCGATGCGTTGGACAGCCTGCACCGCGGCCTGGTGGTTTTGTGAGAAGTTCAGGCGAATACAATCGGTCGCATCCGGGCTGAACTCCGTGCCGGGCGTGACGATGACGCTGGCCTGGTGACGGAGGGCGCGCACGAAGCCGTGGAGAGGAATCTCCAGCGCGGGAAGACGCGGAAACAGGTAACTGCCGGCCTCCGGCGCGCGCACGGCCAGCCCAGGCACGGCGCGGAAGACGGTGATCAGGTCGTCGCGAATAGCCTCATGCTTTGCCGTGCGGTCCTCCAGCCAGCCGGCCGGCTCTTGAAACCAGGTCCGCAGTACGGCCTGAGAGTAGCCGGGCGCGCGCAACGACACGATGGCCTGCAGCTTTTCCATGCGATCAATGAGGTGGGCCGCACCGAAGGCCACGCCCAGGCGATATCCGCTCAAGGACTCCGTTTTTGACGGCCCCATGATGGTCACCACCTTGTCGGCATCAATCGACGATGCGCGCAAGTGCGTGTAGACCTGACCGGAGTACAACAGGCGCGAGTAGAGCTGGTCCACGATGACGGTGACACCGTATCGGGTGGCCAACTCCGCGATGCGCGCAATCTCGTCGGCTCCGTAGATTACGCCGGCCGGGTTGTTGGGATTGGAGAAGAGGAACGTTCGGACTCCGGACTTGAAGACGTCCTCCAACTGGTCGAGGTCCAGACCGGCCCGGCCGGTGTGGCTCAAGTGATCCATCTGGACGGGAACGATTTCAGCGCCCAGGAACTCGACGAGTTTCCGGTTCGCGAAGTAGTCGGGCCGGACAATGGCGACCCTGTCGCCCGCAGTCACGGTTGACGCGACCGCGAGGAACAGCGCGCCTTGTGTTCCAGGCGTCACGATCAGCTCGTCGGCGCCGGAGACGGGACGGCCCGTGAACGCCGCGAGCCTGCCGGCCAGACGGTCGCGCAGATCGGCGCCCCCGCGGTACTCGGTGTAGGCCTGCGGACCGCCGCGATGTACGCCGTCAATGAACTCCTCCAGGGAGCCTGGCGTCGGCGCGAAGGCGGTGTCGTTCACATCGCCGTGTGAAAAATCGACTGCCACTCCAGGCAACGGGTCCCCGCGCAATATCGCGTCCGGCGCACCATCGCCCTGTCGCACTTCCTGGCCTGGGGCATGGTCAGTGCCCAGTTTTGCAAATTTCTCTTCAATCGAATTCATGAGGTCTGATGATAAACCGGAAGGGATTGGCCCCGAACCCTCGTCAGTCGAACAGAATCGGCGGCATCGGGCAACTGATCGACGCCGACACCGCGCGGAGCAGCTCGGCCTCGGCTGCCGTGACATCACGGTCGGCCGCGATGCACGCGACGGCCCCTCCCAGAAGGGTCCGCTTGACCTGCGGCGACGCCTGGTCCAATGCACCCAACACGTCGTCCAGTTCCGCCAGCCCGCAGTCTTCGGGCGTCATGATCCGGGCACCGCTCAGGCCGAGCGCGGCCATCGCCTGCTCAAAGGCGTACGTCGCGCTGCCGGCATCGCGCTGCCCCACGTACGCCAATGTGGACATGAGCAATTCGCACTGCGGTCGCACTGATTCAACCGACTGAAACTTGACGCGAGCCGGCCGCCCCCGGCTGAGCATGGCCTCGACGTCTCTGGCCAGGATGCGATGCAGCGACCATTCGAACAGGTCGATCCGGCTGTCCGCCTCGATCAGGACCACCACATTGCGCTCGAAGGCGTCGCGCTGGGTCTTGATGAGCGCGCGCAGCGCCGGAAGCGCAATCTCGAGCAGCGGCAGGCGCATCTTCGCTTCGAGTTGCTCCAGGGAGGGACTCAGCCGCAGTGTTTCTTCGAACACGCCGCGATCGGCTTCTGCCTTGAGGTAGGCGAGCTGTCGTTGCCGGATGGCCGGCTGGGAATCGAGCAGCAATCCATAGATGACAGCCCTGGCACTGTACGTTTCGCGGGCGGACGCCACCAGCACCGGCGGCAGACTCTCGATCAGGCGCGCGGCATAGTCCACGTGCGCCGGCCCCGGCTGGCCGATGCTGGCCACAGCCCCGCCAAATCCCGCGGCCGCAGAAGCCCCGGCAAATCCCGAGGCGCCGGCGGCGGCCACCCGCGGCGCCGCACCCGGGGCAACACGCGCCACGCCCTCAGGAAACTCGCCATCCCAGGAGGGGTCGAGGCGACGAATACGTTCGGCCAGCGGGGGATGCGTCGCAAACAGGGACGTGAATCCCGACGTCGCCTCGCCGAAAAACATGTGGCTGGCCAGCGGCGCGTTTGGGTTCTCGATGGAGGCGCCCTTGACGAACCCGCCAATCTTCTTGAGGGCGCCGGCGATGCCTTCCGGGTGCCGGGTGAACTGCACGGCCGACGCGTCGGCCAGGAACTCGCGCTGCCGGCTGACCGCCGCCTTGATCAGGTTGCCGAAGAACGTGCCCGCAAACCCGATCACCGCCAGCCCCGCGCCAATGGCGATAATCGGCAGCCCGTCCTTGCCATCCCTCGAGCGGCGTCCGCCGCCGGTGTAGAACGACATCCTCAGCACGAAGTATCCCAGCATGCCGATGATCAGAATGCCGTGCAGCAGCCCCATCAACCGGAGGTTGAGCCGCATGTCGCCATTCAGGATGTGACTGAACTCGTGCGCGATGACCCCCTGGAGCTCGTCGCGGCTCAACCGCGTCGCCGTCCCCCGCGTGACTCCGATGACGGCGTCATTGGGCGAGAACCCGGCAGCAAACGCGTTGATGCCCTCCTCCCGGTCCATCAGGTACACCGGAGGCGTCGGCGTTCCGGACGCCAATGCCATCTCTTCGACGACGTTGAGGAGTTGCTGCTCCGTGACATCGGCGGTACCGGATGTCAGCAGTCGGCCGCCCAGTTGCTCGGCCACGACGTGACCGCCCGCGCGCAGCTCCGCCATCTTGTACAGGCTGCCGCCGCCCACGATGATGAGTGTCCCGGCCGCGGCGACCAGAAACAGCCGCAGGTCCGTGACGGCCGTCCAGTCGATGGCGCCAGTGTCCGGATTCCTGCTGAGGTACCCCATCGTGGCGGCGAGAAGCACCTCGATGGACAGGACGATGGCGATGACCGCGAGGACGAACAAGACGATCAGTCGCGTCGTGCTGCGCCGCGCGACGTCTTGCCGCTGAAAGAAGTCGGTCGCCAACGGTCTTTCTGCTTAGAAGGAAACCTTCGGGGCTTCCGCAATGGCGGCGCTGTCGAACTCCAGCAGGGCGGCATCCTGGCCATGGCCGAACATCCCCGCGAACATCACGGTCGGGAACGTCTGCTTGTACGTGTTGTACTCGGTCACGCCATCGTTGAACGCCTGCCGCGAGAACGCCACCTTGTTCTCTGTGGAACGCAGTTCCTCGCTGAGCTGCATCATGTTCTGGTTCGCCTTCAGGTCCGGGTAGCTCTCGGCCAGCGCGAAGAGGCGTCCGAGGGTGCCGGTCAGCGCGCCCTCGGCTGACGCCAGGCCCTGCATCGCGGCGGCATCGCCGGGATTCTGCGCGGCCTTCTGCAATCCACCAGCAGCCATGTTCCGGGCCTGGATCACCGCCTCGAGTGTTCCCTTCTCGTGCTTCATGTAGCCCTTGGCCACTTCGATCATGTTCGGGATGAGGTCATAGCGGCGCTTGAGCTGCACTTCGATCTGCGCGAAGGCATTCTTGTAGCGGTTTCGCAACATGACGAGCTTGTTGAAGATTCCGGCAATCCACGCAGCGAGCACGATGGCAATACCGGCGAAAACGAGAATCGTGATGAGACTAGAACTCATGAGCAGGGGCCTCCGCGAGGGGTCAGTCGATAACCAGGAGCTACCATCGTCTCATATCCTGACCGCCCCCGTGTGCGAGCCCGGGTTGCCCCGCCAGGCAGGGGCAGTCAATCAGCGCGCGCAGGCCGCCAGCGACTACTTGGCGGCGACCGCGAACAGGCTGGTCGCCGTCCGCACGTACATGACGCCCTCCGACAATGCCGGTGTCGCCATCAGCAGGGCGCCCATGGAGTTTGTCGCGAGGTGCTCGAACGCTGGACCGGCGGCAATCACCAGGATGTCGCCGTCCTCACTGGAGAGGTAGATCTTGCCGTCCGCGGCGATCGGGGACGCGCTGAAGCCGTTGCCCACATCTGGAAGACGCTGGCGATAGATCTGCCTGCCGGTCTGCAGATCGTGGGCGTCAAAGATGCCGTTGTTCGCCAACACGTAGAGCACGCCGTTGTAGGCCAGCGGTGTCGGCATGTAGGGACCACGGGCCGTCTTGCTCCAGACCACGCCGGCGTTCGACGTTTCGCCTTCGTCCAGCGTGATGTCGCCGCGCGCCTCCGGCCGCACCACGAAGATCGGCCGCTCAGGAGCCCGGCCGCTGGCGATCACCCACAGCCCATCGGCAAAGATCGGCGTGGGCGCCGTGATCTTCGAACTCCTGCCGAGGCGCCAGAGTTCCTGGCCTGTTCGCGGATCGTACCCGCGGATGAAGTTCGACGCGTTGGTCACCAGCACGGGCCCGGCGGCAGTGGTCGCGACTGTCGGCGTGCCCCACGACGGGATCTCCTCGCGCCCGGTCTTCCACACCGTCTCTCCCGTCTCGGCCTTCAAGGCCAGCAGGAAGGAGTCCGCATGGGTATCCACCTGCAGGATCACCAGATCGTTCCAGATGATGGGCGAA
>JAHEFO010000121.1:9778-11837 GCA_024640135.1 Acidobacteriota bacterium
GCCGGCCCCCATTCCCATGACGGCAAGTCGTACGCGCCAAGGTGGATGCGGCCGTAGTCGACCTTCCACAACACGTTGCCGGCCATGTCGAACGCATGCACGCCCATCGAGCCGAATGACGCCACCACGATGCGACCGTCGGTGACGGGCGTGCCGCTGGCGTAGGTGGACTTGATGTGGCGCTTGTCGATCGGCGTCCCCTCCACGGCCACCCTCTCCCAGTGGACGGCGCCCGTCTTCTTGTCCAGCGCCATGACCTTCCACTGCTGGCGCGAGCGATCCTCCGACGCGGTACCAGCGCCGTAGAGACCGGGCTTGAACGTCGCATCGGCCTGGCTGCTGACCGCGGTCGTCACGAAGATCGTGTTCCCCCACACCACCGGACTCGAGTGTGCGAGTCCGGCAATCGGTGTTCGCCAGAGAATGTTTTCGCCGGTCTCGCCGTTCCACACGTCCGGCAGGTTCTGGCCGTCGGCCACGCCGGCCGCCAGGGTCCCTCGAAACGACGGCCAACTGCCTGCAGACGACCCGGCTTCAGGCAAGGGACGCGCAGGGGCGGCCGTGCGGGCAATCCGCCGCTCCGGAATCACCGGTTTCTCGCCGACCGGCAGCCACACGCTGTCGGTGAGCATCATGCTCCGTGGCATGCACGAGTCGGCAAGCAGTTCGAAACCGACCTGCCGTCCGTCGATGCGATAGCGATACGTGCCGGGCTCGTCGCAGCCCTGTGGCGGTGCGGACAACTCGAACTCCGCCTGGCCGTTGGCGGCCTTCCACGTGCCGGCCAGGTTCGGCCATCCGCCGCCGCCCATCGTGAACGTGCCATCCGCGGCAAACGTGGCGGACAAATCGCCGTAGGCCAGCGGTATGGACGGCAACGTGGGCGCCTGGGCCAGGACGAGAGCCGGACACAGGCCTGCCACAGCCACCGCAAGACGCACGTGGTGCTTCACCGAAAATGCCATCGTGACCTCATTGCCGGACGCCCGCGCGCCGACGCGCGGACTCCTCCAAGAACCCGGAAAGGCTCATCCTCTCACATCCCGCCACGCCCGATCCCCCCAGGCGGCCCTGTCTTATGATGTGATGCTGACACGGCACGGTGGGCCCGAAGGCGGAGAGTCAGGAGAATCCAATGTTCCAGGAATTCAAGAAATTCGCGATGCGCGGCAACGTCGTGGACATGGCCGTCGGCATCATCATCGGCGTGGCGTTCGGCGCCATCATCACCAGCTTCGTCGGAGATGTCCTCATGCCAGCCCTCGGGATGCTGATGGGTGGAGCCGACTTCTCCAATTATTTCCTCGTCTTGAAGGAGGGCGCCCCGGCCGGTCCCTATGCCACGCTGGCCGCCGTGAAGGAGGCGGGTGGCGTGGCCCTGGCGTACGGCGTGCTCGTCAACGCGGTCGTGAACTTCGTCATCGTGGCCTTTGCCCTCTTCATGGTTGTCAAGGCGATGAACAAGGCAAAGAAGGCGGAAGCGGCCAAGCCGGCCGCACCGCCGGCGCCGTCCAAGGAAGAGCTGCTGCTGACCGAGATTCGGGACCTGCTCGCGCGACGCTAACGCGCCGCCAGGCGGGCGGCGACTTCCCGGCTCCAGTTGAGGACGATGTTCAGACGCGGGGGCCCGGGTTCGTCTTCCCGCAACGCCACAATGAAGCTCCGCCGGCCGCGAACGGCCAAAGGGCTTGCAGAGGCGCGCTTCAGCAAGCGGGATGACGTGAACAGCACCTCTTCGGGGCCCTTTCGGAATCGATCTCCGGTCGTCGTGAAGGGCACCGCGATGATCGAATCCCCATGGAGGTAGTACAACTCGGTCATGTCCGGGGACCACGCGGCCTGCTGGCCTCCATCTGGAGAAATGCGCTCCTCCACACCGGGCTCCCCGCCGGACTCTGAGTACCGTCGGACGTAGATATTCATCCTCCCGTCCCGCATCGCGTCATAGGCCAGCCAGCGGCCGTCGGGTGAGACCGCCAGAGTGTCCATGCTGATGCTCGGGATGACGGTTGACACCCCGTTCGCGTCACTCTCAGCCCGCACCTTGAGCGACTGGGTC
>JAHEFO010000122.1 GCA_024640135.1 Acidobacteriota bacterium
CCGCGCCTACACACTGCTCGGAGCGTCGTCGGCACTGGAGATCAACTCGGTGCTCGATTGGAACCGCTGGGCAAAGTTTGTGGATCAGGAAGACTGGCTGGCGCGCCAGGCTGGACTCCCAGCGATTGCGAGGTGAGCCTCAGCGGACGGGTCGAAGGCCGCAGCCTTGACTCCCTGACTCGATCGCGTGTTCGGCCGCCGCGACGACCCGGGCGACCGACCACACCCAGCGGCCAACGATGGCGACGGCCGTCAGCCCGGCCACGACCCCGGGCAGCGCGCCGAGGGCTGCGCTGCCCGCCACGGCGACCGCGAGGGCTCCACCCGACAACCAGCCGAACCACGTGAGCCGCAATCGCAGGCCCACCCGCGCCAGACTCTTGCCCGATCCGTGATCTTCCAGCAGTCCGCGGACATCGAGCCAGCCCGACCGTCCAAACTCCACGCTCACATCGCGATTCGCCTGCCACCCGTCGTCGACCTCGACAGCCCGTCCGACTCGATCCTGCTGTAACTGGGTCAGGATCTTTGACAGCCACGCACCTGACTCCGTCCACTGCTCGCCCCAGTATTGGCGCTCCACCATGCGCCCCACGACCAGGGAAAGAACGGTACGGGGTCGCCAGACCGAGAGCGTGGGCTCCGACGACCCTGGCTGAGTCGGCGCGTGATCCACTCCGGCCAGGGTGCCTCGGATCCGCCCCGCCGCCCGAGCAAGCGGCTGCAGAAAGTGGAGCCAGGCGATGGTCAGGCTGTAGAGCAGATTGCTCGCACCTGCCGACCACCCTGGAATCCGCTGCACCTGTCGCAAATCCGATTTCTTCAAGAACCGCAGGCACTTGACGACCGTTGTGCACACGCCAGCCCCGCCAATACCGATCGCGGCCCAAGCCAGGTCGGTTCGGCCCAGCCACGCCAGCACGAACCCCACCTCGAGCAGTGCGATCGACCCCACGATCCATCTCGACTTGTGCGGCATGAACGCGAACGGGTAGCTATCACTCTGATAGACGGAGGGAAACGCCGCCAGTCCCCACGTGCCCGAATTGATCCGAGGCTTGGTCAGCGCTCGAACAAATGGCAACGGACTGTAGATCCGGCCTCGCCAGACCGCATGGGAACCTTGGAACTTGTCGGGATGGTGTGGCGCCAACCAGGCCTCACCTTCCCCGTAGCCCACCTGCTGACGCCAATACGCCCTCACGCTGGCACGATGGTGATGCCAGACCAGCGCCGCCGGTGCGAATCCCAACCGCCATCCCCTGGACTGAAGCCTCCAGCACACATCCACGTCGTCGCCAGCCCGCTGATAGATGGGGTTGAATCCGCCGATTCCTTCCAGCGCCTTCCGCCGAAACGCCATGTTGCAGCCGGGAACGTGCTCGGCGATATTGTCATCCAGGAGCACGTGGGTCGGCCCGCCAGGGGCGCGCGCCACACACTGCGCAAGCCAGGGATCGTTCCGAGGCACCACGTTGGGCCCACCCGAACCCACGACGTCCGAACTCAGGAATGGCTGCACCAGAAACGTCAGCCAGTCCGGGTCCACGCGAACATCGGCGTCGGTATAGGCGACAATCTCCCCGGATGCCGCTTTGAGACCAATGTTGCGAGCCAAACTCAGCCCACCGTTCGGCACATCAATGACAGACGCGATGCGGTGACGCCTGGCGATATCGCCGGTCCTGTCCCTGGAACCGTCGTTGACCACGATCACCTCGTAGTCCGGATAGTTGAGCGACGCAAGAGACGTGAGGCACTCGTCGATCGTCGAAGCGGCGTTGTAGGCGCACACCACCACCGACACCTTCGGCCACTTCGCCTTCTCCTCCTCGCTGAAGGGCGCATCGGCAAAAACACGCACGACCTCGGCCAGCGCGGGCTTCGGCCGCCGATCACGATCAACCAGGCCGAAATCCCAGTCCTCAACGGGAAACCCGCCCCGCCACCACTCATCAGTCCAGGCAAACGCCACGGCCCCGCAGGCGCCCGCGCGAAACGCGGTCTCGAGTTGCATCGCCGTGAGCGCCGCCTGCCCATCCTCGCCCTGCCGGAGGCTGTCGGCGCCGAGTTCGGCCAGCAGGAGCGGACGATTGCCGGCCACGTGCTGCAGGCGTGTGATGTAGGCACGCAGCTCGGACTCGCGGTGCAGGTACACGTTGAACGCGGCCACGTCGAGAAATGGCAGCTCCAGGAATTCGGTCGGAGGGAAGTTGACGTAGGTGTACAGCGCCTCCGGGGATGCCGATTTCGCCGCATCAAAGATGTCGTGAAGAAATCCTTCGATGCGATCCCGACCATGCCACCGCACGACCCCCGCCGGAATTTCGTTGCCCAGAGCGACAAGCAGCAGGGCCGGGTGAGCGCCCAGGCGCTTGACGTCCGTGACAATCCCCTGCGTCAGACGGCGTCGGCTGCGATGGTCTGAAAGGAACGCGACATGCTGCGTCCACGGCACGCCGGCCATCACGTACAGCCCCTGTCGTGCCGCCTCGTCGAGGAGGAACCGCGGCGGCAAGGTGTACGTGCGAACGGTGTTGACGCCATGCGCGGCCATCAGCGCGAAGTCGCCGGCAACCTGGTCGGGTGTCGGGAACTGATGGCCATCGGGGCCGGGCGCGAAGGTGCCGTAGGTCACGCCCTTGATGAGGAGCCGGCTGTCCGCCGAGCGCAGAAACTTTCCATCGACGCGCGGGCGTCCGCTGGGCAGACGAGGTGAGGACTCGGCCTTCGCCCGTTCCGGCGCCGAAGAGAGTTCTGCTTGATCGACGGCTGAAAGAGTCATTCGCAAACGGGCATGTTATCGCACAACAGACAACTGACCGGCGCTACCACCATGACGCTCCGTGAATTCTTGCGAGATTCTGGCAGTCGATGACGTTCCTGTAATCGATCCGATGGACGCGAGGCGGCAACTGAGAACCGCGATTACAAAGATGAACTTTCCCTGAGCTCAAATGACCAAAGTCGAGCGGGCACGCAGAAGCCGGAGTTCTTCACTCGAATCTGAGGGCCTCAATCGGATCAAGCCCGGCAGCCTTGCGGGCCGGATAGTACCCGAAGAAGATTCCCACCAGGGCTGCAAAGCCTACGGCCATCACGACGACATCCAACGGCACGACTGCCGGCCACTGCCGGTACCACGTGACAAACAGGGCAACGCCGAATCCCGCTCCGACGCCCATCCCTCCGCCGACCGCAGACAGCACAACCGCCTCGACCAGGAACTGACGGAGCACATCACCCGCACGCGCCCCGACCGCCATGCGAAGACCAATCTCCCGCGTCCGTTCGGTCACCGACACGAGCATGATGTTCATGATGCCGATGCCGCCCACCAGCAGTGACACGGCGGCGATCCCCGCGAGCAGCGACGTGAGAGTATCGGTGGACCGTGTCCGCAGCTCGATGACGTCTTCCGGCGTAATCACGCGGAAGTCGTCGTCCTCGCCGGGACCGATGCCGTCCTGCATCCGCATCACCTGGCGAACAGCCTCGGCGGCCACCTCAGTGCCCTCTCCGTCGTAGGCCGACGCCGTGATGTTGTTCAGCCGGCGGTTCCCCGTGATCTTCTTCATCACCGTGGTGTACGGCACAAAGACCTGATCGTCCTGATTCGAACCGCCCGACCCCGCGCCCTTGGAGGTAAACACGCCGATCACCCTGAAGATGTGATTCCGGACGCGAACGGTCCTCCCCGTGGGGTCCTGGTCCGGGAAGAGCAGGTCTGCGACGTTCTGTCCCATCACCAGAACCTTGGCCGCCGCCTGCACATCGTACTCGGAGAAGAATGATCCGTACTTGAGCGGCCACGACTTGATGAGCGGCCAGTCCACGTTCGTACCCACAATGGAAGTGTTGTTGTTCTGGTTGCCCACGATGATCTGCTGACGTGCCGAGACGCCTTCGGCGACCCACTGAATCTGCGGCACGGCTCGGATGGCATCGGCGTCCCCGGATGTAATCTCACCGCGCACACGAACACCGATGCTCGTGGTATTGCCCGGCGTGAGGGTAATCACGTTTGTGCCGGTGGCTTTCACCTGCTCCTCGATCATCGCCCGCGCCCCCTCGCCGAGCGCCACCATGGTGATCACCGCGCCCACCCCGATGATCATGCCGAGCATCGTCAACCCCGTGCGCAGCCTGTTACGCCCGAGCGCCTTCATGGCAATTCGAAAGACCATCACCACTGTCATCATCGTGCTCTCACCTCCGGCTTGGGCGGCGATATCGTCCGTGTCCGGGCCAGCATGCCGGCCGCCGTTGCTGCCATCCTCCGGCTACCCTCCTGATCCTGCCTCTGACGGACCCAGGGTGACCGACGGCCGCAGGATTTCCCGGCGGCCTTCGTAGATGGCCGTCCAGACGCCGTCAGCAATCTCGAGTGCCGAGGCGACGCCGGCGGGATAGAACTCGCCGCCGAGCATCCCGGTATCGACCTGGACGACACGCCCCCCGAATTGCGATCGAATCCTGAAGTCGTCGGCCGCCGTGTGCCCAACGACCACGGCGCGCGCGCCTGCCGCCGTGAGAATCGCCTCAACCTCGGCCAGTCCCACACCTGGGGCTCCATCCACCAGGCCGCGGTACCACAGCGGGCCTTCCGGACTGACCACCAGCGTCTGCTCCACCTCCGGATCGCCCAGGGAAGCGGTTTCAAGTTCCATGAGCACCCGGGCATTGACCGCCTCGCACCCCAGGCTCGCCACATCAAGCGTCAGGCCACCGTGGACAAAGACCACACCGTTGATCTTGACCATAGTGTCGTGTGTCCTCAGCCAGCGCCCGTAGTCACTCTCGGCCCGGAACGCCATCTGCATCTCCACCAGCCCGAGCGGCGTCGCATCGAAGAACTGCTTCCGGTACGCCCCTTCGTCAAACTCGGCGCCGCTGGCCTCGGTCCGCTTCTCGGCAGCCGCCATGGCCAGGTCGTAGTAGCGACTCCGAAGATCCTCGGAATCCCGAGATCGAAAAGCTGCGTACTCGCCCTCGCTCACGTAGCGGTAGTCGCCCATCATCCGCATCGCTTCGTGGTTTCCCAGCAGGGCGTACACATGGCCACCCGCCTTTGCGGCGTCCTCCTCCATGCGGCGCAGGAGGTCCAGGACCTTGCGCGAGTCAGGACCCCGATCCGGAACGTCACCCAGCTGCACAAGAATGGCCCGACCGCCAATCCAGCGGCGGCGGCCATCGATGAGCTTGGCTTCACGCAGAATACTGACGAACTGATCGAATGCGCCGTGGACATCGCCAACAGCAACGACGCGCTCGGTCGTCACGACGTCGCATGCCGAGTCGGCCGCCTCAGGTGGGACCGACTGCGCGAGGGAACTGCCGACGCCGCAGGCCCACAACGCCACAACCGTCGCGCCAACCGACACCACACGACGAGGCCAACGCCCCAGGCTGCTGAGGATCATGACTCAATTGTAGAACAGACCCGGGCGTCAGGCTGGCACGGCGCGCCGCTCAGCGCTGCCCCCCATAACCAGGGCCCCCAGCAGCGTCGTCACGACTTGCCTTCGATAGCCTTCCAGGCCGCCTCATAGGCGTCCACATTCTCCGCGGTGACCACATCCACTCCGGAGTCGATGATGGGATTTGTCGGCATCTGGCCGTTGATGATGCCGTGCAGCAACTTGATGGATTCACCGCCCCACCCGAAGTATTTCTGCCCGAGCAGCACCTGCACCTTGCCTGCGCGCAACAAAGACAGCGCCGCCTCGACGGTATCGAACGACACAAACTTCGTGGTGGCCGGAACCGGCTCGAGCGCATTGGCACTGAACACGGGCCAGCCTCCGACCGAGATCCATGCTCCCAGGTTCGGATACCGGTTGCTGCCCGTGGCGATCAACTCCTGGCACCGGGTGCTGTCTTCCTTGATGTCGTAGGTCTCGACAATGCTGATCCCCGGGTACTTGGCCAGGGACTCCCGGGCGCCGTCCATGCGGCGCTGCAGATTGTTGGCGCCCAGGCTGGTGATAAACGCCACCGTCCCTTGACCTCCCAACAGTCTGGCCGTCTCCTCGCCCATCACGAGTCCCGACTGATAGTCATCCACGCCATAGAACGCCAGGCGCTTCGATTTTGGCGCGTCAGAGTCCCAGGTCACCACCGGGATGCCGGCTTCCACCGCCCGATCGATGGTTGACGTCAAGAAGTCGGCGTTGAGCACCGAAATCGCAATGCCATCCACCTTCTGGGTGATGAACGATTCCAGGATCTCCTTCTGCTTCAGTTCATCAGCCTTGTCCGGACCGCGATAGATGACCTCCACGCCCAACTCCTCGGCCGCACGTTCGCCGCCGATACGCGCGTAGTCGAATACCGGAATGTCCAGGGACTTGGGAATCAGCGCAAAGCGGAGTTTCTTGACCGGCGGAGGACCATCGGTCGTGCCTCCACCGCACCCCACGACCCCGAACACCACTATAGCGACCACACCGATGAGTTTCTTCATGTTGTCCTCTTTGACTCGACTGGCACTCCACAGGGCCCAGGACTCCTGGCCCCCGCCCACTACCCTCTTCTCACCAGCACCTGGTCCATCACCACGATCACGATCACGGCCAGCCCGACGATAACCCGATCATAGAACGTCGCGCCTGGAATTTGGGGCAGCGCGTTACGCAAAACGCCGAAGATCAGGGCCCCCAGGACGGCGCCGGCCACCGATCCGCGGCCGCCGGTGAGGCTGGCGCCACCGACCACGGCTGACGCAATGATATCCAGTTCATAACCATTCGCGAGATCGGCCTTGCCCTGCCCCTGCACGATCGCCAACACCACACCGGAGATCGAGGCCAGCACCCCAGCCGCGACGTACGCCGTCGTCTTGACCATGCCCACGCGCAGGCCGGAAAACAGCGCTGCCGTCTCGTTGCCGCCCACGGCGAAGACGGCACGCCCCCACTGGAACCGTTTCATCAACACCTGGAAGATCCCGGCCAGTGTCACCATCACAATCGGAGGCACCCAATCGATCGAGATTCCGAACACGGTCCAGTTGCGGGGCAGCTTCGCGGAAAGATCGTAGAACCGGGCTTCCGTAATGATGTACCCGGCGCCGCGCCAGATCCCCATCACACCCAGTGTGGCAATGAACGGCGGGAGCCGTACCCCGACGATGAGCCACGAAGAAATGAGGCCGGCTGAGAGCCCGACCATCAGTCCCATGAACGCGCTGGCTGTGAGAGACCACTCCGCCTGCACGAAGAAGTATCCGGTCACCACACTCGTCAAGCCGATCACCGCACCGGGGGCCAGGTCGATGCCGCCGGTAATGATGACGATGGCCGCACCGATGGCCGCGATGCCGTAAATCGAGGAGTACTTCAGGATCAGCAGGGCGTTGCCCACGTTGAGGAAGGGATGCCCTCCCCCAGACGGCCAGAGGTACCAGGTGAAGAACGCTACCTCGAGCACGAGGATCATCAGGGTGCTGAACTCGCGAATCTGCCACAACCTCTTCACGCCGTGCCTCCGTCCTGCGTCGCAGCCTCAACATCATGCGTGGCCAGACGCATGACGGCTTCTTCCGTCGCGTCTCCCCCGCGCAGTTCTCCCCGCAGGCGTCCCTCACGCATCACCAGGATGCGATCGGCCAGCGACAGCACCTCCGGCAGGTCGCTCGACACCAGCAGACACGCCATCCCCGTATCCGCCTGACCGCGGATAAGGTTGTGGATCTCGAACTTGGCACCCACATCCACGCCCTTGGTCGGCTCATCCAGCAGCAGGACACGCGGCTCGGTCGCCAGCCACTTGCCGGCCACGACCTTCTGTTGGTTGCCGCCCGACAACGCATCGGGCGTCACCCGCAGGTGAGGCGTCCTGATGGCGAGTGACTTGACCTGAAGCTCCGCCGCAGCCTCCTCGCGGGCGTCGTCGATGACGCGGACATCCTGTTTGGCGGCCAACGGCAGCACCAGGTTGTGGCGGAGGGAAAGATTGAAGAACAGCCCCTGCCGCTGCCGATCCTCCGGCACCAACGCGAGACCGGCCTTGCCCGCATCGCGGGCGGACCGGACCTGCACGGGCTGACCATCAATCGCAACCTGCCCCGCGTCGGGCGCTGCCAGGCCAAATAACGTCTCGAGAATCTCAGTGCGGCCGGATCCAACGAGGCCGAACATGCCGACGATTTCTCCAGGGGCGACATGGAAAGAAATCCCTTCGAATGCCGGACGACGCGTCAGGTTCTCGACGCGGAGAGCCGGAGCGACAGCGGGAGAGTCCCCGGTGGCTCCTGACGGGCGACGGCGTGCCACTCGCTTGGGTGGCTCCCGGCCGACCATGGCTCGCACGATGTCATCGGAGGGCGTGGTCGCGCGATCGAACGTGCCGGCAAACTGTCCGTCGCGCAGCACGGTGATGCGATCGCACAGGCGATAGACCTCGGGCAGCCGATGCGAGACGAACAGGATGGTGACGCCCTGCGCTCGCAGACCGGTGACAACACCGAAGAGATGATCGACCTCGGCATCGGTCAGCGAAGTGGTCGGCTCATCCAGGACCAGGACACGGCACTCGAAGGCGAGCGCGCGGGCCACCTGCACCAGCTGGGCGCAGGCGGTCGAAACCCGATCCATCGGCGTGTCCGGCGTGACGGGCACGTGCAACCGCGTGAGCAACTCCTGCGTGCGTGCCCGCATCGCCTGCTCGTTGAGGCGGCCCCACCCGCGGGTGATTTCGCGGCCGGCGAAGATATTCGCCGTGACCGACAGGTTCGGAAAGGCGAGCATCTCCTGATGGACCATGCCGATCCCGCGTTCGAGGGCCTCGCGCGGACTGGCGAAATGCATTCGCTCGCCCTCCCAGGACACGTCACCGCGATCGGGCCTGATGGAGCCAGCCAGGATCTTGAGCAGCGTGGACTTGCCGGCGCCGTTCTCGCCCACGCAGGCGTGCGCTTCACCGGCCGCCACGGCGAAACTCACGCCGCGCAGCGCCTGAACGGCGCCAAACGCTTTCGCCACATCACGAAACACGAGCCCCTGGCGTGTCACTGGATGGCAATCGTATACGATGCGCTCACGCGGTGCTGGGTGCTGGGTGCTGGGTGCTGGGTGCTGGGTGCTGGGTGCTGGGTGCTGGGTGCTGGGTGCTATTGTGCTCGTATGGAGGGATGGTCATGAAGAGAGTCTTGGTAATCGTAGTAGCGGGGTTGTTTGCGGTCGCGTGCGGCGACGGGGGACAATCCGAGATCGTGCCGGGTTCTGAGATTCGCCTGACCCAGGTGCCGATCGGCGCAACGGCCGACGGGACCCCTGTTGACCTCATCACCCTCCGCAATGGCAAGGGCATCGAAATGACGGTGCTCACCTACGGAGGCATCATCATGTCGCTCAAGACACCTGACCGGGACGGCGCCGTGGATGACATTGTTCTGGGTCACGATTCGGTCGCCGGCTACGAGGCGAACTCGCCGTACTTCGGCAGCCTGATTGGCCGGGTGGGCAACCGCATCGCGAACGGCACGTTCAGCCTCGACGGCCAGACCTACACCCTGGCAAAGAACAACGGCCCCAACCATCTCCATGGGGGACTCAAGGGCTGGGACAAGGTGGTGTGGAAGGCTGACCCATTCCAGGACCGCACCGGAGTCGGCGTGCGGCTGGAGTACACCAGCGCCGATGGCGAAGAGGGCTACCCCGGCGAAGTGACCGCCCATGTCGTCTACACCCTGACGCCCGACAACACGCTCATCGTCGACTACCATGCGACCAGCGACAAGCCGACAATCATCAACCTGACCCAGCACAGCTATTTCAACCTGGGCGGCGCCAAGACGACCGACATCCTGGGCCACGAACTGATGGTCAACGCGGATCGCTACACGCCCGTGGACGACACCCTCATTCCGACGGGTGAACTCGCAGGGGTCGAAGGGACGCCCTTCGACTTCCGCACGGCAACCCCGATCGGCGCGCGAATCAACACCCAGGACACGCAGTTGGAATACGGCCAGGGGTACGACCACAACTACGTGCTGACGCGGTCGGGCGAAGGTCTGCAACTGGCCGCCCGTGTGTACGAACCCACGACCGGGCGCACACTGGAAGTCTCCACAACCGAGCCAGGCCTTCAGCTCTACACTGGCAACTTCCTGGATGGCACGATTACGGGCAAGGGTGGCCGCGTCTACCCGCTCCGCTCCGGCTTCTGCCTCGAAACGCAGCACTTCCCCGACTCGCCAAACCAGGCGAGCTTCCCTTCGATTGAACTGCGGCCTGGCGCCGAATACCGATCGCAGACAGTCTTCACGTTCGGACATCGATAGGACTGACGCTGATCGACGAGGGGAGGAGGAACTGGCTGGACAATTCGGAGTGGACCTGTGCCGAATGGGCGGCTCCGTCGTGATGCAACCGATGTAATATCTCCAGCATCTGCTTGTGCTCGTGCAGCCAGCCGGAGGAACCCCATGTCCACATATCGCCGCCTTGCATCTGCGATCCTCGCCCTTGCGACGTTCAGCGTGCTCGCTCTCGCTCAGTCGGCAGACCCCGCGTCTGACATGCACTGGCGCCAGATCGGTCCGACGCGGGCCGGGCGCGCGCGCGCCGTGGCGGGTGTCGCGACGCAGCCACAGGTGTCCTACGCCGGGTTTGACAACGGCGGCGTCTGGCGTTCCACCGACTACGGATCGAACTGGACGCCGATCTTCGACAATGAAACCACGGGCTCCATCGGCGCCATCGCTGTCGCGCAGTCCAATCCGAACATCATTTACGTGGGTTCGGGAGCCGGGATCATCCGGCCGGACCTGTCGACCGGCGACGGTCTGTACAAATCCACAGACACCGGCAAGACCTGGACGCGCATGGGGCTCTTTGACAGTCAGATGATCGCGGCGATCGAAATCGACCCCCGCGATCCCAACCGCTTCTTTGTGGCGGTGCTGGGCCATGCGTATGGTCCGAACGAGGAACGCGGCGTGTTCCGGTCGAGCGACGGCGGAAACACATTCCAGAAGGTGCTGTACAAGGATGAGTACACGAGCGCGAACGAAGTGCACATCGATCCGTCGAACCCGGATACCGTGTATGCGGCGCTGTGGATTCAGCAGCAGAGCTACATCGAAGGCGGCGCGTTCGGCGGCGCGGGCGGCGGCATTTTCAAGTCGACCGACGGCGGAACCACGTGGACTCAACTCACCGAGGGCTTGCCCAATATCATCCAGACGAATTTCGCCATCGCCCCGAGCAATTCAAACGTGTTGTACGCCACGGTGGCCGGCGAGGCGGCGGGCGGACGCGGCGGACGCGGCGGCGGCGGTTCGGTTGGCCTCTACAAATCAACCGATGGCGGAGCGCATTGGTTCCTGGCGGTACGTGGCCCGGACGGCAGCGGCCGCCGCGCGCCTGATACACGGCCGCTCGGTCGCATTGGCGGAGGCGACCTGCCCACGCTCACCGTCGATCCCAAAGACGAGAACGTGCTCTACAGCTGCTCCGTGGTCTTCTGGCGTTCCGAAGACGGCGGTCTGACATGGACGGCCGTGCGCGGCGCGCCGGGCGGTGACGACTACCAGAAGGCGTGGATCAACCCCAACGACACCAACATCATCGTCGTCGTCACCGACCAGGGCGCTGTAGTTTCCGGCAATCGCGGCGAGAGCTGGAGCAACTGGTACACGCAGCCCACCGCGGCGATGTATCACGCCTCGACCGACAATGCCTTTCCCTATCGCGTGTGTGGCGGCCAGCAG
>JAHEFO010000354.1 GCA_024640135.1 Acidobacteriota bacterium
CCGGGTTCTTGCCACGATGCTACTTTCAAAGTTCCTGTTACCGCATGGCGGTATCGTCTAGGGGTTAGGACACGTGGTTCTCAACCACGCAACCGGGGTTCGAATCCCCGTACCGCTACCAACTTTCCTTGGTAACAGGACATTCCAGAGGTCACACCGAGGTCACACGAGTGCGGCCGTGGATATTCCCAGTTTGAAACCGACGGCTGGGTCACGGCGAGCGCCTCCAGATGCCTGGAGTCCATCCGGCGTTCCAACGTCGCGCGCAGCTGCGGCCACGCTCGTATATAGTGCGCCCAGTGGGGGCAACCTCATGAGGAGGCCGGCTTGAGACTGTCTTTGCTCGCACTTCTGTTCGCTGCGGTGTCCTCGCACGCCGCCGCCGTACAAGACGCGCCACATCCTCTTCAGGGGACGTGGCAACTGATCTCCCTCCAGGACGGCGGGCGTACAGCTCCGGACGAAGTCGTTCAGGGGGTGCAGTGGATCGTAACCGAGACACAGATCACCCAGACCGGTGGCGAGGCCGGGATGCAGTGGACGTACAGTGTGGATGATGCGCCCACGCCGAAGTGGCTGGACCTCAAGCAGGGGACGCGCGTGACCATGGGCATCTACAAGATCGAGGACGACCTGCTGACGGTGTGCATGCCGGAGGGACAGGCAGTCCGGGAGAAGGCACGTTCGACTGCGTTCGAGTCCAAGGCGGAGGGGCCCAACGACAATCTGTTGGTGTTCAGGCGCTCCAGGTAGAGCCATCCATCCGAGCCCTGGCCGTGCCCGGCCCCAGACCAGAGGGAGTACACTCCCCACCTACCATGTCAAACCGCGTTCGACCTGCTACCTTCTGGACCGCGTTCGGTCCTGGCCTGCTGTGGGCGGCCGCGGCCATCGGCGTCTCGCATCTCGTCCAGTCCACCCGCGCCGGCGCAGACGCAGGTTTTGCCCTGGCCGGCGTGATTCTCCTGGCGCTGGTGCTGAAGTATCCGTTCTTCGAATACGGCCCGCGGTACGCTGCGGCCACCGGCGAGAGTCTCGTCGAGGGCTACTCACGCGTAGGACGATGGGCGTTGTGGTTGTATCTGGGGATCACGCTGTCGACCGCTGTGATCATTCAGGGTGCGATCGTCCTGTTTACGTCGTTTCTCGTCAAAGTCACCTTTGGCCTGCCGTGGGATCTGCCGCTGGTGGCGGCCCTGGTGGTGTTGGCCTGTGCCGCATTGCTGCGTGTCGGCCGGTTTCGCGGACTCGATGTCACGACGAAGGTCATTCTCACGTTGCTGACCATTTCGACGATTTGTGCGGCCGCCCTCGTGGCGCCTCGCACCGACCTCTCAACGTTGGCCCTATGGCCGCCGGCCTCGGCCGGCGTCCCGTTGGCCTTTCTTCTCGCGCTGGCGGGCTGGATGCCATCGGCCATCGACATCTCGGTTTGGAGTTCGGTGTGGACACTGGCCAAGGACCGGGACATGGGGACGCGGGCTTCCGTGGCCCACGCCGTTCTCGACTTCCGCGTGGGATACGTCGCTACCGGCCTGATGGCGTTTGCGTTCCTGATGCTTGGCGCCGGCGTGATGTACGGGTCCGGAACCTCCTTCAGTGCGGCCGGAGCCCAGTTCTCGATGCAGTTGGTGGACCTCTACAGCGATGCGCTCGGCGCCTGGACGCGACCGCTTGTGCTGGTCGCGGTCCTGACCACGATGTTCTCCACCGCGTTGACGGTAATCGACGGATTCCCACGGGTCATCGCCAGGTCAGTAGCGGTATTGAGGGCCAGTGCCGTCAACCCGGACGTGAGCGACACCGGGCCGGTGTACTGGGCATCCGGAGCCGTGTTGGGCCTGCTGACGGTGCTGGTCGTGGCATTCGTGGCGAGCAGCCTGACGGCCATGGTGGACTTTGCCACGATCGTCTCGTTCCTGACAGCCCCCATCCTTGGGTATCTCAATCTCCGGGTGATTCTCGGCGACAACATGCCAGCCGGGCATCGGCCGGGCAAGGGACTCATCTGGCTGTCGTACGGTGGCCTCGTGGCGCTGGCCGGCACGGCCGTCGTGTTTCTCGTCTCGCGGTTCTGAGAAGGGCATCTCGTCATCCCGCGCGCCTCCGGCACACCCGGCTCAGCCGGGCGACGGACTGGTAACGCCGCTTTCAAAATCGTGAGTTCGGGGGATGACAGGGCCTGCTGTGGCTTGTCTGAAGGCCTTCTTCGGGCCCGATTTCGTGGCATGGCCTGTGCATGATGACTGGTGAGACCCGACTATGCACCGCACCAGTTTCTCCCTGCTCGGCCACATCAAGACGCACTTCAACCCAGCGGACTCCGATCAGGAACCGGCCCAGCGGTCAGGTGGTCACCAGAACGGCAAGGCCGCGCCGGTCCCAGGCCCAGTCAAGGATGAGCCGACCGAGACTGACCCTCCGGACGTCGTCTTGCGACTGCGCGACGTGCTGTTGATCTCAGAATTGCGATCCAAAGTCGAGCAGGCCGAACAGCAACTGGCGCTGTCGCAGCAGGACGTAGCGGAGCGGATTGAGGCCGCCGTGCGCGAGGCACAGGCGGCTGCCCGGACCGAACTGGCGGCGGACGAAGAACAATCCGGGCAGACGCTTCCTCGGGCCCAGGCCGAGGAGGCGATCGCCCGGGCTCAGGCGGAGGCGGCGGCGTCGCAGGCCGAACTCAGTCGAATGCACGACCAGTTCTCAGCGCGGCTCGAAGAGGCGAAAGCCAGTGCGGCCCGTGAAGCGGAGGCTGCGGCCCAGGCCGCGTTTGCCAGGAATCAGGCCGAGATGGCCGGGCAGCATCAGGAAGCCCTGGCAAGACTCGAACAGGCGCGTCATGAGGAGGCCACGGCGCAGGCGGCCAAGCTGGCGGAGGCCGAAGCACAAGGCGAGGCGGCCCTCCAGACCTTGCAGCAGGAACTGATTGACCGGGTCGAGCAGGCGCGTCGCGAGGAGATTGCGGCGCATGCGGCACGGCTGGCGGAGGCCGAAGCACAAGGCGAGGCAGCCCTCGAGACTCTGCAGCAGGAACTGGTGGACCGTGCCGAGCAGGCGCATCGTGAGGAAGTCACGGCGCTGACCGCCAAACTGGCGGAGACCGAAGCGCGCGGGGCGGCGGCCCTCCAGGCACTGCAGCAGGAACTGGTTGACCGAGTCGAGCAGGCACGTGGCGAAGAGGCCACGGCGCAGGCCGCCAAGTTGGCGAAGGTCGAGGCGCACGGGGCGGCGGCCCTCCAGGCACTGCAGCAGGAACTGATTGACCGGGTCGAGCAGGCGCGTCGCGAGGAGATTGCGGCGCATGCGGCACGGCTGGCGGAGGCCGAAGCACAAGG
>JAHEFO010000123.1:0-8722 GCA_024640135.1 Acidobacteriota bacterium
CCACGCGTCCCTGCGCCATGACGAAGGTGACCCTCTGTAACGCGGTGATGTCGCTGGTCGGATCTCCGGCCACCGCGATGATGTCGGCGAGGTAGCCTGGCGCCAGGCGCCCGAGCCTGTCGCCCATCCCCAGCGACTCGGCGGCCAGAGACGTGGCGCTGATGAGCGCGTCGGTCGGCCGCTGGCCGGCTTTCACGCGGGCGACGGCCTCACGCGCGTTCTGCCCGTGGGCGCCCGCCACGGCATCGGTGCCCAGCGGCATCCGCAGTCCCGCATCCAGCGCCTTCTTGAAGATGGGCCCCAGTGTCGGGATGGCGCCTTCCATGAACGCGAACCCCTCCTCGGTATAGCTGCCGGAGCCCAGGAACAGCGCCTTGTTCTCGATGTAGTTCTGCAAGACCAGCCCAATGTTGGGATCGAAGAAGACGTCAGCCTGTTTCATGGCGGCAATCGCGCGGTCGTCGGCAAAGACGCCGTGTTCGATTTGATTGCAGCCCGCGTTGACCGCCGCCACGATGGAGTCTGGATCGTGGGCGTGGACCAGCGTCCGCAGCCCCTGCGCCTTCGCCTCGCCGCAGATGGCGTCGAGTTGTTCCTGCATCACGTTCAGTTCGCCGCCCGTCCGGATGCTGCCCGAGGCAAACGTCTTGATGACATCGGCGCCGGCCGCCTTGGAGGCGCGCACCCGCTCACGCAACTGCTCCGGTGTCTGGTTGCCCGGCTGGAGCTGCCCCAGTGACGTCAGGATGCGGGGCCCCACCAGCGTGCCGTCGGCCACGCCTGACCGCAGCGCCTCGTCACCGCGGTTGCCGACGTTCTGAATCGTCGTGAACCCGGCCAGCAGTGTCGCGTTCAGGTTCGCCGCGATGGCGGCCTGGCGCTGCTCCGGTGTTTCACGCGGGACGCCGGGCCGGTTTCCGTACCGGCCATCGGGCCCGAAGTGCCAGTCGATGTGCGTATGCACGTCCACCATGCCGGGCATCAGCGTCACGTCGCCGAGATCGGTCACCGCGCCTGCCGCGTCCCCGGTAAGCTCTCCGCGCCCGACGCGAATGATCCGGCCGTACTCGATCCGGACGATGGCGTCGTGAAGCAGCTCTCCGCTGGTCCCATCGAAGAGGCGGGCCACCCGGAGCGTGAACGAGGACGTCGGCTGCTGCTGGGCGCCGGCCGTCAACGCGGCGGCGCCGAGCACCAGGGGACCAGTGATGAATGCGATCAACCACCTGCGCATATGGGGGAGTTCTCCTGTTTGGGGCTGAGTATAGTGCGTTCGAGGTGCCTCCCTGGGTTAGAATCTGGGGCGCATGGCACAACCTCGGGCACGAGTAGAAGTCACGGAAACCAACGTCCGTATCATTCGCAAGCGATCGAAGATTTCCGGATGGGGGGTCTACGCGGCCGAACCCATCAACAAGAACAAACGGATCGTCCGGTATGGCGGAGAGAAGATCTCCGCGGCTGAGGCTGATCGGCGGGAAGTGAAGTACCAGAAGAAGGGGCAGATCTGGTGTTTCACGCTGAACCGGCGCTGGTTTCGTGACGGGAACGTGGATGGCACCACGGCGCGCTTCATCAACCACTCCTGCAAGGGCAACTGCTACTCCGAGGTCGTGGGCGACATCGTCTGGATCAGAGCCTCGAAGAACATCCCGAAGGGTGACGAGTTGAGCTACGACTACAACACCGAGGGCGAGGCCGGGATGCGGTGCCGTTGCCATCCCGAGTGCACGAACAAGATATGACGCACCCGGCGGACGCGACGGCGCCCGTCCGTCACGTCGTCTACCTTCACGGCTTCGCTTCGTCGCCGGAATCATCGAAGGCGGTGCGGTTCGGGCGCGAGCTGGCGTCGCGAGGGATCGGGTTCAGCTGTCCGGACCTCAATCAACCGGCGTTCGAGACGCTGACCACCTCGCGAATGCTGGCCCAGGTGTCCGAGGAAGTGTCGCGAGTTCCGGCTGGACCCATCGCGCTCGTCGGGTCCAGTCTGGGAGCCTTCGTCGCTGTGCATGCGGCCGCGCAGGATACGACGGGCCGAATCGATCGACTGGTGCTGCTGGCGCCGGCGCTCGATTTCGGTGGCAACCGCCTGCGGCAACTGGGCCCACACGGCATCGACGCCTGGCGCCAGGCCGGTGCGCTCCGGATGTTTCACTACGCGTTGGGCGAGGAACGCGAGATCAACTTCGCGTTGTATGAGGACGCCGCGCAGTACGACGCGCTCAAACTGGAGACCCGGCTGAGGACGCTCGTGTTTCAGGGCGACGAGGACGACTCGGTCGACCCCGTCATGGTCAGGACGTGGGCCGAGGGCCAGCCTCTGGTCGATCTGCGGATTCTGTCCGACGGCCATCAGTTATCGGCTTCAATCGACCATATTTGGGTCGAAAGCGGCCGGTTCCTGGGCGCGATTTGACCTTCTTCCCGTAACCTCGACCGGCTGCGAACCGTAGTACTGGCGACGGGGTACAATCACCAGTGAAGGGAAATCAGCCATGTTGATCAAGCGCGCGTCGGATATCCGTTCATCTGAAATCACGCCGGAGTCTGTCTATCGCTCGCGTCGCGAGTTCCTGCAGACCGCCGCCGCGGGCGCCGTGGGCGTCTACGCCGGCGCGTCCATCTTCGATGACGTCCTGTCGGCGCAGGCGATGATTCCGGGCATCAAGAAGTCGCCGCTCTCGACCACGGAAGCGACCCACACCTGGGAGCAGGTGACCCAGTACAACAATTTCTATGAGTTCGGGACGCAGAAGTCGGACCCGGCCCGGTATGCCGGACAACTGCGGGTGAAGCCCTGGACGGTCAAGGTGGACGGCCTGGTCGCCAAGCCGGCCGATTACGCCCTCGAGGATCTGGTCAAGCCGCATCAGCTCGAGGAGCGGATCTACCGCTTCCGGTGCGTGGAAGCCTGGTCAGCCGTTATCCCGTGGGTTGGGTTTTCGCTGGCCGACCTGATCAAGCGGGTGGAGCCTCAGGGCAAGGCGGCCTATGTGGCCTTCACCACGCTTCAGCGCCCCAGCGAGATGCCCGGCCAGCGCACGAGTTCGCTGGAGTGGCCGTATGTCGAAGGCCTGCGCATGGACGAAGCCATGCATCCGCTGACGCTGCTGGCGACCGGGATTTTCGGCAAGGAACTGCCAAACCAGAACGGCGCGCCCATTCGGGTGGTGGTGCCCTGGAAGTACGGGTTCAAGAGCATCAAGTCCGTCGTTCGCATCAGTTTTGTGGAGAAGATGCCGCCCACGTCCTGGAACATTGCCAACGCGAGGGAGTACGGGTTCTATTCGAACGTGAATCCGACGGTGGACCATCCGCGGTGGAGCCAGGCGAGGGAGACGCGACTGGGTTCCTTTGTCAAGAACAAGCCGACGCTGATGTTCAACGGCTACGCTGATCAGGTGGCCAAGATCTACGAAGGCATGGATCTCAGAAAATTCTACTGATGTCCGCTGGCGTACTGCGCACGGTCAAGGCGCTGGCATGGGTGGTGTGTGCCTGGCCCGGGGCGGATCTCTTCTACAACACCTATTGGGGCGACCTCGGGGTCAATCCGGTCGAGACGCTGCGGCTGGACACCGGCGAAGCCGCGCTCGTGATTCTGCTCTGCACGCTGGCGGTGACGCCCCTGCGCCGGTTGACCGGCTGGAACCGTCTCCAGGGGCTTCGCCGGATGCTGGGGTTGTGGGCATTCTTCTACGCCCTGGTCCATCTCGCCCTCTACATCCTGCTGGAACAGGCCTGCCTCTACTGGTCTGACTGCCGCCTGTCGTTGATCGTCGACGATGTGGTGAAGCGCAAGTTCATCCTGTCGGGGATGGTGTCGTTTCTCGCGATGCTTCCGCTGGCCTTGACCTCGACGAAGGGCTGGATTCGCCGGCTGGGCAAGAGGTGGCAGAAGCTCCATCGTCTGGCGTACCTGGCGGGTGCGGCAGGCGTCGTGCACTTCATCTGGAAGACGAAAGTGCCGGAGCCCAAGCCCTATGCCTACGGCGCCATCCTGGTGCTGCTGCTGCTGGCCCGCGTGGTGATCGCCTGGCAGAAGAAGCGCGCCGCCGCGGCACGCAACGCAGCCTGAAGGGGTTTTTCGCCACACGGGATTCGGCGTTGGCGCGCGCTACCCGCCACGGGTGTGCATTTCGAGGTGCGCGTCCTTCTTGAGCACCCTGAGCGGGATGTACGTCCCGCGGTCGCGGACGGACCGGCGTTCCTCGGCACCCCGGTCGGCGCGTCCCTTCCACACGGCTTGCAGCAGGTTCAGCAGCGTCTCGCGCGAAGCCCCCGCGCGGAGGGGACGCCGGAGATCGGTGCCGTGCTGGGCGTAGAGGCACAGCAACAGCACGCCATCCGCGGTCAGCCGCGCCCGGTCGCAGGTGCGGCAGAAGGGCTGTGTGGTCGAGGCAATGATGCCGAACGCCAGGCCGTCCGGGAGTTGGAAGCGGTCAGCCGGCGCCGAGGCCGGGCTGGGGAGCGGCTCGATGGGCCCATAGAGTCCGGCCAGCCGTTCCAGCATCGCCGCCCGTGAGAATACCGCGTCGGGACGCCAGTGGGTGGCTCCGCCGACGTCCATGTATTCGATGAACCGCACCTCGGCTCCCACGGACCGACCGAACTCCAGAAGGTCACCCAGTTCGTCGTCGTTGTCGCCTTTGGTGATGACCGAGTCGATCTTCAAGTCGACGAAACCCGCGCGCCGCGCCGCGTCGATACCGGCCAGCACCTTCGGCAGGGCATCGCGTCGCGTGAGCGACGTGAACCGGTCGGGCTGAACAGTGTCGAGGCTGACCGTGATTCGATGCAGACCGGCAGCCTTCAACTCAGTCGCCGCGTCGGCGAGCAGGACACCATTGGTCGTCAGGGTGAGTTCCGAGAGCCACGGTCGCTCCGCCAATTGCGCCACCAGTGAGGGCAGGTTGCGCCGCAGGAGGGGTTCGCCGCCGGTCAGGCGAATCCGGTCGACGCCCAGCTGGCCGAACAGGTCCGCGAGCTGCGCCGTCTCTTCGAAGGACAACACGTCCTCTCGAGGCAGCCAGACGTACTCGTCCTCCGGCATGCAGTAGTGACACCGCAGGTTGCAGCGGTCGGTGACCGACAGCCGCAGGCTGCGCACCGGCCGGCCGAGCGTATCGAGGACGGACATTCTCCGCGATTATCCTCCGAAAACCGGAGTGGGCCCATGACGCTCACTCCGCATACCGAAAACCTTCGGCTTGCTTCACCCAGCCCAGGCGCCTCAGATACAACACGCTGTTGCGCGGGTCGTCGCAATCGCCTTCAAAACTCCAGTCCATCAGCGGCGTGGTCCTGGGCAACTCCGGGCAGACTGTTTCAGCAGTCAGGAGGAGATGCAGTTGCGCCTGTTCTGCCGTGGCATCAGGTTGATGAATCCAGTCTCTCATCTGTCTGGGACCAAGAATCACCGCCATCCAAATCACGAAGACCACCTTGAGGCGAAGGGCCTCGCGCGTCCAGATTTTCTGCAGGACCAGCAGAATCAGGACGGCCCAGACGATATGCAGAGGCAGTAACGTGTCTCTTCTGACAATCCACGGTCTGTATTCACGGTACCCGCCGACAGGCAGCAGGAACAGCCACAGGCCCATGGCACCAACACAGAGGAGGAGAACGATCCTCTCCTGCCTGGAGAACACGGCCTTCTTCCAGTACGCATAGATGCCGAAGGGAAGACTCAACAGAATCCAGGAGATCCACGGTCCTTTCAACAGCAGGCCAATGCCGTGCCACAAACGCGCGTACCTTTCGGCAAGCGGCAACGATGCCCAGAAGTTCTCACTATTGAATCTCCCGACGTACCAGCTGTACGAGGCCCATCCTGCTATCCACAGGGCCGTTCCCCACCACGCCAGCCTCTCGCCGCGCGTGCTGGCGCCACTGAGACGCTGGTACAGGACCATGCCGAGCGCAAGAAACAGCAGGACCGGAGCATTCAACGGCCCTCCCAGCGCAAGCATGGGGGTGGCCACGGCTATCGCTGACACGGCCCACACCTTGTGGAAATGCCGAACGATCAGGGCCGCCATGACCAGGCACAGCCCCAGGTGTCCCGCATAGAACCACGCATAAGTGATCGAGGGATCGATCCAGTTGAGGTAGTGCATTTCCTCGCCGGAACTGACCATCATCCCCAGATACACCGTCAGGTACACACCGAAAGATGTCGCGCCTGTCGCCCGCGGAGTCAGGAGGAGCATGGCGCCCAGGCACAGAAGGCCCAGGGCCAGCAGCTTCAATAATGCAGAACTCAGATACAGAGCCAGCTCACGAGAAACCGGCACCCAGCGTGGCACGTGGTCAAACCAGAGTTTGAGGGAGGCATACGCAAAGAAGCGGTTTGTCCCAGGGTAGCGTGCCTGGTCGAGGAGCACGCTGGTTGCGAACGGACTGGAGAGCACCTCGTTGTAGGACGGGGCCGGTAGTGCGATGGCTGGCAAGTCTCCTTCAAGAGGAGCGTGATAGAAATCACGAAACTGCAACGACACCATCAGCCCGCACAGGAGCAAGCCTATCCAGGTGCCGACGAAACGCATTCTGAGTTGCACCGGGTTTCTCTGGGGAGCAAGGTGATGAAGTGAGGCCACCGCCGCCTGCCGATTATAATCGCTCTGAGACGCAGGAGCACTTGATGGCCATTCGTTCGTATCTCGGCACCAACCCGATCATTGATCCCAGTGCGTTCGTGGACGCGAGTGCCCAGGTGATCGGCGACGTGGTCATCGGAGCCGAAAGCAGTGTCTGGATGCAGGCCGTCGTGCGCGGAGACGTCAACTACATCCGAATCGGCGACCGGACGAACGTCCAGGACGGGACCATCATTCATGTTCAGAACGACACCCACCCCACGGTCGTGGGCGACGATGTGACGATTGCGCATGGCGCGGTCGTGCATGGCTGCACGATTCACAACCGGGTGCTGGTGGGGATGGGGGTAATCATTCTGAATGGTGCTCAGATTGGCGAGGACTCGATCCTCGCGGCCGGCACCCTCATCACCGAGGGGGTCGTCATCCCTCCGCGCTCCATGGTGATGGGGAGTCCAGGGAAGGTCCGGCGACCCCTGGCCGACGCTGACCTGGCGATGATTCGCGAGTACGCCGGGAACTACGTCCGGTATCGCCTCGACTACATGGGATAATGGCTGCGACGCCGATGATTGCAGCAATACGCGGGACCCACGACATCCTTCCAGGTGACGTCGAAAAGTGGCAGTACGTCGAGCGTGTCGCGCGCGAGTCGTGCGAGCGCTACGGCTACGTCGAGATTCGTACGCCGATCATCGAACGCGAGGAGCTCTTCGCCAAGGGCACCGGTGAGTCGACCGACATCGTCCAGAAGGAGATGTACGCGTTTACCGACAAGGGCGGGGAGCGCGTCACGTTGCGGCCGGAAGCCACGCCGAGCATGGTGCGGGCCTACATCGCGCACAACCTGGAACACGCGATGCCTGCCGCGAAGTTGTACGCGATGGGCCCGATGTTCCGGTACGAACGCCCCCAGAAGGGGCGCTACCGTCAGTTTCACCAACTCGATGTGGAAGTCTTCGGCATGGAGAATCCGGCCGTGGACGCCGAGGTGATTGACCTCGCCTGGACCCTTGTGACGCAACTGGGCATCGCCCAGGCGGAGTTGGTGATCAATTCGGTCGGATGCCCGGCCTGCCGTCCGGTGTTCCAGGCCGCGCTCCTGGCCGCGCTGGGGGACAACCTCGGCCGGTTGTGCGGCGATTGCCAGCGGCGGTCCGCCACCAATCCCCTTCGCATCTACGACTGCAAGGTGCCGGCCGATCAACCCATCATCGACGGCCTGCCGCACTCGGTGGACTACCTGTGCGAGCCGTGTGCGACACATTTTGTCGGTGTCAAGACGCATCTCGACGCCATCGGCATCGCCTGGCGGCAGTCGCATCGTCTGGTGCGCGGCCTCGACTACTACGTTCGCACGACGTTTGAGGTGCTGGGGCAGGCGCTGGGCGCGCAGAACGCATTGCTTGGCGGCGGCCGCTATGACGGGCTCGTCAAGCAACTGGGAGGCGGGGATCGCGCCGGGATTGGATTCGCCGCGGGTCTGGAGCGACTGGTGCTGGCCTTGCCCGAGTCCGCGCCCGTGGCGCCGCCGGCGCCTGCGTTCGTGGTCGCCATTGGCGACGAGGGACGAGCGGCCGCATGGCTGCTGGTGAGGGAACTGCGACAGGCGGGGCTGGCGGCACAGATGGAACTTGAAGCCAAAGGGGTGCGCGCGCAGATGAAGCGCGCCGACCGTCTGGCGACCCGGGTCACGCTGATTGTCGGCGGAGATGAACTGGCGCGCGGGGAAGTCACCCTGCGCGACATGGCCACGGGAGAACAACGCGCCATTGCGCGGGAATCGGTCGTCACGGCCGTGCGGGACTTGTTGTGACTCATTCGCTGACTTATCGCACGCATACCTGCGGCCAGCTGCGCCGCGAACACGTGGGCCAGACCGTCCTGCTGCAGGGGTGGGTGCATCGCGTGCGCGATCTCGGAGGCGTCACGTTCTTCGATGTGCGTGACCGCCACGGCCTGACGCAAGTGGTCGTGCGGATTGACGGAGACACGGCGACGTCGGCAAAGCTGCGGCCGGAAACCGTCGTGGCCGTGCGGGGACTCGTCGAGGCGAGAGATGGCGCGGCCGTCAACACGAAGATTCCGACGGGCGAGGTTGAAGTCGTCGCGAACGAACT
>JAHEFO010000123.1:8732-11707 GCA_024640135.1 Acidobacteriota bacterium
CCATTTCCGATCAACGAGGAGGTCGCGGTCACCGAAGAGACGCGGCTGCGGTATCGGTATCTCGATTTGCGGCGGCCGGCGCTGCAGCGCAATCTCGTCCTGCGGCACAAGGTGGCCATCGCGGCGCGCCGGTACTTCGATGCCGAAGGGTTCCTGGAGATTGAAACGCCGATTCTCACCAGGTCGACGCCGGAGGGCGCGCGAGACTATCTGGTCCCGAGCCGGGTCCACCGCGGCGAGTTCTTCGCGCTCCCCCAGTCGCCACAGATCTTCAAGCAAATCCTGATGATTGCCGGGATGGATCGGTATTTTCAGATTTGCCGATGTTTTCGTGACGAAGACCTGCGCGCCGATCGGCAGCCCGAGTTCACCCAGATTGACGTCGAGGTGTCGTTCGCGACTGAGGAACTGGTGTACGACATCGTCGAAGGTGCGATTTGCGAGATGTGGGCCGCGGTGGGCCACGATGTGCCGCGCCCGTTCGAGCGCATGACGTATGCCGATGCGATGCGGCTGTACGGATCAGACAAGCCGGACTTGCGGCCGGGCATGCCGATTGCCGACGTGAGCGATTTGTTTCGGGAGTCGCCGTTCAGTGTCTTCCGCGATGCGGTCGGCGCCGGCGGCGTGGTGCGTGGCTTCGTCGTCACGGGCGGCGCGACGTCGTCGAGGAAGGAACTCGACGGCCTGGCGGAGCAGGCGAGGAAATTGGGCGCGTCCGGGCTCGTCTGGGTCCGGCTCGTCCAGGGGGGCATCCAGAGTTCGGCGCTCAAGGCGGCCGGTGAGGACGCGTTGCGCGCCGCCTTTGACGCGGCAGGGGGGCAGGAAGGCGATCTGTTGCTCCTGGCGGCCGGTGAGACCGACAGGACCGCGACGCAACTGGGGTCTCTCCGCCTCAGTGTGGCGCGCAAGGCTGGCCTGCTCAGGCCGGACGAGTTCCGGTTCGTGTGGGTGACGAATTTTCCCCTGTTCGAATGGAATCCTGACGAGTCGCGGTGGGATTCGATGCATCATCCCTTTACGTCGCCAATGCCGGAAGACGTGCCGTTCCTGGAGACCGATCCGGGCCGCGTGCGGGCGCGCGCGTATGACCTGGCCGTCAACGGCTCGGAGATCGCCGGTGGCAGCATCCGAATCCATCGTCCCGACGTGCAGCGCCACGTGTTCCGGCTCCTCGGCATTTCCGATGAGCAGGCGGCTGCGCGGTTTGGGTTCTTTCTCGAAGCGCTGGAGTTCGGCACGCCGCCGCATGGCGGCATCGCGTTTGGCCTCGACCGCATTGTCGCCATTCTGTGCGGCGAGTCCTCCATTCGCGAGGTGATGGCGTTTCCCAAGACTGCCCAGGCGGTGGATCTCATGTCCGGCGCACCCTCCGAAGTTGATGAGCGACAACTGCGCGACCTGCACATCCAGTCGGTGGCGCCGCGGACTCACGAAGTGGACTGATCGCGTATGCGTCTGGGGATCGATCTGGGCGGCACGAAGATCGCTGCGGTGGTGCTCAACCGTCAGGGACAGGAAGTCTGGCGGAGGCGCGTGGCCACGCCGCGTGGAGCATACGACGGCACGCTGGATCAGATTGCCGCGCTGGTGGCTGAGGGGGAGCAGGCGGTCGGCGAGAGCTGTACGGTGGGACTGGGCATTCCCGGCGCCGCGTCGCGGTTGACCGGGCGCATCAAGAACGCCAACTCCACCTGGATTAACGACCAACCGCTGCACCGCGATCTCGAGGAGCGGCTGACTCGCCCAGTGCGTCTGGCCAATGACGCGAACTGCCTCGTGTTGTCGGAGGCGGCCGACGGAGCGGCCGCGGGTGCACGAGTGGCGTTTGGTGTCATTCTCGGGACCGGCGTTGGTGGAGGACTGGTGGTCAACGGCGGGTTGGTGGAGGGCGTGAACGCGATTGCCGGCGAGTGGGGGCACAACCCCTTGCCGTGGCCCGACGCGCCGGAATGTCCGGGCGAACCGTGCTATTGCGGGCGGGCCGGGTGCATCGAGACCTGGGTGTCGGGGCCGGCGCTGGCGCGCGACTACACGCGCGCCGGGGGCGATCCGTGCCCCGGGGAGGAGATTGTCGCGCGGGCGAGCCGTGGGGACGTGCGTGCCGGAGAGACGCTGGCGCGATGGGAGGGCCGGCTGGCGCGCGCGCTGGCGACCGTCGTCAATGTGGTCGACCCGGATGTGATCGTCGTCGGGGGAGGTCTTTCGCGGATCGCCCGTCTGTATGCGAGGGTGCCGGCGATGTGGGGCAAGTGGGTGTTTTCTGATGCCGTGGCCACCAGGCTGGTGCCGTCTCAACACGGCGACGACAGCGGCGTTCGCGGGGCTGCGCGGTTGTGGGATGGGCCATGAGACGGTGGGCCTCACGGCGCGGAACTGCGGACCGGATGCAATCGCCGGCAAACAAATGACCGTTTCCAAATATACTCTCGTCATCTCTTGATGCCTGCCCCAGCCGTTCGCCGCGTTCCGATGCCTGATGAGGGCCTTGACAGTCTGTACGGTCCCTTTGACGAGCATCTGAAGACGCTCGAAGCCGCGCTGTCGGTGCGCCTGAAAACGCACGGACGCGAATTGATTATTGAGGGTGACGCCGACGAGGTCGACCGCGCCGAACACGTCATGTCGCAACTGGGCCGGTTGCTGGAGGCGGGGTACCGCTTCGGACGCGGCGATGTGAAAACGGCCGCGCAGCTCGTGCGACAGAATCCCGACATCGAACTGCAGGAGTATTTTCTGCGCAGCACGGCGCGCAGTGCCGGGCGAAAACAGGTGGTGCCCAAGAGTGTCATGCAGCGGGCCTACCTCGACGCCATCGAAGCGCACGACATCGTGATCGGCGTGGGGCCGGCAGGCACCGGCAAGACCTATCTCGCCATGGCCCAGGCCGTGTCGTACCTGCTGGCCAAGCGTGTCAACCGGATCATCATGGCTCGGCCCGCCGTGGAGGCCGGGGAGAAACTCGGGTTCCTCCC
>JAHEFO010000394.1 GCA_024640135.1 Acidobacteriota bacterium
TCTACCTGCCGCTGATTCCCGAACTGGCGATCGCCATGCTCGCCTGCGCGCGTATCGGCGCCGTGCATTCGGTGGTCTTCGGCGGGTTCAGCTCGGAGTCGCTGCGCGATCGCATCAACGACATGCAGGCCTCGCTGCTGATCACCGCCGATGGCGGATATCGGAGAGGGCAGATTCTGCCGCTCAAGCAGACGGCTGACGAGGCGCTCATCGGCGCACCGTCGATCCGCCACATGTTGCTGGTCCGGCGATCGCCGGGAGATGAGGCTTCCGTTCAGCTGAAGGACGGGCGCGACCACTGGTATCACGAGCTGATGCAGGAGGCCTCGCCGGACTGCCCGCCCGAGCCCATGGATGCAGAAGACATGCTCTACGTCCTCTACACCTCAGGAACCACGGGCAAACCCAAGGGGATCGTGCACACCACGGCCGGATACCTGGTCGGCACCTACGCGACGACGAAGTGGGTCTTCGATTTGAAGGACACCGATGTGTTCTGGTGCACCGCCGACATCGGCTGGGTCACGGGACACAGCTACGTCGTGTACGGGCCGCTGCAGAATGGCGCAACCGTTGTCATGTACGAGGGCGCGCCGGACTGGCCGGCGAAGGACCGTTTCTGGGACATCGTGGACCGCTACGGCGTCACGGTCTTCTACACGGCGCCGACCGCGATTCGTGCGTTCATGAAATGGGGCACGGAGTGGCCCGCCAAACGAAACCTGTCCTCCCTGCGACTGCTCGGAACCGTGGGCGAGCCAATCAATCCCGAAGCCTGGATGTGGTACCACGAACATATCGGGGCCGGGCGATGTCCGGTGGTCGACACGTGGTGGCAGACGGAAACGGGCCAGATCATGCTGACACCGCTGCCGGGCCTGACGACGCTCAAGCCCGGTTCGGCGACCAAACCCTTTCCGGGCATCAGCGCGGAAGTCCGTACAGGGGCGGGAGACCCCGTGAGCCAGGGCGGTGGGCTCCTGGCACTGACCAAGCCGTGGCCGGGCATGCTCCGCGGTATCTATGGAGACCCCGAACGGTTTGTCCAGCAGTACTGGACCCGCTGGGCCGACGGCGCCTATTTCACGGGCGACGGTGCTCGTGTCGATCCGGACGGCGACTACTGGCTGCTGGGCCGTGTGGACGATGTGCTGAATGTGGCCGGACATCGCCTCGGGACGGCGGAGGTGGAAAGCGCGCTGGTGGATCACTCGTCCGTGGCTGAAGCGGCGGTGGTGGGACGGCCCCACGACATCAAAGGCCAGTCTGTCGCGGCGTTCGTGACCTTGAAGGAGGGCGTGGCTGCCGACGAGGGCCTGGTTGCTGAGCTGAAGGAGCACGTCGTGCGCAAAATTGGCGCGATTGCACGCCCGGAACAGATCCTGTTTGCGGCCGACCTTCCCAAAACCCGGTCCGGCAAGATCATGCGGCGGTTGCTTCGAGATATTGCGGAGGGCAAGGCTCTGGGGGACACCACCACCCTGGCCGATCCCGGTGTGATGCGACGGCTGAGAGACGAATACGAGTCAATTGAGTCGTAACGTCGAGGAACGCCGAAACCGGCGATTCCGTATACGCTTGAGGCTATGGCTTTAATCGAAACCGACAATCTCTGGAAGACCTACGTGATGGGCGCCGAGGAGATTCACGCCCTCCGGGGAGTCACGGTCTCCATTGAGCGCGGCGAGTATGTCGCAATCATGGGGCCCAGCGGTTCCGGCAAGTCCACTCTGATGAACCTGATCGGATGCCTCGACACGCCGTCGAAGGGCACGTATTCGCTCAACAGCAAGCAGGTTGGTGAGATGGATGACGACGAGTTGGCCAGGATCCGTAATGAGGAGATCGGCTTCGTGTTCCAGACCTTCAACCTGCTTCCGCGCGCGACGGCCCTCCACAACGTGGAGTTGCCGTTGATTTATGCCGGCGTGCCGGCAAAGACGAGGGTCGAACGTGCCAACCAGGCGCTGGAAATGGTGGAACTGGCGGACCGGAAGAGCCATCGGCCGAACGAGATGTCCGGCGGCCAGCGTCAGCGCGTCGCCCTGGCCCGGGCCCTGGTCAACAACCCGTCAATTCTGCTGGCCGACGAGCCGACCGGTAACCTGGACTCAAAGACCGGCGTGGAGATCATGAACCTGTTCGGGAGACTCCACGAGGCCGGAAACACGATCCTGATCGTCACCCACGAGCCCGAAGTGGCCGCCCATGCTCACCGTGCCATCCACATCCGCGATGGTCAGGTCGAGAAGGACGTCAGGCGAGCCGCGTAACGCCCGTTCCCTCGTCGCCTACGTAATTGCCGCGAAATGGCCCGGCGCGATCTCGCGCAGGGCGAGCGGCGTGAACGTCGTGTGATCAAAGCGCACTCTGGTTGTCCGGTCGTCCGGATGGACCCTCGGGACAGCTGAGAGCAGGGCCTGCGTATAGGCATGCGCCGGCGCGGAGAACAGCCGGTCGGCAGGTGCGAGTTCCACAATCCGGCCCCGGTACATCACGGCCACCCGGTCGCAGACCTGTCGTACCAGACGCAGGTCGTGCGCGATAAAGAGGTACGTGAGGCCCAGTCTGGTCTGGAGATCCTGCAGAAGGTTCACGACTTGCGCCTGTACGGATACGTCGAGCGCGGAGACGGGTTCATCCGCGATGATCAAAGACGGATTGAGTGCGAGGGCGCGCGCCAGGCCGATGCGCTGGCGCTGACCTCCGCTGAACTCATGGGGGAACTTCGTCACGTGGGCCGGGTCGAGACCCACCAGACCGAACAGCTCATCCACGCGCGCTCTTCTTTCCTCGCGCGTCCCGATGCGGTGAATGATCAGCGGTTCCTCGACAATGGCGCCAACGCGCATCCTGGGATTGAGCGAGGAGTAGGGATCCTGAAACACGATTTGCAGGTCCTTGCGAGCCCGGCGCAGGTCGCGCGCGTTCAATCCGGCCAGGTCGATGCCGTTGAAGACGACCTGGCCCGATGTCGGCTCAATCAGCCGCAGGATGCAGCGCCCGGTCGTCGTCTTTCCACATCCGGATTCTCCGACCAGGCCAAACGTTTCCCTCTGTTGAACGTCGAAACTGATGTCGTCCACGGCCCGAACCGAGGTGCCGCCCTGCAGCCATCCTCCGCGTCGAAACTCCCTCACGAGATGCGAGACCTGGAGAAGGGGAGTCACGGGCGGCCTCCGGCCGTCGTCTGGTGCAGATAACACCGAACCGTCCTGCCGGCCCCGTGCTCTCCGGCAAGGGCCGTGACGTCCGGAGGAGCCACGTCGCACTCGGCGAGCCGGTCGGCACATCTGGGAGCGAACGTGCAGCCCGGCGGGAACTGCCCGAGGGACGGGACCGTGCCCGCGATGGCGACCAGACGGTGGCCCCTGGTCGCATCAGGCAGGCACGCGAGCAGGCCCCGCGTGTACGGATGGGCCGGCGTCTGAAACACCTCGGCGACCGGGCCCTGCTCGACGATCCGTCCGCCGTACATCACGGCAACCCGGTCCGCCATCTCGGCGACCACGCCCAGGTCATGTGTGATCAGAAGGAGGGCAAGCCCGAGCGATGCCCGCAGGTCCCGGAGCAGGTCGAGAATCTCCGCCTGGACGGTCACATCCAGAGCGGTCGTCGGTTCGTCGGCGATGACCAGGGACGGTTCGGCGCATAGCGCGAGGGCGATCATGGCGCGCTGCCGGAGACCGCCGCTGAGTTGATGGGGATATTCGGCCGCCCGGCGCGCGGGGTCGGGCACGCGTGCGGCTTCGAGCCATTCGATGGCCCGCGCACGGGCGGCGGCGCCGCGCGCGAGCCCGTGCACCGACAGTGTCTCGACGATCTGCTGACCAATGGTGTAGACGGGGTTGAGTGCCACCATCGGTTCCTGAAACACGAACCCGATGCGTCGCCCTCGAATCGTGCGCAGCATGTGTTCTTCGAGCGTGAGCAGATCGTGGCCGTCAAAGAGGATGCGACCGGCGGCAATGCGACCTGGCGGCATGATCAGCCGGAGTATCGAGAGGGCCGTGACCGACTTTCCGCTGCCAGACTCGCCGACCAGGCCGAGTGTCTCGCCGCGGCTCACGGTCAGCGAGACGTCGGACACCGCAGCTCCCTCGCGCCCGTCCGCCAGCGTGAACACGGTGCGAAGCCCCTCGACACGAAGCAGCGGCGCGTCAGACGTGGAGTTCACGGTGCTCGCCAAATACGCTGCGGAGGGTGTCTGAGATTTCGCCCAGCGTCGCCCGGGCTTCTGCGGCCGCGAGCACGCAGGGCACAAGATTCGCCGTCCCGGTGGCGGCGAGCGCCAGCCTCTCGAGGGCCCGGGCAGCGGCCTCGCCATCCCGTTGCGCTCGCAATCCAGCCACGGCAGCGGCCTGCCGTGCCTCGCCCTCGGGATCGAGTTGCGTCACGTCGATTGGCGACTGGGTCTCGGTCGCGAACTGGTTGACGCCGACGACAATCGTCTCGCCACTGTCAACCCGCAACTGCGCGGCGTACGCCGCGTCCTGCACCTGGCGCTGAATCTGTCCGGCTTCGATCGCCGCAATCGTGCCGCCCGAGGCGTCAATCCGCGAGATGAGCGCGCGCGCCTCGGTCTCGATCGCGTCGGTGCGTTCTTCAATCGCCCAGGACCCGCCGACCGGATCGACCGTGTTGGCCACGCCAGTTTCCTCCGCGATGATCTGCTGAGTCCGGAGAGCGAGGCGCGCCGCATCGGCGGTGGGAAGCGCCAGGGCCTCGTCCCGCCCGTTGCAATGCAGGGACTGTGTGCCGCCAAGGACTGACGCCAGCGCCTGAAGCGCCACGCGGACAACATTGTTGTCGGGCTGCTGGGCGGTCAGGGTCGAGCCTCCGGTCTGCGTATGGAACCGGAGTTGCTGGGCGCGGGGATTGGTGGCGGCAAACCGGTCTTTCATGATGTGCGCCCACAGCCGGCGCGCCGCGCGGAATTTCGCGATCTCTTCGATGAAGTCGTTGTGGGCGGCAAAGAAGAACGACAGACGCTGACCGAAGCGATTGACGTCCAGGCCTGCCGCGACCGCTGCTTCGACGTAGGCGATACCGTTGGCAAGCGTGAACGCCACCTCCTGCACTGCCGTCGATCCCGCTTCTCTGATGTGATACCCGCTGATGGAAATGGTGTTCCAGTTCGGCAGTTCCTGCTCGCACCACGCAAAGATGTCCGTCACGATCCGGAGGGACTCTCGCGGCGGGTAGATGTAGGTGCCTCGCGCAATGTACTCCTTCAGGATGTCGTTCTGGATGGTGCCGGACAGGCGACTCAGCGGCACGCCCTGGCGGCGCGCAACGGCCACGTAGAACGACAGGAGGATGATCGCCGTGGCGTTGATCGTCATCGACGTAGAGACGTTGCCCAGCGGAATGCCCTCGAAGAGCGTCGACATGTCATCCACCGAGTCGATTGCCACCCCGACGCGGCCCACTTCTCCGGCAGCCAGTTCGTGATCGGAGTCATAGCCCATCTGGGTCGGCAGGTCGAACGCCACACTGAGGCCGCTCACGCCCTGCGCGAGCAGGTAGCGATAGCGCGCATTGGACTCGGCAGCGGTTCCGAAGCCGGCGTACTGCCGCATCGTCCACAGCCGGCCCCGATACATGGTGGGTTGAATCCCGCGTGTAAAAGGGAATTCCCCCGGAAACTCGGCGCCGTGCATTCGCCGCATTCTAGCAGCCTCGGTGCAGCGACCGGATTGCTCCACGCGATGCCGGTGTTTTTGGTACAATCGCCTCACTTTCCGCTCTGGCGGCAGGAGGCCCTATGGATCCGGTAGTGAACCAGCTGGCGCGGGACATGGTCGAAGCGATCTCGGCGGCCGTCGCCGACGATGCGCGAGTCGAAGCGTGCCGGGAGCGAGCGCGTGAGGCCGGCTACGATCTGAAGGTCTCGCTTGAGGCGGCCATTGGATTTGCCGGACGCACGCAGGGTGCCGAGTCGCAGACTGTGTCCGGTGTGAAAGCGTTGCCGCCCGCGCGGCCGCCGATCGAGATGACGACCAACGATCGGAGATTTCTCAAGTCTCTGCGGATCTCGGCCGACGAACCGAGCGAAAAAGGCGTCGAGTAGCGCGTCAGCCGCCCGCGCGGCCTTGTCGCGCGACGGCGTCCGCAGCGCGTGCGGCCGCGCCGGCGTCGCCCAGGTAGTAGTGCCGCAGCGGCGCCAGGCTGTCGTCCAGTTCATAGACCAGCGGAATTCCGGTCGGGATGTTGAGACCCGCGATGGCCGCATCGGAGATGCCGTCGAGGTGTTTCACCAGTGCGCGCAGGCTGTTGCCGTGGGCGACGATGAGCACACGTTGTCCCTGGCGGATCGCGGGAGCGATAGTCCCGTTCCAGCACGGAAGAAACCGCGCGACCGTGTCCTTGAGTGATTCCGCGGCCGGCCGCTCGTCGTCGCGCAGCGAGGCGTATCGCGGGTCGTGGGATGGGTGCCGTTCGTCGTCCAGCGCCAGGGGCGGCGGCGGGATGTCATAGCTGCGTCGCCAGAGGTGGGTCTGAGCCTCACCGTGCGCGATGGCGGTTTCCGCCTTGTTGAGGCCCTGCAGGTTGCCATAGTGGCGCTCGTTCAGGCGCCAGTGGCGCTCCACCGGGATCCACATTTGATCCAGCTCGTCCAGGACGATCCACAAGGTTCGGATGGCGCGCTTGAGCACCGACGTATAGGCGATATCAAATACGTCTCCGGCCTCGCGCAGCAGTCTGGCTGATGCCAGCGCCTCTTCGCGCCCCAGCGGACTGAGATCGACGTCCGTCCAGCCCGTGAAGCGATTCTCCTGGTTCCATGTGCTCTGACCATGGCGCAGAAGAACCAGGCGCGGCATCAAACCCCCTTCAAATGCGTCAACGTGCTTCGTCCGGCGTACGTGGCCGCACTTCCCAGCGCTTCCTCGATGCGCAGGAGTTGATTGTACTTGGCCGTTCGATCGGAGCGACTGGCGGAACCGGTCTTGATCTGGCCCACGGCCGTGGCCACCGCGAGATCCGCAATCGTCGTGTCCTCCGTCTCGCCGGAGCGATGCGAAATCACACTGGCGTAGCCCGCGCCGCGCGCGAGCGCAATCGCGTCCAGCGTCTCAGAGACCGTGCCGATCTGGTTCAGTTTGACGAGCAGGGCGTTGCCGATGTGCTCGGCAATTCCCCGCCGCAGGATCGCCGGATTCGTGACGAAGATATCGTCGGCCACGAGCTGCACGCGAGAGCCGAGGGCGGTCGTGAGGCGCGCCCAGCCGGCCCAGTCGCCTTCAGCCAGTCCATCCTCGATGGAGGCGATCGGATACTGCCGGGTCCAGTCGTCATACAGCGCGATCATGTCGTCGGCCGTGCGCGTACCTTCGCCCGATTTGGCCAGAACGTAGCTGGAAGTCTCGTGACTCCAGAACTCGCTCGACGCGACATCGAGGGCGACGACCATGTCGCGCCCAGGGGTGTAACCGGCGCGATGGATGGCTTCGAGCACCAACTCGACCGCCTCACGGTTTGAGGACAGACTGGGAGCAAAGCCGCCTTCGTCGCCGACGCCAGTCGCGAGCCCACGCGCCTTCAGAAGCCCACGCAGCGCGTGGAAGGTCTCCGCGCCGGCCCTGAGACCTTCCGCAAATGTGGGCATGCCCACGGGCATCACCATGAACTCCTGGAAGTCCACGTTGGTGTCCGCGTGTGAACCGCCGTTCAGGATGTTCATCTGCGGCACGGGCAGGACCGTGCCGGCACCAGGGACGGGCTCGTCCAGCAGCGAGACCAGGTGGACATAGAGTGGCACGCCGTTCCCGGCCGCGGCGGCGTGTGCCACCGCCATCGACACCCCAAGGAGGGCGTTCGCGCCGAGTCGTGCCTTGTTGGGTGTGCCGTCCAGCGCCACCAACTGCGCGTCAATTGACCGCTGGTCCGGGACTTCCCCCTTGAGAGCGTCGGCAATCTCCGAATTGATGTGAAGAACGGCCTTCAGCACCCCACGGCCAAGATAGCGGCCCTTGTCGCCATCCCGCATTTCGAGGGCTTCTCGGCTGCCAGTCGAGGCTCCCGAAGGCACTGCGGCCCGGCCCCGAGCGCCCGAATCCAGGGTGACCTCCACCTCCACGGTGGGATTGCCACGGGAATCGAGAATTTCACGGGCGTGAATGGCCTGAATCGTCACTGGCGGCGGCAGTGTAACATGCCCGGGATTCGAGGAGGCAGAAGACCGTTCGGGAGTCTGTCTGCGGCGTTTGACTTGGCCCGGATCGTGGCCTACCATGGCCCTTGATACTCAGTTTTAGCTCCGCTTTCGATGCCTATCCTCGTTCACCGCCGAATCCAGCCGGCTCCGCGGAGTTGCTTGGGAGGGTGTATGTCCCGACCAGTCGCAGTTGTTCTTGTTGCCGCAGGCGTCGTCGCCATCAGTGCGATGCCCGCCCGGGCGCAGCGCGTTCGTGACACACGGCCCGTCGCCGTGCAGGCCTCGGTTCGGGGCGGCGTCGTCACTGGCGTGGTTCGAGACGATCGCGGTCAGTCGGTGGCGGGAGTGGCCGTGACGGCCATCGGGACCACTCAGGCGCAGGCGCGCACGGATGCGACAGGGGTATTTCGTCTGACGCTGGTGCCCGGTGACTACGTGCTCAGAGCCGCGCACGATGGTTACGTGTCGCCCTATCGGGAACTCGTGCGTATCGGTGTGAGCGCCCGCCTCGAGCGCAACATCACGATGACGAAACGACCGGGAATGCCCGAGCGCACGGTGCTCCTGGCATCGTTGGCGTCGACGAACTCAAGCGAGCCGGGGATGCTCCCGGATCCGTCAGTCACGGCGAAGGTCAATGACAGCCTGCAGGCGTGGTATCTGCGTCATTTGCCCCGCACGATTCTCCGTGATGAATCCGGAGCGGGTTCGACGGAGCGGACGGACTTCCGTTACCTGCCGTCGTTTCTCGACTGGGTGGTGGCCGAATCGGCGCAGGCCGCGACCTCGTTCTTTTCCGATACCCACTTCAGCGGGCAGGTGAACGTTCTCACCACCGCGGCCTCGTCGTCATCGCAGGGGTGGCTGCCTGATCAGCAGTCGCGCGGCATCGCCTATCTGGCGGTCGGGGCTCCGGTTGGTGTCCATGGCGACTGGCGTCTGCGCGGCGCGATCAGCACGGGCGGTCTGGCGTCGTGGGTTGTGCTGGGAGAGTACGAGGCCCGTGATGTGCAGACCCACGCGTTCCACGTGGGAATGTCCTACGGGGCGCAGCGGACCGCTGACAATTTCGGCACCGCGATTCTCAGGACGTCCGAGCGTGGCCGGACCGTTGGCAGTGTCTACGGCCGAGACCGGTGGCGCTTGCGGCCGGGGTTGGAGATTGACTACGGCTTGCGCCTCGATCGCTATGACTACGTGGCCGGGGAGGATTTCGTCAGTCCGAGGGTCGGCGTCCGTCTCGGCGTGGCGCCCCGGACGTTTGTGACCGGGTCGGCCTCCCACGTGGTCGTGGCTCCCGGCGCTGATGAGTTTCTGCCGCCGCCCACCTCAGGACCGTGGCTGCCGCCGGAACGCACGTTCGACAGTCTTGTGCCAGGCGCCCCATTCCGCTCCGAGCGGGTCCAGCGGTACGAAGCCGGCGTGGAGCATGATTTCGGTGTCATCGGTCAGCCACGAGTGATCGGGCTGCGGTGGTTCCACGAGTCGTCGCGCGATCAACTGGCGACGATGTTCGGCATCAATGATGTCGGCGCGATCGGTCACTACTATGTCGCCACGCCTGGCAGCGCTTCGCTTGAGGGCTGGGCCCTTCGCGTGGCGGGGTACGTCACGCCGCGGATTCGGACGTCGGTGGACTACTCCATCAGCCGCACCCGTTGGGAGTTCGGTCCTGAAGCAATCAATATCGCGCGCGTCATGTCGTCTGCCGTGCGGCCGGAGCGCGAGCGTCTGCATGACCTCACCAGTACGGTGGAAGCCTTTGTTGCGGAGACAGAAACCCGCGTGATGGTGGCGTACCGGATGAACAGCGCGTTCATGAAGCCTGAGACTGATGGGCTCGCGTCACTGATGTCGGGACGGTTCGACGTGCAACTGCGACAGGCCTTGCCCATTCAGCCGATCAGCGGCGGGCGGATCGAGTTCATGGTGAGCATCAGCAATCTCTTTCGCGATCCCCGAAACTCAGGGTCGTTCTTCGACGAACTGTTGACCGTTCGGACGCCCCGGCGTGTTCTTGGCGGTGTGCAGGTGCGGTTCTAGGACCGGCCTGCTTCCTGCCGCCCCGGATGTTGGGGCGCCTTCTGAATGTCCCGCTTAACCACACAAGCTCGTCCGTTGTTGCGCATCGTCATTCCGGTGACGGTGGCGACTGCGCTGACTGCCGTCGGACTCATCAACATGTTCCTCGTGCGCGACTACCAGAGGAAGGCGGTCGTCGACGACGGTGTGTTCTGGACCAGCGATGGCGGTTCGACCGTCCGGGCGCTTGAGGTCTCATCCGGATCGCCGGCGGATCTCGCGGGAATTCGTCGGGGCGACACCTTGCTCTCGATCGATGGCCGGCCCGTGGAGTCGGCTGAGGGTGTCCAGCAGGCGCTTGCCGTGCTGCAGGCCGGCGGCGCCGTGAACTACATGGTTTCCCGTGGCGGCGTCGACGGCCTGATTCCGTTGCGCCTGGCGCTGGCGCCTGGTCCGCCCTACGGCCTCTATTACTCACTGGCCGTGGTTGGCATCTTCGGGTTGCTGGTGGGCGCGTCCGTGCGGCTGCGGCGTCCGGCTGACCCCGCGACGTTGCACTTCTTCTGGCTCACCGTGGCGTTCTTTGGCGTGTTCGCATTTACACCCACCGGGGAGTACACCCGCACGGACTACTTCTTTTCCTGGGCTGACAACGTGGCGATGGTGCTGCTGCCACCGCTGTTCGTGCACTTCGCGCTGGTGTTTCCGGACCGTCCCCAAGCGTGGGTGCGCAGCGAATTGGGCCGCCGAATGGTGGCGGTGTTCTATCTGCCGGCCCTCTTGCTGGCAGCGGCACGAGTGGCAGTCATGCGCTGGTCGTTTGGCGACGAGATGTTCCGCCGCCTGGGCACCATCCAGAACATCGAACTCGTGTATCTGTCGGCCTGTCTTCTGGGCGGCCTGACGTTGATGATTCGGGCACTGGGCCGGCTGCGCTCCGTCACCGCGCGGCGCCAGCTCCGGTGGATTGTCTGGGGGTCCGGTATCGGCGCAGTGCCATTCGTCTCGACCTACGCCATACCGTTCTTGCTCGGGTGGCAGGTGCCCTACGGCGAGTTCACAGGCCTGTTGCTGGGCTGCATCCCGCTGGCGTTTGCGTCGGCCATCGTGCGGTACCGGTTGATGGACATCGAGGTGATCATCAAGCGCGCTCTGGGCGTTTCCGCGGTTGGCCTGGTGCTGGTCGTCATCTACCAGGGCACGCTGGCGCTGGTGGGTTTGCTGCGCGGCCCCCATTCCCAGAACGACAATGATTTCTGGGCACTCTTCGCCACCCTGGTCGTGGTGCTCGTGGCGCCCCGGCTGTGGAACGTGATTCAAGGCGGCCTCGACAGGCTCTATTACCGGGACCGTTATGACTACCGGCGCGCGCTGGTGGCCTTTGCGCGTGAATTGAACAGCGACCTCGACCTGGAGCGCTTGAGCACTCGGTTGGTCGCGCGGGTACGGGAGACGCTGGCCGTCGATCGCATGGCGTTGCTGTTGACGGACCCGTCCGAGACCGGAGGGGCGTTCGTGGCCGTGGCGTCCGGCGGCGCTGCAGACGACGAGCCGTCGGAGATCACCCGCGACTCCGCTCTCGGTCAACGCCTGCTCGCAGGCCAGACGGTCAGCATCGATGACCCGCAGCCCCTGCGGCGGCTCCCGGGCGACGAAGGAGCGTCGTGGCGAAGTGCGGGCTGGCATGCGTTTGTACCGTGTGTGACGAAGGAGGTCACGATCGGGGTCCTGGCGGTGGGGCGCCGGGCGCATTCTGAGCCGCTCTCGAGCGAGGACATGGCGCTCCTGGGTGCCGTGGCCAGCCAGGCGGCCACGGCGCTGGAGAACGCGCGGCTCTATCGCCAACTCCGCGACAAGGCGGATGAAATCGAGCGCCTGCGCCAGTTCAGTGACAGCGTCGTGGAGTCACTGAGTGACGGATTGCTCGTCATCGACCTCGACGATCGGGTGCTGCGGTGGAATCGTCGGCTTGAGCAGATGTTCCAGTTTGATCGGACGCGCGCGCTCGGGCGGCGGGTGTCGGCATTGTTCCCCGCGGCGTTCGTCGAATTGCTGATGGCTGCGCGGCAGGACACGCCCGGGGGCGCGACCCTGCTCCGCACACCACTGACCTCCGGACCGGCCGACCTGGAGCGGCCGCTGCTGGTCAATACGGGAATTGCCCCGTTTCAGACTGCTGACGGCGTCAAGGCCGGGTGGATCATCGTGATCGAAGACATCACCGACCGCGCGATCCTCGAGGAACAACTCCGCGTCTCTGAGAAGATGGCCGCGATCGGGCTCCTGGCGGCCGGCGTCGCGCACGAAGTGAATACACCGTTGACGGGCATCTCGAGCTTCACGCAGATGCTGCTCGACAAGGCGGATCCCGTTGACCCCAAGACCCACCTCCTCGAGAAAATTGAACAACAGACATTTCGGGCCGCCAAGATCGTGAACAGCCTCTTGAATATGGCGCGCCCGTCCGATGGCGAGGCCACGCAACTGGATGTCAATGCCATCATCAGCGACGTGTTGTCACTTCTGGAACACCAGTTCAGAGGCAGTCGAATTCAGGTGCGGCGCGGGTTGGCCCCTTCGGCGCCCATTCGCGGTTTCGAGCACCAGTTGCAGCAGGTGTTCCTGAACCTGTTCCTGAACGCCCGCGACGCGATGCCGAAAGGCGGCTGGCTGTCAGTCTCGACGGCCGCGAAGGACGACCTGGTCACGGTGGAGGTGGCCGACACCGGAACGGGTATCCCGCCCGAGCACATTTCCCGCATCTACGATCCGTTCTTCACCACCAAGGCCGACGGCCGCGGTACGGGGCTGGGGCTGTCGGTGACCTACGGAATCGTCCAGGAACATGCCGGGACCCTGGCGTGCGAGAGTGTGGTCGGGCAGGGAACCCGGTTCACGCTGACCCTGCCGGCGGCGCGTGCGGACGCGAGAGAGGCCATAGCTCACTGATGACAGACTCGCCCGCACACGTATTGGTTATTGACGACGAAGAAATCATCAGGGAAGCCCTCGACGCACTGCTGACGATGGACGGGTACGTGGTGCGGACTGCGGCGACAGCCGCGGAGGGACTCGCTCTGGTTGCCGAGGTCGATTTCGACACCGTCCTCCTGGACTTGATGCTGCCGGATCGCAGCGGCCTCGAGGTGCTTGACGACATTCGCCGCAGTGATGATGCGCTGCCCGTCGTGATGATCACGGCGTTCGGCACGATTGACACGGCCGTACGGGCGACCAAGCAGGGGGCCTTCCACTACTTCACGAAACCCTTCAAGAACGACGAGGTGCTGGTCGTTCTGCGCAACGCCGTGGAGCGTCGGCGCCTCGAGCGCGAGAACGTGGTGTTGCGCAGCCGATTGCAGTCCGGCAGTCACCGCTTCGAACAAATCATCGGCGGAAGTCCGAAGATGCGCGCGATCTATGACCTGGTGGCCCGTGCCGCCCCGAGCCGCACCACGGTGCTGATCCAGGGGGAGAGCGGCACCGGCAAGGAACTGGTCGCGCAAGCGTGCCACCGCAACTCCGCCCGCGCGGACAAGGCGTTTGTGACGGTCAATTCCGGCAACCTCCCGCCGGATTTGCTCGAGTCGCTGCTCTTTGGACACGTCAAGGGCGCCTTCACCGGGGCAGTCGCGATGAAGAAGGGCCTGTTTGAGATGGCCGATCGCGGCACGATCTTCTTTGATGAAATTGGCAACGTTCCGCTCGAGACCCAGGCGAAATTGCTGCGCGTGATTCAGGCCCGCGAGTTCATGCGCCTGGGAGGAGTCGACACCATCAAGGTCGACGTCCGCATCATCGCGGCGACGAACGTTGACTTGCGCAAGAGTGTTGGCGAAGGCAAGTTCCGTGAGGACCTGTTCTACCGGCTGAACGTGATTCCGGTGCAGATGCCGGCTCTGCGCGAGCGCAAGGAAGACATTCCGCTGCTGGTTCAGCACTTTCTTGAGAAACACAGCGAAGACAGTCGCAAGTCCGGCTGGTTCGTGACCCCGGAGGCGCTGAATCTGTTGATGGCGTATGACTGGCCTGGCAACGTGCGCGAACTGGAGAACGTGATCGAGCGGGCTGTCGTGTTGTGCCCGAGTCGGGAGATCGGCGTGGACCTGATTCCGGACCAGGTGCGATCGAATCGTGAGCCCCTGGAGTCCGATTTCGTGGTGCCCCCAGGAGGCATTCCCCTGAGGGAAGTGTTGTCGAACGCCGAGCGCCGGTGGATCGAATCCGCGCTTGATGCGGCCGGAGGCGTGCAGAAGAAGGCAGCCGAACTCCTGTACATCAAGCCAACCACGCTCAACGAGATGATCAAGCGGTACGACATCCGGCCTCGCCGCAAGAGCCGGGAGACCGACCAGGGCGGCCCGGGGGTGCGGACGGAGGCTTCTTCAGAACCAGACTAGGGCACCAGCGGCGTCCCTGCGGGGTCAGGGCGTTATCGCGGGCGCTGGCGCCGATCACGGGGGCGCCCCGATCGCCTCCCGGACTTGTCGGTGCGTCGTCCGTCGGATTTGCCGCCCTGTCGTGTGTCAGGCTTGCCGCCGGCACGACCGTCCGATCGGCCCGACGGCCGTCGGTCCTGGCGAGCTGGTTGCGGCTTGGTCTGGGAGCGGCGATCGCCGTGCCGCGATTCTCGCCCGCTCCGCGAATCACGAGGCGAGGGGTGCAGGCGCGCCATCATCCGCTCGTACTTCGAGAGAATGATGTCCCAACGATAATGTCGGTTGATGTACGCCTGACCGTTGCGGCCCATTGCCGATCGCAGCGCGTCATCGCCGGTCAGCAGTTTGAGAGCCTCCACAAACTCCAGGCCGTCTTCGTAGTACAAGCCCGCGTGGCTCCGGCGACAGTGGTCGACCAGGACCTCCGAACGCCCGTTGGCGAGAACGGGCGTGCCAACGGCGAACGCCTCCAGGGCCAGCAGGGAGAGGCTCTCGTGCGGCGAAGGCACGACCACCACCGTCGCAGCCTCAATCGCGTGCAGGCGCTCTTCGTCTGGCAGGATGCCGGCAAATCGCACGTGCGGGTCGTCCGGCAGCGGCATCAATTTGACGCCCATCAGCAGCAAGGAGGCATCGCCGCCTTCAGCGAGGAAGCTCTGAAAGTACTCGAGCAGCTCCTCGCATCCCTTCCCTGGATCAATGCGCCCCCCATACAACGCGAACGGCTCGTGAATCCGGTGCCGCCGGCGGAACGCGTTGGCCGGACCCTCGATATGAGAGGGCAGCGGTTCCTGGGCGCTGGGCAGTACCGGCGCCAGTGTGGCGGCGGAGTCGGTCCCGGAGAACCGCGACTCGGGCACATCCACACCACAGCCCACGACGTCCTCCACGAGAGCGCGAAGCTGGAACCGGTCGCTGACGAACCGTCGCTCCGCCTCGGTGTTCCACACGATCCCGGCGGCGCTCGAGAACACATCCTCGTAGATGCCCAGGCGGATGGCAGGTTCATCGTGGGCCGTCGGGACCAACAGGCTCTTGGATGGCGCGATCCGCAATCCCAGCACAGTCGGCGCGTACAAGTACGTGAAGAAGATCAGGATGTCGTATGACTGATGCTGGCGCTCGAGGTGGTCGATCAGGCCTGGCGACCACGGTCCCTGCCGCTTGAGCCACTCCATCTCGTCCTTCTGCGTATGACGATTGTTGAAGATCCAGTCCGAGTACTCATTGAACGAGTCCAGATCTCTGGTGGCCGCATTGGCGAACCGGCGGACCATGACGCCACGAATCCGGTCTGCGCCCTCCGGGTACACGTTCTCCCAGGTGATGTAGTCGCGTGCGCAGGTTGTCAGGACGTCAACTTGATGGTGCTCTGCGAGACGCTCGGCAATCAGGCGGCAGTGGTATTCCGACCCCCCGAGAATCTCGGTGCCGTAACGCTGGACGATGAAGGCAATTTTCACAGGAGCTTCCGTAAGGATGAAGGCGTCACGCGACTTCCGCCAGGAGTGATTGAAGTCGCGGTGCCAGCTGATCGAGGCTGAAGGCGGCGAGACGCCGGCGCTGGCCGGCAATCACCTGCTGACGCAGCGGTTCGTCGTACACGAGGGCGCCGAGCCACTCGGCGGCCAATTCGAGGTCTTTTGGGGCGAATCCGACACCTGCGCCGTCCAGGGTTTCCGGCACAGCCGCGGCCGAATAGGCCAACACCGGCACGTCCATGGCCATGGCCTCGACCAGGGGCACGCAGAATCCCTCGTGTTCGCTCAGAGACACGTACGCATGCGCATGCCGGTAGTACGCGGCCAGTTCCCGATCAGGCACCGGTCCGGTGAACCAGAATCTGTCGGGCAGCATCTGGTACTCCGCGATCAGCGCCCTGACCGTGGCGTAGTACCCGGGGACGGCGTTGTAGTTGCCGACAAAAATGAAGCGGTAGTAGATGTCCACGTACCGCTTGTATTGCTCGGCGAGCCGGATGTGATCTTCGATCTTCTTGTTTGGGGCGATGCGACCGACGAACAGAATGTTGGCCAGGCCGTCCTGCAGCAGCGACTCCAGCGCAGGCACCGGGTCGGCGCTGGTGAGTCGCGCGGTATCGACAACAATCGGCAGCACGCCCGTGCGCTCGAACCCCAGAGCCAGTAGTTCCTGCCTGTTGTAGTCCGACACGCCCAGGGCCAGGTCCGTGCGCCCGGCCAGCGTGGCCAACTCGCGTCGACCTTCGGCGGCCATCCGGCAGATGCCCGGGTCGTACGCCGCGAAGAAATGCGCGGGCGTAATGTTGTGGTACTGCAGCACGCGCACGCCGGGCAGCGTGCCGAAGACGCGTGTCATCGGCGAGGGGATGGCGAAGTGAAGAATCGTGACATCGCCCTGCCGCGCGTCGGCGTCATCCCAGGGCCTGATCTCCGATACAAGGTCGGTGTCGATCGTGATGGCATAGATCTCGGACTCGTGGCCCCAGGACCGCAACAGATCCCGCATCACGCGTGCGTTGTCTCCCACCGCGTCGCCGCGATGGGCGGCCGGGATCCACTGGTTGATGATCATGCGCGGTGCCCCAGGTCGGCGGTCGGGACCGCATCGTCTTCCGGCGGAAGCGCCTTGAACGCCGCCGGACGAAACTGCCGAATCTCTTCCAGTTCTTCGGCGAGTGTGAACTGCCGCCAGAAGTCATACGCCACGGCGGGCGCCGATCGTCGAGGTGAGGAGAGCGCCTGGTCGACGAATCGCAGCAGCGTGGCGTCGAAGTTGCGCGCTCGCAGTCGGTCGAGCGCGGCATCCTGAGCCAGCAGCACTCGATCGGTCAGCGCGGCGTTGCCGGTCAGGGACTGCATCAGTGCGGCTACGCGCCCGGCGTGTTTCTCGGTGTACAGCACTCCGCCGCCATCCATCGTGGCCGGCACGGCCGTGGCGGCGTAGGCGAGGACAGGCACGCGCTTGTAGAAGGCCTCGATGAGGGGCACGCAGAATCCCTCGTGCTCGCTGGCGCAGAGGAACAGATCTGCCGAGTCGTAGAGCGCCGTCAATGCCTCGTTGGTGACCTGGCCCAGGATGTGGACATCCCGGACGCCCAGGGCTGCGATGAACGCATGCAGTTGTGCCAGATAGCTGTCGAAGCCGCCGTACGATCCCGCGAGAATCAGGCGAGACTTCGGGTTGCACGTCGTCTTGTAGGCGTGAAAGAACCGAATGATATCGTCCGGCCTCTTGTTCGGAATCAGGCGTCCGACAAAAAGAATATTCGTCCACTCATCGTCATACGCATCCAGGATGCGGGAATCGGGTGTGACATCAAGGTGTGAGAAGTCCGGGACGACGTGGAGCACGCCGGTGGGATCGAATCCGAGGGATTCGAGTTCCTGCCGGTTGAACTCGGAGTCGCCGAGCGCCAGGTCGCAGCGGGTCCGGTACGCCGTGAGTTCACGGCGTCCGTGGTAGCACTGGCGCACCAGTTGATCGTGGACGCCCAGGAAGTACTCCGGGGGCGTGATGTTGTGATAGACGAGTGCCATCCGCGCCGGAAGCGCAAACGCGGTGCGCGAGGCGCGCGACCCCAGCGAGAAATGGTGAATCAACAGGTCGTGTTCGCCAACCTCGCCGACGATATCGCGGTAGTCCACTGTGAGGTGTTCCAATCGCGGATCCGCAGTCTCGACGATGATCTCGGACGTGTAACCAGCCCGGCGAAGGGCGCGGTGAATGCCCAGGACCTCGTTGCCGATGGCATCGCCATAGCCAAGGGTCGCGAGGATCTGGTGGACTTTCGGAGTCATGGTTATCGCGGTGAGGGACCCGCAGGTACACGGTCGACAACTTCCCGCGCCGGCGGCAAGGTTCGCTGGCGTCGGGCCCACCACCCGGGCCATGGCTCCACCGGGCGGGTAGACGGCTCTCGTTTCAGACGGTCGAACATGTCGAGGTATTTTCGTTCAATGACTGGCCAGGCGTAGTGGCGCCTGAAGAATTCACGACCCTGGCGGCCCAGGATGGTGCCGACTGGACCGGTCGCTTCGAGACAGTACATCGCTTCGGCGAATTCCTGGAATGACTCATACCAGAGGCCGCCGTTGGCGCGGCGGGTCTGCCCGAGCAGCACGTCACAGGCACCATTGACGAGCACCGGTTTTCCAAGTGCCCAGGCTTCAAGGGCCACCATGGAGAGGCTCTCGAACTTCGACGGCATGACCAGCAAGTCGGCTGCGGCCAGGGCATCGAACTTGTCCGCATCCGACACAAATCCCAGGGCGCGGATGCGGCGGTGTTCTGGTATCGGAATGACCGCTTTGCCGAGCATGATGAGATCGAGACCGCGCGGGTGGCTCTCGGCGTAGTTGATGAAGTGGTCGAACAACGCCGGGCAGCCCTTGTTCTCATCTATTCGGCCCACGTAGATGACAAATGGGCGCTTCACGTTGAACTTCTTGCGAAACCGCCACGGTTGGGTCCGTTCGGGAATGGCCGAGCCGACCCCGACCACGACTCCAGGCACCGACTGGTTTCCGCTCACGCCATGAATCAGATCGCGTTCCTCGAACGAGTTGTACATGAGGCCACGCACGCCTCGAAGAACGGAGCCAAGCAGATGAAGACCGATCGCCGGATCACGCTCCGCCGTCGGCACAAGGATCGCCTTGTCGGGGACCGCGCGTGAGCCGTGGCACGCGTGGTAGTACCGTGCGCTGAAGAAGAGAAAGAAATCGAACTTGTCCCTGACGCGACTGATGTGGCGAATCAAGGCGGGACTGCGTGGGCCCTCACTGTCGAGCCACGCCAGTTCATCAGACAGCGAGTGGGTACGATCGAAGACGAGTGTCGACCGGCGGCCAAAATCGTCGATATTGCGGGGACGAGTCACCGGAAATCGTCGAACTGTGATTCCGTTCAGTTTCTCCTCGCCCGCGGGCCACTCGTTCTTCCAGGTGAGGTAGTCCTTGGCGCACGTCGTCAGCACCTCGATCGACGCGTGCCGTGAGAGTCGCTCGGCAATGTAGCGCGCGTGCAGTTCGGCCCCGCCGTTGATCTCGGCGCCGTACCGCTGAACGACGATTGCGATCTTCACTGGTCGGTGCTGCCGGGGTCAGCCGACGGGCCAGCGGCGTCGGCCGGTCGGGCGTCGGGGCGGCCCTCGGCTGCCGGTTCTGACGGTCCATTGGATGCCACGGTCGCGTCAGCGTTGCTGCCTCCGGCCTGATCGCCCATCGTCTGACCCGGCCGCCGCCGGCGTCGGCGGCGCCGTCGACGCCGCTCGCCCTCCCCGTCGGGCTGGCCGTTCTGAACACCGGGGGCCGGGGGGCCGCCGCCAGGCTGCCCATCGGGAGCGGCTCCAGTCGCGGTGCCCTCGGGGGTGACAGGTGGTGCGGTCTCGGAGACCGTGGGAAGCGGAGTCGCTGAGTCGGCGGCGGGTGCCTGGGCACGGGGTGCCTGGGCACGAGGCGCCTGGGACCTGGGCGCCTGCGTCCGATCGCCACCGGCAGGGCGTGCCGCCTTGTACTGCACGACGTTTTCGAGGGCGCGTCCGCGGCGTTCATCAAAATCCAGCCGGCTCGAGACCGACTCAACCCGCATCTTCATGTTGTGCACTTCGATCCCGAGGCGCGTGACCTCAAGGGCGAGGTTGTGCACGAGCTCGTAGTAGAGCGGGTCCATGTCTTCGCGCTGGCGAAACCGCTGATGGAACTCCTGATTGACCTTCGCCTGGACATGCAGCGCCGCGGAGATCTTGTTCGGATTGAAGAACAATTTCAGCAGCGGGTTGAGGAGGCGGCGGATGGATCGGAGCAGGCCGCGGTGGGTTTCGTAAATCGTGTCGTCCTCGAACTCATAGTTGGGCGGCGCCGGGCTGACGGTCCGGTGGCGGCGAAACTGCGCCACCAGATCGGAGCGGACGCCCTTGGGGTCGAGGAACTGCTCGAGCTTGACCTTCGCGAGGTCCTGCACTTCGGCCTCGGTGTAGTCGGCACCCCGCTTCTCGCGGATTCGCGCGCGGATTTGACGCATGATGGCGTCCACATCCACAGCGTCAGACTTGACCTGAAAATCACTCATAAGAACACATCCTGATCCTTGGACCCGGCGTCAGCGCCACGGCCCGTAAATGATGACAGCCGTGACGCAGGCCCAGATAGCGACGCACGCCAGGATCGGTCGATCCGTCAAGAGCGTTTCGGAGGGGTTCGCCCCCCCTTCCCGCAGGTGAATGAGATAGAGATAACGGAATAGCCCGTACAGGGGAAACGGCAGAGTGAACACCAGAAGGTCGGTGTTGAAGCGAGCGACGGTTTCCGGGTTGATTGTGTAGAACGCGTATGCCAGCAGAGTGGACGCCGCGACAATGGTGATCATCTGGTCCAACAGGTCAGTCGAATAGTGCGCCAGGATTGGACGGTGATCGGTGCCGCCGCCGGCCAGGGTCGCCATTTCGCCTCGACGCTTGCCCAGTGCCAGGAACAGGGCCCCGAGCAACGTGACGACCAGCAACCAGTCGCTGATCTCGACATCCAGGACCACCGCCCCCGCTGCGGCGCGCATGACAAAACCCGCGGCAATCGTCAGCACATCCAGAATCACGATGTGCTTCAGGAAGAGCGAGTAGGTGACGAGGAGGCCGAGGTAGGTCGCTGCGATCAGGCCAAACCCGGTATGCAGGGCAAATGCGGCGCCGAGCGCCACAAACGCCAGGATTGCGGCGGTGCCCTGGGCGGCAGCCCGTGAGACCGCGCCCGACGCAATCGGCCGCCTGGACTTGATCGGGTGCCGCCGGTCCGTGTCGATGTCCCGGAGGTCGTTGACGATGTACACGACGCCCGACAAGCCGCAGAATACGGCGAACGCTTCGGCCGCAGTAATGACGGCGTCGGGCTGCAGCAGTTTGCCCCCGAAGATCAGACCGGCAAAGAGGAGGGCGTTCTTCGTCCACTGGGCAGGACGAAGCGAAAGCAGGAGCTCAAGGACCCATGGCCGCGTCCGGGCCTGGATATCCGTGACAACTCCTGCTGCCGTCCCGCGATTTGAACGAAGGGTACTTCGCGCCATACAGCACAACGACGGCCGTGCTCGGAAAGCACGGCCGTCAGTCGGCTCTGAAGTTCCGGCGGCTCGGAAGACCCGCTACGTGTAACTCTTGAGCGCGTCCTGCTCGACGTCGAACGTCTCAAAAACCGTCAGCAGTTTCGTGATCATCAAGAGATCGGTGATGCGCTTGGTCAGGTTGACCAGTTTGAGTTGGCCCCCCTGCCGGCTGACCGTCGTATACGTTCGGACGATTTCACCGAGACCTGCGCTGTCGATGTAGGGCACCTCAGCCAGGTTCAGCAAGATCTTCTTCTTGTCCTGCTGGAGGAGCGAATTGATCTTGTCCTTCAAAACCTCGTCGCCCTCGTTGAGGGTGACTTTTCCCTTCAGGTCGAGAATCATGACCTCGCCTACCTGTCGTTCGTCGATCTGCATGCCAACTCCTGCTTGTCACCGCTCCAAAGCGGCGCATCCGAACACGTCTCCGGTAGGAACTGCGCGCCAAGGGCGCGCACTGGTCCAAGGGTCTTCACCGGAGACCACACTCTTCCCGGTAAGTTTAGGGGGTCACCACGCGATTTGACAAGGGCCGCGCACTCTTTTTTCTTGGTGGCGCCGCCCGTCCGGCTCGCCGGGGCGAAAGGTGCACCCCGGACCGGCCTGAGCCGGTCCGGGGCCTCGATAGTGAACTGCAGCCGCCAGGCTGGTTACTCGACGTCGCGGCGCATCTTCTTGCGCGAGCGCTTCCGCGCCAACGCCGACTTCACCCGGCGCTTGTCGCCCGGCTTCAAGTAAAAGGAGTGTTTCTTGATGTCCTTGATGATGTCTTCCTGCTGGACCTTGCGCTTGAAACGGCGCAATGCGCTCTCAATGGACTCGCCTTCCTGGACTCGAACTTCTGCCATGAATGAACACCCCCTTCCCTGGTGAATTCCTGCCCCGAGGGACAGCACATGAGGGTATCACGGAGGGCCGGGACGCCTCCAGTCCGGCCCCTTTACCGGCCATTGAAGCCCATCCACGCATAGAATCCCTGATTATGAATGTCCTCGTCGTGGGTGGAGGTGGCCGGGAGCATGCGTTGGCCTGGAGGCTGGCACAGGACTCCGACGTGACCAGGGTGCTGTGCGCTCCAGGCAATCCCGGGATTGCGGCCGTGGCCGAATGCGTGCCGGTCGAGGCCACCGACACGGAAGGCATGCTGGCCCTGGCCGAGCGGGAGGCCATGGTGCTGACCGTCGTCGGTCCCGAGGCGGCGCTGGATCGTGGCATGGCAGACCGCTTTCGTGCGGCCGGGCGGGCCATCGTGGGCCCCCCCAAGCACGCCGCCGCCCTCGAAACCTCGAAGGCCTTCTCCAAACAGTTCATGGCCCGGGCCGGTATCCCTACCGCCCGCTACGTCGTGTGCAACAGTGCCGACGAGGCCATGTCCGCAGTCGCCGGTGACCGGTTTGGCTTCCCCGTGGTCGTCAAGGCTGATGGTCTTGCGGGCGGCAAGGGTGTGGTGGTCGCGGCTGACCGGGCGGAGGCCGAGGCGGCCGTCCAGGCGTCAATGGTTGACCGCGTGTTCGGCGGGGCCGGTGCCACCGTGGTCATCGAAGAGTGCCTGACTGGACCCGAGGTGTCGTTCTTTGCGCTCGCCGACGGGCAGCGGGCCATTGCGTTGGGCAGCGCTCAGGATCACAAACGCATCTTTGATGGCGACCTTGGTCCAAACACCGGCGGCATGGGGGCGTTCGCACCCAGTCCTCTGATGACGCCAGTCCTGGAAGAGCGTGTCATGCGCACGATCGTGGGGCCGGTGATTGAAGGGCTGCAGGTCGACGGGGGATATCGCGGATTCCTGTATGTCGGTCTCATGTTGACGCCTGAGGGGCCGAAGGTCATCGAGTTCAATGTGCGATTTGGCGATCCGGAGGCCCAGGTCCTGCTGCCTCTTATCGAGGGCCGGTTCGCCGCGACGTTGCTCGATGCGGCTGAGGGGCACTTGGGGGCCGGGTCCCTGCGCGCATCCGGCGGCGCCGCGGTGGGCGTGGTCCTGGCGTCGGCAGGGTATCCCGGCGCGCCTTCAACCGGTGCAGTGATCCATGGCCTCGGAGACGTGTCCGCAGACGACGCCACGGTCTTCCATGCAGGCACCGCCACGCGTGAAGGCGACACCGTGACGGCCGGCGGCCGGGTGATGACAGTGGTCGGCCGGGGGGCCACGCATGCCGAGGCCATGACGCGCGCCTACGCGGCCGTTTCCGCGATACACTTTGACGGAATGCAGTTTCGCCGCGATATCGGTGCGGCAGTTTGTCGATAATCTGGAGTCGGTAATCGATTATCCGTCTGGGAGTCGAGCCCGATTACCCGATTACCCGATTCCCCGATAGCGCGATTGCTCGATTGCTCGATTGCCGATAGATTCCCCGATTATCGATTGCAGGTCTTTCGATAAGCGATTACCGATTACCGATTCCAGATTGCCGATTCAGCTATGGATGTTCTGATTTTGATGGGTTCTGACTCCGACGCGGACGTGATGTCCGCAGCGGGTGCCGCTTTGAATGAGTTCGGTCTGACATGGGAAATGACGGTGGCCTCGGCACATCGATCGCCGGCTCGCGTCCTGCGACTCATCGGCGATGCGCATGATCGTGGCGTCAAGGTCTTCATCGTCGGCGCCGGGGCCGCGGCGCATCTGGCGGGCGTGGTCGCTGCGCACACATCGCGGCCGGTCGTCGGCGTGCCGATCGACGCTACGGCTCTCAAAGGGGTGGACGCGTTGTTGTCGACCGTGCAGATGCCGCCGGGCGTGCCGGTTGCCACGGTGGCCATCGGCAAGCCGGGCGCGACGAATGCCGGGGTTCTGGCGGCGCAGATGATCGCGCTGGCAGACCCGCAAGTGGCTCGGCGCCTGGTCGACTACAAGGCGTCTCTTGAGGCGAAAGTCGAAGCGGCCGCGGCCCGGCTGGCGAGCCGCAAACTCGACCGCTAGTTCGCCGCTGTCTCCACCAGGAGCTGGCCACAGGCGGCCCGAATGTCGCGTCCACGGCTTTTGCGCACAGATACCGTGACCCCGCGTTCGGCCAGAATCGCTGCAAACGCGTTCACGCGTTCGTCCGACGGCCGGGCAAAGGGGATGCGGTCAGCCTCGTTGAGCGGCAGCAGGTTGACCTTGGCCTGAATGCCCTCGAGCAGCCGCACGAGCCGCCGCGCGTCATCCGGCGTGTCGTTGACCTGGTCGAGGAGCACATACTCAAACGTGATGCGGCCGCGGCGCGGCAACGGAAACGCCCGGCAGGCGTCCATCAAGTCCTTCAATTTGTACTTGCGATTGATTGGGGCGAGCGTGTCGCGCTGCTCGTCTGTCGTGGCGTGCAGCGAGATCGCCAGATTCGGCATGAGTGGTTCTTCGGCCAATCGCTCGAGGCCGGGCAGGACGCCCACGGTCGAGAGGGTGATGCGGCGCGGCGGCACCGCCAGTCCCTGCTTGTCCGTGAGAATCCGGAACGCCTTCATGGTGGCCTCATAGTTGTGCAGCGGTTCACCCATGCCCATGAAGACAAGGTTGAACGCCGAGGCGACGAGACCCGTTTCCCGCGCCAGCATCCGCACCTGCCCGATGATTTCCCCGGCTGTCAGATGCCGCACCAGCCCCATCTTTCCGGTCAGGCAGAAGCCGCATGCCATGGCACATCCGACCTGGGTGGAGATACAGAAGGTCTGGGCGGGAGTATCCGGGATGTAGACCGCCTCAATTCGCCGGCCGTCAGCCAGTTTCAGCAGGAACTTGGTGGTGCCGTCGGTTGAAACCTGCTTCGAGTCCAGCGTCGGCTCCGTGATGGTGCCGCGAGCGCCGAGCGTGGCGCGCAGTTCCGTCGGGAGACTGGTCATCGCGGCGAAATCAGAGACGCCGCGCTGATGAATCCAGTGGAAGATTTGCCGTCCTCGAAAAGCGGACAGACCCAGGGTGACCGCGGCATGTTCCAGTTCGGATCGTTCGAGGCCGGAAAAATCCAGCGGGTGAAGGAGCTCGGAGCCTTGTTCCACGGTGAAGGCCATGGTATCATTTCGGTGCTTGAGTTTCTCGCGTAAACTACAGTCATTAAACAACTTACACGCTTTTTGCTCCACGCTATGGTGAAGACCGAGACGTTTCCCTCCGGCCTGCGGCTTGTGACCGAAACGTTGCCGCACGTCCGGTCGGTGGCCATCGGCGTGTGGCTGACCCGTGGTTCACGCCACGAGTCGGATCACGACAGTGGCATCGCCCACTTCGTGGAGCACATGTTGTTCAAGGGCACGGACCGTCGATCCGCTCGCGATCTCGCCCAGGCTATTGACTCAATCGGCGGCCAGGTCGATGCGTTTACCTCGAAAGAATACGCCGGCTACTACATCAAGGTTCTCGACGAGCACCTTCCAATCGCGCTCGACCTGCTCAGTGACATGTTGCTGAACCCGGCGCTGGCGGCCGACGAGGTCGTGCGCGAACAGGGTGTTGTGCTCGAAGAGATCAAGATGGTGGAGGATGCGCCTGACGATCTTGTGCACGAGATGTTCGTGCAGAAGTTCTGGTCGAGGCATCCGCTCGGCCGTCCGATCCTCGGCACGACCGAGACCGTGTCGTCGTTTTCTTCCGATCGGTTGCGTGAGTTCTTCGGCCGGACGTATGTGGCGCCGCATCTGGTGGTTGCCGCCGCCGGCCACCTGGATCATGAGCGTCTCCGCGATGACGTGGCTCGCGCGTTTGAGCCGTTGTCGTCTGTCGCGGCGGAGGACGTGGTGACGCCGCCCCTGGTCTCGCCGGGCATCGAACAGCGCATGAAGGACATCGAACAGAGTCACGTGTGCCTCGGCACGACGGCGTATGGCGAGCGGCACGAGGATCGGCACGCCGTGTTCGTCCTCAACACCGTGCTCGGCGGGTCGATCAGTTCCCGGTTGTTTCAGCACATCCGGGAGGAGCGTGGGCTGGCGTACTCCGTCTCCAGCAGCCTCTCAGCCTACAGCGATGCGGGGATGATCACGGTCTATGCGGGTTGCGCCGCCGACAAGGTTGATGAGGTCGTCTCACTGACGCTCGACGAGTTGCAGGCGCTGCGAAGCGTGGCGGTGCCTGAGGATGAACTCCGGCGCGCCAAGGACCACCTCAAGGGCAGCGTGATGTTGAGTCTCGAGAGCACCTCGAGCCGCATGTCGCATCTGGCTCGCCAGGAGATGGTCTTTGGCCGTCACATCTCATTCGACGAAATTCTGGCTTCCATTGAGGCGGTGAGCGCCTCGGATGTCCTGCGGGTCGCGCAGGACCTGTTTCGTGACAGCGGCATCGTGGCGAGCGTGGTGGGGCCCCGTCGGGGCGGCCAGCTGTCACCCGATCGACTGCGGTTGCGCCAAGGAGCATCACACGCATGATTGCCCGGTATACCCACCCCGAGATGGGCGGCGTTTGGAGTGAGCAGCGGCGGTACGACGCCTGGCTCGAGGTGGAACTGGCCGCGACCGACGCACTGGCCGCGGCCGGTGTCGTGCCGATTGACGATGCTCGCGCGCTGCGTGAGCGGGCGGCATTTGACGTCGCGCGGATCGACGAGATCGAGCAGGTCACGCAGCACGATGTCATCGCCTTCACGACGGCGGTGGCCGAGCGAGTGGGGCCGTCCGCGCGATGGCTGCATTTCGGACTGACGTCCTCCGATGTGCTCGACACCGCGCTGGCGCTGCAGATGCGGCAGTCCTGCGACCTGCTGCTCGCCCGCGTTGACGCGCTGGCGGAGGCCATTCGGCTTCGGGCCATCGAGCACCAGCGGACACCGATGATCGGCCGGACCCATGGCGTCCATGCGGAGTTGATGACCTTCGGCGTCAAGTTGGCGCTGTGGTACGCGGAAGTGATGCGCAGCCGTGAACGGCTGGTGCGTGCGCGGCAGGCCGTCTCCGTTGGAAAGCTCTCAGGCGCCGTTGGGGTGTTTGCGCATTTGGATCCGGACGTGGAGGCCGCAGTGTGTGCGCGGCTGGGACTCACTCCGGATCCGGTGTCGTCGCAGGTGGTCCAGCGCGATCGCCATGCCGAACTCATGACCACGCTGGCGATTCTGGCCGCGTCGCTCGAAAAATTTGCCCTGGAGATTCGCGGGCTGCAAAAGACGGAAATCGGCGAAGTGGAGGAGCCGTTTGCCAAGGGCCAGAAGGGGTCGTCGGCAATGCCGCACAAGCGCAATCCTATCGGGTGCGAGCAGATTACCGGCCTGGCGCGTCTGATTCGCGCCAATGCGGTCGCCGCGCTGGAAAACGTGGCCCTGTGGCACGAGCGCGACATTTCGCACTCCTCGGTGGAGCGCGTGATTCTGCCGGACAGCTTCATCGCGCTGGACCACATGCTGCGCCGGTTCACGAGGATCGTGTCGGGCATGGTGGTCTACCCGGCGAGGATGCTTGAAAACCTCCAGCGGTCGCGTGGTGTCGTGTTTTCAGGCAGCGTCCTGCTCGAACTGGCCCGCCGCGGGATTCAGCGGGAGCAGGCGTACCTGTGGGTGCAGCGCAACGCCATGCGGTCCTTCAATGAAGGGGCGGACTTCAAGGCGCTGTTGCTGGCGGATGCCGACATCGCCGGCGTCCTGTCGGCTGATGTGGTGGAGGCCGCGTTCGATATGGACGCGCAACTGCGGAACGTTGAGACGATTTTCGACAGAGTGTTTGGCGCCGGTCGCCCTAAGGAGAACGTATGAAAGCGCGTGTATTCGTCACGCTGAAACCATCGGTGTTTGATCCCCAGGGACGCACGATCGTTGAGGCGCTGCATTCCCTGGGCCATTCGAAGGTGGGTGATGTCCGCCAGGGCAAATACTTCGAGTTGGACCTGGACACGGAGTCCGCGTCCGAAGCCGAGGCGCTTGCGACCGAGGTCTCACGCACCGTCCTGGCAAACCCGGTCATCGAGAGCTTCCGCCTCCAGCTAGTCGATGTCGACCCTGAGTCAAAGGCGGGTCATTCGTGAGATTCGCCATCGTCGTGTTTCCCGGATCGAACTGCGACCACGACGCGTACCATGCCGTGAAACATGTGTGTGGTCAGGATGCCGAGTTCGTCTGGCACAAGGAAACCTCGCTGGGCCGTGCCGACGTGGTCGTCCTGCCAGGTGGCTTCTCTCACGGCGATTACCTGCGCACCGGCGCCATCGCGCGGTTCTCGCCCATCATGAATGCCGTTCGAGAGTTCGCCGAGGCCGGCAAGCCGGTGATCGGAATCTGTAACGGTTTTCAGATCCTCATGGAGTGCGGGCTCCTGCCCGGTGCGATGCTGCGGAATCGGGACATCCAGTTTCACTGTGAGTATGTGGCGATCCGGGTCGAACAGACGGATACGCCATTTACCCGCCGCGCCACGGGAGGTCAGGTGCTCAAGGTGCCCATTGCCCACGGTGAGGGCAACTACTTCGCGGCGCCGGAGGTGGTGGCCGACCTTGAAGCGCAGCGACGGGTCATCTTCAGGTATGTCACTGCAGACGGTGAAGTGACCGACTTGGCGAACCCGAACGGATCGATCAACAACATCGCCGGGATCTGCAACGAAGGACGAAATGTCGTGGGGTTGATGCCGCATCCGGAGCGCGCCGTCGAGTTGGTAACCGGCAGCACGGACGGCCGGGTTGTCTTTGAATCGGTGATTCAGAATGGCTTTTGATTCCGCAACGCTGCAGCGGCATGGCGTCACGCCGGACGAATACGCGCGTATTGTCGAGTTGGTCGGGCGAGATCCCAACCTGTTGGAACTTGGCCTGTTTTCGGTCATGTGGTCGGAGCACTGCAGCTACAAGAGTTCGCGTGTCCACCTGAAGACGCTGCCGACCGAAGGGGCCCGTGTCGTGCAGGGCCCGGGCGAAAATGCTGGCGCCGTGGACATCGGCGATGGACTGGCCGCCGTGTTCAAGATCGAGTCGCACAACCACCCGTCGTTCATCGAACCGTACCAGGGTGCCGCGACCGGCGTGGGCGGCATCATTCGAGACATTTTCACGATGGGCGCCAGGCCCATTGCGCTCCTGGATTCGCTCAGGTTCGGGCCCGTCGAGGATCGGGCGACTCAGCGCATTGTCGCGGGTGTGGTCTCCGGCATCGGCGGATACGGCAACAGCATCGGCATTCCCACCATCGGCGGGGAAGTCATGTTTGACGAGTCGTACGGCGGGAACCCGCTGGTGAACGTGTTCTGTCTGGGCCTGGCCAGGCACGACGCCATCATCAAGGGCGAGGCGTCAGGTGTCGGTAATCCCGTGTACTACGTGGGCGCGAAAACCGGCCGCGATGGCATCCACGGCGCGACCATGGCGTCAGCAGAATTTGACGACAAGTCGGCCGAAAAACGGCCCGCCGTTCAGGTTGGCGACCCGTTCATGGAGAAACTCCTGCTCGAGGCGTGCCTCGAGGTCATGCAGACGGACGCGTGCGTGGGCGTGCAGGATATGGGCGCGGCGGGTCTGACGTGCGCCACCTCAGAGACCGGATCGCGGGGCGGTGTGGGCGTTGAAATCGACGTGCAATATGTGCCGCAACGTGAGACGGGGATGACGCCGTACGAGATCATGCTGTCCGAGTCGCAGGAGCGCATGCTTCTGATCGTCAAGAAGGGGCGTGAGGCAGAGGTCGAGCAGATTTTTGAAAAATGGGATCTGCATGCCGTGCGAATTGGCGAGGTCACGGCCGACAACATGTTGCGGATTCGGGATCACGGCACGCTGGTGGCGGAGGTCCCAAATCGGGCCCTCACCGACGAGGGACCGGTCTACCGGCGTCCCTTCAGTCCCCCGGCGGACCTTGCCGATCGGCAGCGCATGCCGGCGGTTGATGCCGCGACGGTGCCGGCGGCCACGGACGCCCTGATGCGGCTGTTGTCCACACCCGGAATCGCCAGCAAGCGCTGGATATACCGTCAGTTCGATCACATGGTTCGGACCAATACGATCGTGCCGACTGGCCTCGGCGCGGCCGTGGTCCGCGTGAAGGGGACGAACCGCGCCCTGGCAATGTCGCTGGACGGAAACGGACGCTATTGCCAATTGGATCCGCGGCAGGGGGCGCGTCTGGCCGTCGCCGAGGCCGCACGGAACGTGGCGTGTGCGGGGGCCGAGCCGATTGGCGCCACCAATTGCCTGAACTTTGGCAACCCTGAGCGGCCCGAGATCATGTGGCAGTTCGCCGAGGCCGTGGCTGGTATCGGCGATGCCTGCCGAGCACTCGGCACGCCGATAACCGGGGGCAACGTCAGTCTCTACAACGAGACCGACGGGCGCCCGATTCTGCCAACGCCGGTAATCGGTGTGGTGGGCCTGATGGAAGACGCGGCTGGCGTGCGGACACGGGTCTTCCCTGAGGCCGGCCTCGACATCGTCGTGCTGGGCGAAAACTTCGGGGAACTCGGCGGTTCCGAGTATCTGAAGACCATCGTCGGTGTCATCGCAGGCCGACCGCCAGCGTTGGACTTGGAGCGTGAGCGGGCGTTGCAGAAGTTCCTGGTGTCCGAGACCGGCATCAAGGCCATTCGATCAGCGCATGACTGTTCGGACGGCGGCTTTGCCGTGGCACTGGCGGAGTGCTGCTGTGACAGCGCCGGAGTCGGAGCCGATGTGGGGATTCCTTCGGCCACTGGCGCGGGCGGCGGCGACCGCGACAACGCCACGCTTTTTGGAGAATCTGCCACGCGTGTCATCCTTTCGGTGAATCCAGATGCCACCGATGCGTTTCTCGAGCGGGCGCGCGCAGCGGGCGTGACCGCCGCGCGGATCGGGCGAACGGGCGGCGCACACATTCGGATTGCTATCGACGGCAGGGCCTCGGTGGAGTGCCGGCTCTCCGAAGCGGAGGATCGATGGGCGACCGGTTTCTCGCAGTGGGTTGAGCGCAAGCCGGACCGGGACGGCGCCGGGGAGCCAGCAGGGATCCCCGAGGGGAATCAATGACCGACAAGTTCCGTGAAGAGTGCGGCATCTTTGGCATCTTCGGACATCCGGAGGCGGCCAACCTCGCCTACCTGGGGTTGTACGCGCTCCAGCACCGCGGCCAGGAAAGTGTCGGGATCAGTACTTCCGATGGGCATCGCCTGAGACAGCACAAGGCCATGGGCCAGGTCGCGGACGCGTTCAATGAAGACACGCTCAAGCATCTGGTGGGCACCAGCGCGATCGGTCATGTTCGGTACTCAACGGCAGGCGAGAGCGGACTGAACAACGCGCAGCCCATCCAGATTGACTGCGCGCATGGCGAAGTGGCCGTGGGTCACAACGGCAACCTTGTGAATGCTGAGGAGTTGCGGACCGCACTGGTTCAGCAGGGCTCGATCTTCCAGACCACGAGCGACACGGAGGTGTTGCTCCATTTGTATGCGCGTTCTCGAGCCGCGTCGCCAGACGATGCCCTTGTCGAGGCGATCTCGCAAGTGCAGGGCGCATTCTCGCTGGTGTGGCTCGCCAAGGATCGCTTGATAGTCGCTCGTGATCCGCACGGGTTTCGTCCGTTGACGCTCGGCCGGCTGGGCGATTCGTACATCGCGTGCTCCGAGACGTGCGCCCTCGATCTCATCGACGCCACCTGGGTCCGCGACGTGGAGCCCGGCGAAGTGCTCATCATCAGCAAGGATGGGATCCGGTCCATCAAGCCGTTCGCGAAGGCCCGGCGCGCCCACTGCGTCTTTGAGCACGTGTACTTCGCCAGGCCGGATTCCTATGTGTTCGGTCAGAGCGTGAACGAGGTCAGAACGGCGTTTGGCCGGCAGCTCGCTCTTGAGCAACCCACGAATGCCGACGTCGTCGTGCCAGTTCCGGACTCCGGTGTCTGTGCGGCGACCGGCTATGCCGAGGCGTCTGGCGTGAGCCTGCAGATGGGGTTGATCCGGAATCACTACGTGGGACGCACGTTCATCGAGCCACAGCAGGCGATCCGTCATTTCGGCGTGCGCGTAAAACTCAATCCGGTCAAGAGCATCCTCGCCGGGCGACGGGTCGTGCTCGTCGATGATTCACTGGTCCGCGGCACGACCAGCCGGAAGATCGTCAGGATGGTGCGCGCGGCCGGCGCCACGGAAGTCCATTTGCGCATCAGTTGTCCGCCGACGATTTCGCCCTGCTTTTATGGTGTGGACACCCCGCAGCGCTCTGAGTTGATTGCTGCAACGCATTCGCTGGAGGAAGTGCGGAAGTACATTGACGCCGACAGCCTCGGATATCTCTCGCTGGAGGGGTTGCTGACGGCAGTCGGACCGGATCGTTCCTCCTACTGTTCCTCGTGCTACACCGGAGAGTACCCGGTGGCATTTCCACGGAACGAAGCCGCCTATCTGCAACTGGCGCTGAAGGTCGTTCAATGATTGGGCGCGTGGTGGCGGGAGTCCTGGTGGTGGCCGGCATCTCCGGCATCGCGGCCATGGAACAGCAGACACCACCGCAACTGGCGACGGCTATCGACCAACTTGTTTCGTTCGACTTCGCCACTCGAACCGAGGCGGCGCGAATTGTACGCAGGACTCCGGCGGCTGAGGCGGTCCCCGCCCTCGCCGCGGCGGCGCGCGACCATAAGGATGGTTACGTCCGATATCGCGCCCTGGTGCTGCTGGCTGGATACGGCGATGCGTCAGCGGGCAGCACGATGCGGATGTTGATCGAGGATCCGAATGATCGGGTCCGTGCGGTGACGTACGGATGGTTCGAGCATCATCCCAATCCACAGGTGGTTTCCGTGCTGATCGCGGCCCTCGACCGCGAGCAGTCCGAGTACGTGCGGCCGGCCCTCACGCGCGCGTTGGCGGCCTCGCACGTCGAGCCCGATGCGCGGCGGGCGTTGGCTCCTCTGATTCTCCGCGGAGAAGACCACTTTCGAGGCTCCGTTATTGAGGCACTGGGCGACTATCAGGCGTCCTGGGCGCGCGCGGCGATTGCCGACGTTGCGACCCTCGACGGGCCGCTGCAGGACGATGCCGTTCTGGCACTGGGAAAGATCGGCGATCGGGCGTCTCTTCCGGTGCTGGCGGGACTGCAAAAGTCCGGCGGCCCGGAACTGCAGCCCTCGCTGGCGGCCGCGTCGTGTCTGATTACGAAGGATTGCCAGGCGCATGTCGACTACCTGTCAAAGACTCTGGTCTTCGCGGCAAGTGACCAGCAGTACCAGACGCTGCTTCGAAGCGCAGCGTTCGCCCTGAGTGCGCTGGCCAGTCGCGGTGACCGTCAGCCATTGACGATACTGCTCGAGGTCGGCGAGCCGTCCAAGGACCCGGTTCGGGCGGCGATCGCGCTCGCAGTCGGCCGGGTCGCCCTGCGCAATCCGGACCTGCTCCTTGATGTTCTGGAGACGCACAAGACACTCGACCAGGCAGGAGACCTGCTGCTCGACGCATTCGATATGTTGTCCGAGGATTTCGACGAGGAGCGTTTCTTCGTCGCGATTCGGCGGGCGTACTGGGCCGCGCCTGAAGATTCAGCCCGACGGCGCGTGGCGCAAGCCCTGATCGACAAACTGGAGTTCTGACGTGGTGGACTATCGACAGTCCGGCGTGGATATCGATGCGGGCAATGAGGTGGTCCGCCGGATCAAGCAGATGGCCAGGCGGACCTACACACCCGGAGTCCTGTCAGGCGTCGGTTCCTTCGGTGGCCTGTTCGCGCTGGATTCGACAGTGCCCGATCCGGTGTTGGTCGCTTCAGCGGATGGCGTGGGAACCAAGTTGAAAGTGGCATTCCTCACCGGTGTGCATCACACCATCGGCGGGGACCTGGTGAACCACTGCGTCAACGACATTCTGGTGCAGGGGGCGCGACCGCTCTTCTTCCTCGACTACCTGGCGACGGGTCGTCTGGCGCCGGATGTGGCAGAGCAGATTGTCGCCGGGGTGGCTCAGGCCTGCGTGGCAAACGGGTGCGCGTTGCTTGGCGGCGAGACGGCAGAAATGCCGGGTTTCTACACTGACGATGAATACGACGTTGCCGGGTTCATCGTCGGAGTCGTCTCGCGATCGAAGGTGATTGACGGCGGTGACATCAAAGCCGGCGATGTCCTGGTCGGCTTGCCATCGTCGGGCCTCCACACCAACGGATACTCGCTGGCCCGCCGCATCGTGTTTGACGAAATGCGGCTCACTGTTGACGATCAGGTCGCCGAGTTGGGCGGCACCGTGGGCGAGGCGCTCCTGCAGCCGCACCGGTCGTACTTGTCCGCGGTCAGTCCGCTGCTCACGCTCGGATGTGTCAAAGGGATGGCGCATATCACCGGCGGTGGGCTCACGGAGAACCTGCCCAGGACCATTCCCGATGGTTGCTCGCCCAGGGTGGACCGCACAAGTTGGACCGTGCCTCCCCTGTTTCGCTGGCTGCAACGCGGTGGTGGCGTGTCAGATGACGAGATGTTCCGAGCCTTCAATATGGGCGTCGGCCTGGTCATCGTCTGTGCGCCCGAGCAGGAATCAACCGTGCTGTCAACGCTGCACGCGTCAGGCGAGGCGGCTTGGCGACTCGGCGAAGTCGTCTAGCGGTGCCACTGTCGCCAGCAGATTCGGCGCTGCATCATCTGATGGTCGTCTCGTGTTGACGTAATCCACCCAGGCTCGGGACGACAAGAATGGTGTGTTGACGAGCGGCAGGTTGAGCGTCGGCTGAATGCGCTCCGACAGACTGGCCCATGGCCAGTCCTGGGCACGACGGGCGAGTTGAGCCTGCACGGCGTTTCGTTCGACATACCGGCACACTCGCACCAGATCGCCTACGGCAGGGATTTCCAGCGACGTGAAGCGGCCCTGGTAGACGGGGCCGTCGCCGACCGAACGCCGGTGATGGCGCAGTCGAACGGCGTGGGTAGATGTGACCCAGTGCAGGCAGCGCGACAGCGCGGCCGTGTCAGTTGGACCCACCACCAGATGCCAGTGATTGGGCATGATCGAGTACGCGATCAGGCGGACCGGATGTTGTTCCAGTGCCTGACCCAGGATCGAGAGAAAAGCGCGATAATCGGTCGGGTGAGTGAAGAGCACCAGGCGTCTGGCGCTTCTGTTGATGACGTGGAAGTAGTTGGTGTGGTGAGTTGAACGAGCGCGTCGTGGCATTGGAAAGCCTCCCTCAATAGCAAGGGAGATGCCGGTACCCGACGGGCAGGAGGCCTGTCCCCGAAATGACGATATCTGTGGAAAAGACACCCGTCCCCCTCGCAATTCTGATTTCCGGGCGAGGGAGCAATATGAGGGCGATCGGCGAAGCGGTGGCCGAGGGGCGGGTGCGTGGAGTGGTGCGTGTCGTCGTCTCGAATCGGGCAGACGCGGCGGGACTGGAATGGGCGCGCCAGGAGGGCATCGAGACGCTGGTCCTCCCACACCAGGAGGCCCCCACACGAGATGACTACGATCGGACGCTGGTCGACGCATTGAAGGCTCGCGGCGTCCGTTTGGTCTGCCTCGCCGGGTTCATGCGGCTGCTGGGCCCGAGGTTCTGCGAGGCGTTCCCGCTGGCAGTTCTCAACGTGCATCCGTCGTTGTTGCCGTCGTTTCCCGGTGCTGGCGCCCAGGCGCAGGCCCTGGAGCACGGCGTGAAGGTCTCTGGCGTGACCGTGCATTTCGTGACGCCGGAACTGGATGCCGGTCCCATTGTCCAGCAGGCGTCCGTGCCGGTGCGGGACGATGACACGTGTGAAACACTGTCGGCGCGGATTCTGGTAGAAGAACACCGGGTGTATCCGGAGGCGATTCAGAGGGTTATCGCCGGAGACTGGCGCGTCACCGGACGGCGTGTCGTGAGGGCTTCGTGAGCGGAGACGTGACCAATTCAATGACCATCGATGAACAGTTGGCCTACCTGACCAAGGGATGCGTGGACGTCGTGCGTCTGAGTGAGCTCAAGACCAAGCTCGAGCGCGGTGCGCCCCTTGTCGTCAAGGTCGGCTTTGATCCGACGGCGCCGGACTTGCACCTGGGACACACCGTGCTGCTTCGCAAGATGAAGCACTTTCAGGATCTCGGTCATCGGGTGGTGTTCGTGATCGGGGACTTCACCGGCCTGATTGGTGATCCCACAGGACGCTCGAAGACGCGGCCGCCCTTGACGCCCGACGACATTGCCGCCAATGCGGAAACGTACAAGGCACAGGTCTTCAAGGTGCTCGATCGTGACAAGACAATAGTGGACTTCAACTCGCGATGGTTGGGCGCGCTGGGTGCCGACGGCATGGTTCGGCTGGCCGCGCGCTACAACGTGGCGCAGATGCTGGAACGCCGTGACTTCCGGCAGCGCTTCGACGCCGGTAAGCCCATCGCCGTGCACGAATTCCTCTATCCACTGGCGCAGGCGTATGACTCGGTGTTCCTCGAGGCCGACGTTGAACTGGGCGGCACCGATCAGCTGTTCAACCTGAATGTGGGTCGCGACATCATGCCCGGGTACGGTCTTGAAGCGCAGGTGGTGATGACCACGCCGTTGCTGGAAGGGCTGGACGGTGTCGAGAAGATGTCGAAGAGCCTGGGCAACTACATCGGCGTGACGGAGCCGGCCGGCGAGATGTTCGGCAAGGTGATGTCGATCAGCGACGAGTTGATGTGGCGGTACTATCTGTTGCTGACCGATGAGTCGGAGGCCACGGTGGACACCCTTCGCCGGCGTGTGTCGGACGGGTCGGCGCACCCGAAGGCCGCGAAGCAGGCGCTGGCACACCAGATTGTCAGTGACTTTCACGGCGCGGAACTCGCAGCCGAGGCCCAGGCGGCTTTTGAAGCCCGCTTCACTCGCGGGGAAGTGGACGTGGAATCTCTGCCGCGGTTCGAGGTGCTGGTGCCCGTCGGCGAGTCTGTGGCCCTCGCGCGGGTGATGGTGACTGCCGGGCTCGCGTCGTCTGGCACCAACGCAGCTCAGAAGATTCAGCAGGGTGGCGTGAAACTGGACCAGGAGAAGGTCACGGTTGTTACCGCGCGCGTGGATTTGAGTTGTCCCGAGTTCGTGCTGGCCGTCGGCCGAAGAGCCGTGCGAATCATTCTCCGTCCCCTGAAATAGGCCGGTATTCCGGCTTGTGACAAAGGCGTGTTGACAGGGCCCTCGGGGTACGCGACACTCGTGAGTCCCGGGCATGACCGGCGGCCTGAGAGGGTGCCGCGCCCACCGGTCCGGGGGCCGCTCGATGAGCGTTTCAGGCAAGTGCGAGTGGGCGGAGCGACGCTGTTGGTTTTGTGGGAACGCCTCTGGAACCCACATCACCGGGTGAGAGACAGAAATGTTCACGTTAGTCGAACATTTCGATTGACAGCGGTGGTCGTCGAACATAAAGTAGGAAGGTTCCCCTGAACGCAAACGAACGCGCAAGGGGGAGCGGCAAGTAAGTTCGGTTCTTTGAAAACTAGATAGAACGTGCAAGTACACAACCCGTCAAAGTATCAGCGGGTAGCGCCAGAGCCGGCCGCAAGGTCGTGCCGAGGGCGAACTACCGACTTAGACGTAACGCAATCCGAGAGCCAATTTAAACAGGCTGTCTCGGGTTAAACAGTTGCACTCGTCTGTTGCCGCAAGGTGACAGGTGGAGACAGCGAATTTAACTTGAGAGTTTGATCCTGGCTCAGAATCAACGCTGGCGGCGTGCCTAACACATGCAAGTCGAACGCGAAAGTGGAGCAATCCATAAGTAGAGTGGCAAACGGGTGAGTAACACGTGGGTGACCTGCCTTCGAGCGGGGGATAACGTTTCGAAAGGAACGCTAATACCGCATGACATCCTGCCTTTGAAGAGGTGGAGATCAAAGCTGGGGATCGCAAGACCTGGCGCTTGAAGAGGGGCTCGCGTCCGATTAGTTAGTTGGTGAGGTAACGGCTCACCAAGGCTCCGATCGGTATCCGGCCTGAGAGGGCGGACGGACACACTGGAACTGAGACACGGTCCAGACTCCTACGGGAGGCAGCAGTGGGGAATTGTTCGCAATGGGCGAAAGCCTGACGACGCAACGCCGCGTGGAGGATGAAGAATTTCGGTTCGTAAACTCCTTTCGACCGAGATGAATACCCGCCGATTTAATACGTCGGCGGACTGACAGTATCGAGAGAAGAAGCCCCGGCTAACTCTGTGCCAGCAGCCGCGGTAATACAGGGGGGGCAAGCGTTGTTCGGAATTACTGGGCGTAAAGGGTTCGTAGGTGGCCAACTAAGTCAGACGTGAAATCCCTCAGCTTAACTGGGGAACTGCTTCTGAAACTGGTTGGCTTGAGTGCAGGAGAGGAATGCGGAATTCCAGGTGTAGCGGTGAAATGCGTAGATATCTGGAGGAACACCGGTGGCGAAGGCGGCATTCTGGACTGTAACTGACACTGAGGAACGAAAGCCAGGGGAGCAAACGGGATTAGATACCCCGGTAGTCCTGGCCCTAAACGATGAATGCTTGGTGTAGCGGGTATCGATCCCTGCTGTGCCGAAGTTAACGCGATAAGCATTCCGCCTGGGGAGTACGGTCGCAAGGCTGAAACTCAAAGGAATTGACGGGGGCCCGCACAAGCGGTGGAGCATGTGGTTTAATTCGACGCAACGCGAAGAACCTTACCCAGGCTCGAAATGCAGATGACCATCGGTGAAAGCCGACTCCCGCAAGGGCAACTGTATAGGTGCTGCATGGCTGTCGTCAGCTCGTGTCGTGAGATGTTGGGTTAAGTCCCGCAACGAGCGCAACCCTTGTTTCCTGTTGCCATCACGTTATGGTGGGCACTCTGGAGAGACTGCCGGTGACAAACCGGAGGAAGGTGGGGATGACGTCAAGTCAGCATGGCCTTTATGTCTGGGGCTACACACGTGCTACAATGGCCGATACAAAGCGTTGCCAACTCGCGAGAGTGAGCTAATCGCATAAAGTCGGTCTCAGTTCGGATTGCAGGCTGCAACTCGCCTGCATGAAGTTGGAATCGCTAGTAATCGCGGATCAGCATGCCGCGGTGAATACGTTCCCGGGCCTTGTACACACCGCCCGTCACATCACGAAAGCTGGCTGTACTAGAAATCGCTGCGCTAACCCGCAAGGGAGGTAGGCGCTTAAGGTATGGTTAGTGATTGGGGTGAAGTCGTAACAAGGTAGCTGTAGGAGAACCTGTGGCTGGATCACCTCCTTTCTAGAGTCTGTCTCGATCAAGTTCGCGCAAGCGAGCGACGTCGGACAAATCTCAACGATCGATCTGGTACGAAAACGAAGTTGTGTGCACACGTTCTGTCTAGTTTTGAGAGAACCGAGCTGGTCGGTGGCCTCGCCATGGGCGGGGGGCGCCGGAGAGTCGGGGGCTAGTTCTTAGGAGTCAGGGCTTCGGTGGGGTTCTGATGGCGACAGAGTTCGAGAGGGCCTGTAGCTCAGCTGGTTAGAGCACACGCTTGATAAGCGTGGGGTCGGTAGTTCAAATCTACCCAGGCCCACCAGCCTTTTGGGGAATTAGCTCAGCTGGGAGAGCGCCTGGTTTGCAACCAGGAGGTCACCGGTTCGATCCCGGTATTCTCCACCAGCCTTCGCTCGCGAAGCCCGCGAAGGCTTTGGATTTTGACGGCAGGACCCCGCGCGACGCGCGATCCGGCCGGAAGTTTCTCGGGGACGCTGGTTCCTGGGACGTTCTTTGACAACTGAATATTCTGCAAACGGTAGTTTTTTCTGATCCACAAATTAACGAACACACGCAGTGTGTGAGGGTGGGAAGAAGGACTGGTCCGGTTGCCCGATATGCATGGGCTTCAGGATTAGTCTTAATTCCAATGTTCAAGCTACTAAGGGCGTACGGTGAATGCCTTGGCGCTGGAAGACGATGAAGGACGCGATAAGCTGCGATAAGCCTCGGGGAGTTGCAAATGAGCTGTGATCCGGGGATGTCCGAATGGGGAAACCCACGGCGGGTTATGCCGCCGTATCGCCGACTGAATACATAGGTCGGCGAAGGCAACGGAGGGAAGTGAACCATCTCAGTACCTCCAGGAATAGAAAACAACAGTGATTCCGCAAGTAGCGGCGAGCGAACGCGGAAATAGCCCAAACCGGAGTGCGTGCACTTCGGGGTTGTAGGGCCTGTCTGGCCGTGAGGCCGACGAGTAAGAAACCAGCATGTTAGTCGAACGATCTGGAACGATCGACCATAGACGGTGAAAGTCCGGTAGGCGAAAACATACTGGCTCGTTGGGCAGGTTCCTGAGTACCACGGGACACGAGAAATCCCGTGGGAATCTGCGAGGACCATCTCGCAAGGCTAAATACTCTCCAGCGACCGATAGTGAACCAGTACCGTGAGGGAAAGGTGAAAAGAACCCCTGTGAGGGGAGTGAAATAGTACCTGAAACCGTATGCCTACAAGC
>JAHEFO010000355.1 GCA_024640135.1 Acidobacteriota bacterium
GCTGGGTGCTCAGTGCTGGGTGCTGGGTGCTTAGGGCTAGGTTTTTGTGCCGAAGACGCGATCCCACAGTCCGGTGGTCACGCCCCAGTTCACATCATGCCGTGCGTGATGAATCATGTGATGTCTCCGAGCATTCACGAACCACCGGGCCTTCCAGTGGGCATGATGAAAACTATGGTGCATGGCGCAGTACCCGATGTATCCGAGCCAGACAAACGCCATCACGACACCGGTGCCAGCGGGATCCAGAAACCGGGCGAGACCGTAATAGACCCCCAGGAGGACCATCGTCGTGATCCACCATGGCACTCCCAGCAACGAACGTGGCTCGTCATGGTGGAGGTCGTGGCCAACTTTGAGCGGCGACTCCAGCACGTGGTAGAGATACCGGTGCAGCACGTATTCAGACAGGGTCCAGAGGAACAGACCCGACAGGGCGTAGCCAGCCCACCTGGCCGCGCTCAACTGCGATTGCCCATTCGAGAAGGCCCGGCTCGAGAGCCAGATCACCAGTGAGATATTCGCGACATACCCAAACCAGTAGTTGAACACCGAGGACGAAGCCTCGCGAATTCGAGCCTTTCGCGAATCTGCAATCTCTGATGGGTTCATGTGCCATTGACATCCGAACACAGATCGAGGGGCGCTTCAAGCCTTCCTTTCGGACCTCACACTCCGTAGTCCACACGACAACTGCTGGCGTCGCCGCCACGCACCCATGCTCAGCGCGGGATAGAATCGCCGCACGAAAGGTCGGAACATGACTTCAGCCGAGGTGAACGCGACGCCAGTCCGGGATGACCCCAAGGTCATCTGGTCGTGGGCGGCATATGACTGGGCCAACTCCGCATTCACGACTCTGGTCGTGACGTTCATCTACTCCTACTACTTCACGCTGGTCCTGGCACCCGATGGGGAAACCGGCACGTTGTGGTGGTCTCGCGGCGTCATGATCAGCTCGATCCTGATCGCGCTGGCGTCGCCGCTGTTGGGCGCGGCGGCCGACCGCGGAGGATCGCGAAAGCGGTTCATGGCGGTCGCGATGCTGATGTGCGTCGGCGCCACCACGGCCCTGGCGTTCATCGGACCAGACATGGCCAATGGTCCGCTCATCGCACTGGTGATCTTCGTCATCGCCAATGTCGCGTACGAGATTGGGAACGTCTTCTACAACGCGTTCCTGCCTTCGATCGCGTCACCTGAGCGCATCGGACGCATTTCTGGCTACGGCTGGGGTCTTGGATACGTCGGCGGCACGCTGTGCATGTGGGTGGCCCTGATCGGCTTCGTGCAAACAGAGGTGCCGTGGTTCGGTATGACGACAGACGCGGGCTGGAACGTGCGGGCGACCAACCTGCTGGTGGTGGCCTGGTTCGTGCTGTTTTCGTTGCCGCTCTTCTTGTTCGTACCTGAGCGGCGTATCTCATCCGCCGGAGTCAGCATGGCGGAAGCGTTTCGGGAACTGGGGCGGACGGCCCGGCAAATTGGCCGCTACCGCGAGATTGTCAAGTTCCTGCTGGCCCGATTGATCTTCAATGACGGCCTTGTGACCTTGTTCGCCTTCGGCGGCGTCTATGCGGGAAACGTGTTCGGCATGACGCTGAGCGAGGTCATCGTGTTCGGCGTGGTGCTCAATGTCACCTCCGGAGCCGGCGCGTTCCTGTTCGGCTTTGTCGACGATCGCCTCGGAGGCAAAAAGACCATCCTGATCACCATCGTCGGCATGGCCGTGGCAACGGGCATGGCGGTCTGGGCGCCGACGCGGGCATGGTTCTGGGCCGCGGGCATTCTGGTCGGCATCTTCGTCGGCCCGAATCAGTCGGCGTCTCGTTCACTCATGGGCCGGTTTGTGCCGGACAAACACCAGTCGGAGTTCTTTGGCTTCTTCGCGTTCTCTGGCAAGGCCACGGCGTTCGTCGGGCCGTTCGTGCTGGGAGAGTTGACGAGTGCGTTTTCGCACCGTGCTGGCATGGCCAGCGTCATCGCCTTCTTTGTCGTCGGGGGCCTGCTCCTCCTGCCTGTTGATGAAGACAAGGGTGTGGCGGCGGCGCAGGCGCAGCAGAACGGCGGCTGAGGCCGCACCTCAGCGTGAGTGCCGGACGACCTGCCCGTTTTTCATGACAAACGTGACGTTCTTGAGCGTGGAGATGTCCGTGAGCGGATCGCCGGGCGTGGCAATCAGGTCCGCCGCCAGGCCAGCCTTGATCGCGCCGCGCTGACCGGCAAGCCCCAGCAACCGGTGCGCCTCGGTCGTCATCGCCTTCAGAATGGCCGGCGCCGGCACACCGGCCTCAACCCACGGGTCGATGCCGTCGATCGCCACTTCGCCCCTCGTCTTGCCGGCCACGGCCTCGATGGCGTCAGTCCCGTACACCAGCGTGACGCCGATCTTGTACGCGCGGCGCAACCGATCGACAACCTGAGTGCGGAACGCCGAAGAGCCGTCGCCCAACACCAGGAACTCGGTCCCTACCAGCGTCACGCCGTTCTTCTTCGCCACCGCCAGGATGTCGTCAGGCATGTCGATACCGTGATCGATCGAATCCACTCCCGCCTCGGCCGCGTTGCGCGCGCCGTCGCGCGTCCACGCATGCGCCGCCAGTTTGACGCCAGCCCGATGGGCCTCCGCCTTCATGTAACGAATGTCATCTGCCGAGTAGATGTAGCGCTGATCGTCCACGACGATCTTGATGACCGTCGCGCCGTAGTGGAGGTTTTCCCGGATCGCCTTGAGCATCTCGTCGCGAGTGTCGGCGAAGAAGTACTCCGGCTCGGCCAGCGCCGGTTTGTCCGGCTGCAGGTGGAACTGCCCGCCGTACGGCGCAATGATCCGCCCCGCCGTGATCATCGTCGGTCCCGGCACCAGACCCTGGAGAATGCCCTTGCGGACCTGGACGCACGCGTAGCGGCCTTCGTTGCCGACGTCGCGCACGGTCGTGAAGCCCGCGTCGAGCATCGCCTTCGCATTGGCCGTGCCCTGAACCGCGCGGAACGCGTCCGGGTCGTTCAGGGTGGTGTAGTAGTAGCTGCCGCTGTCACGTCCCGGATTGACCGACATGCACAGGTGCGTATGGGCATCAACCAGCCCTGGAGATACCGTGGACTGAGACAAGTCGAGCACCTGCGCGCCGGCGGGAATCGCGACGTCAGCGCCAACAGCCGTGATCTTGCCGCCGGCAACGAGGATGACCTGATTGGTCATGGATGTTCCGGTGTCAGGGTCTACCAGCCGGCCGGCCCGAATGGCCGTCACGGTCGCCTGGCCCCGGGCTGTCAGTAGCGCTGTCGTCAGGCTCAGGGTCACCAACACAAGCAGCGGCGCCACG
>JAHEFO010000124.1 GCA_024640135.1 Acidobacteriota bacterium
CGGAATGGGCCGCGAAGGTCCTCCTGGGCGCGTCTGTCCGCTGGAGCCGCTCAAGTACCCAGGTGCAACAACCCTCACTTGCGCGTTGCCGGCCGGGACGTCGCGGGCGACAAAGCGGCCGTCTGGCCCGGTGAGCAGACGCAGGGCCGGCGGGCCGCCGGCGAATGGGTTCGAGGGCGGCCCAGCCGCGACAGACCGCGCGGGCGCGCCGGCGGTGACGGTCACCTCCGCACCGCCTACGGGCTGATCAGTCGCAGCATCCACAATACGACCGACAATGGTCCCGGTGACCTGGCCACTCGAACCCAAGGCAGTTCCCCGCTGCTCCGCCCTGGGCCCGGTTCCTGCCACTGTGACTATCAGAGCGACGACCGCCGACCTCAGACCATTTCCCATCGGAGTGCCCTCTCACACTGACTATACGTCTGGGCTGCTGAAGCGGAATGGCGTGAGGACGGATCTGTGTACAACGAAGATGTGCTCGGTGCTGGGTGCTGGGTGCTGGGTGCTCAGTGCTCGGTGCTGCCCGAATCGCGATCCTGGCTTGACCGCCACTTTGGGGACCAGAGCAGCCTGCGAAGCTTGAGACCGGCTGCGCCTGAGACGATCGCCAGGATCATGCCGGCGAACAGGAATGGCGCGTACCAGAAAAGGAGAGAGCGGTCACTGGCGCCCCAGGTTTCGATAATGGTCCTCGCGTAGATGAAGAGGCAGAACAGTCCGAGAGCAGCCGACAGAATACAGACTACGCCGAGGAATACTGCGGCGATGCGGACTTGGAAGGGCATGGCCAGATACAACCCTGATCGTTCATGTCGCCTGGCGCCTGCACTTGAGCGGCGACGGTGCCCAGGCTGACGGTGGAGGCATGCTAAAACGCCTGGTGCTCGGTGCGCTCGATAATCTCGTCCTGCAGCGCTTCTGACAAATCGCAGAAGTAGTCGCTGTACCCGGCGACCCGGACGATCAGGTCCCGGTACTCCTCAGGCTTCGCTTTGGCCTTGCGAAGCGTGTCGGCAGTGACCACATTGAACTGCAAGTGATGGCCGTCCAACTTGAAGTACGACCGCACCAGACTGTGCAGGCTGTCGATACCGTGGTCGCCTTCAAGCAGACTCGGCGAGAACTTCATGTTGAGCAGCGTCCCGCCGGTCTTGATGTGATCCATCTTTGCCGCAGACTTGAGCACGGCGGTCGGGCCGTGCCGATCCGCACCCTGCACCGGGCTGATGCCTTCTGAAACCGGCTGACCTTCGCGGCGTCCGTCCGCAGACGCCAGACAGACCTCACCGAAGTACACATGACAGGTGGTGGGCAGCATTTCCAGCCGATAAGCGCCGCCCTTCGTATTGGGCCGGCCGTCGATGGCGTCGAACAACATCCGGAACGTCTGGCGCATCAACCCGTCGGCGGCATCATCATCGTTCCCGTACTTCGGGGTCTTGTTGACCAGCCGCTGTCTGAGTACCTCCTGGTCAGTGAAGTCGGCGTCGAGAATCTCAACCATCCTGGCCAGGGACAGATCGGCCTTGTCGTACACCCATTGCTTGAGCCCCGCCAGGCTGTCCGTGATGCTCCCGATGCCCACGGCCTGAATGAAGGTGTTGTTGTAGCGCGCGCCGCCGGCGTTGTAGTCCTTGCCTCTGGCGATGCAATCGTCGGTGATCACCGAGAGAAACGTATGCGGCATGCGCGTGGCGTAGAACCGCTCAATGATCTGATTGCCACGAATCTTGATGTCGACCATGTGACGGACCTGCGTCGAAAACGCCGCGAACAGGTCGTCGTAGGTCTTCAACGTCGAGGGATGGCCCGTGCGGGCGCCGACGTATTTGCCGGTTCGCACGTCACACCCGTCGTGCAACGCCAGTTCCAGCATCTTCACGAGGTTGAAGTACCCGGTCAGAATGTAGGCTTCCTTGCCGAACGCTCCCACTTCGACACAGCCGGAGCAGCCCCCCTCCCGCGCGTCCTCCGGTGTCTTGCCCTGCCGAAGCTGTTCTTCCACCACAGCGTCCGCATTGAAGATCGATGGAAATCCGTATCCGTTCCGGACCACTTTCAGCGCGTGCTTCAGGACCACGTCCGGCGTCCGGCGTGAAACCTGAATATTGCTGCTCGGCTGCAGGAGGTGCATCTGATCGATGACATCCAGCAACAGGTGCGTCACCTGATTCGATCCGTCGCTGCCGTCCGACAGCAGTCCAGCCAGGTTGATGTTGGCGAAGTCGGTGTAGGTGCCGCTTTCAGCCGCGGTCACACCCACCTTCGGCGGCGCCGTGTGGTTGTTGAACTTGACGAAGAAACATTCCATCAGCTCTCGCGCAGACTCGGCCGTCAGTGTGCCATCCGCGATTCCCTGTTGATAGAACGGCTCCAGATGCTGGTCCAAATGGCCCGGACTGAACGCGTCCCATCCGTTCAATTCGGTAATAACCGCCAGGTGGCAGAACCAGTACATCTGGAGCGCTTCGTGGAAAGTGCGGGGCGCGTGCGCCGGCACCTGCCGGCAGACGGCCGCAATGGTCTCCAGTTCCTGACGCCGCTCGACATCATCGGTCTGCGTCGCCTGCTCCTCAGCCAGGTCGGCGTGACGTTCAGCGAATCGAATCACCGCGTCGCAGGCGATGGCCATCGCCTGCAGTTGTTCGCGCTTGTCGAGCGCTTCCGGATCGGTTTCGACGTCCAGGGCGGCCTCGGCGGCCGCAATGTCGGCTTTGAAGTCGATCATGCCCTTCCGGTAGATCTTGCCGTCGGCCACCGTGTGCCCCGGCGCGCGCTGTTCCATGAACTCGGTGAAACACCCGGCCGCGTACGCGTCATGCCACTCCTGGGGAAGCTCCTGGAACATCTGGTCGCGCAGAGATCGGCCGGTCCAGTACGGGATGATCTCGCGCTCGTACACATCGATGACGGCCGGGGCGACCCGGTAGGACGTCTTCGGGCGCGAGTCCAGAATCCGCAAATCCTCGGCACTGTGACAGGTCAACTCCGGATAGGTCGGTACGGCCTTGGGTCGCGGACCGCGTTCACCGACGATGAGCTCGCCCTCACCCAGCCAGAGAGTCTTCTGCTCACAGATCGCGAGGAAGGCGCGGGCTCTGAGCACAGGCGTGCTGTGCCGGCCCAAGTGGACTTTGTAGAAGTCCGTGATGATGCGCGCCCGCTCGGCGTCAATGGAAGGAACTGCGTCAAGGCTGTCGCGGCGCAGGCGTTCGGTGCGTGACGTCATGAATGTCCTCCGATAGTCGCGGTGAGGCCGTTGGCGCGAAAGCGCTCAGCCATGGTGTCCAGTGTCCGGTCGTCGGGCGGCACGGTGCCGTGCAGCGCATAGTTGAGGCCCACCCGGGCGAACTTGGCTTCGCCGGTCGCGTGGTACGGCAGCAGCTGCACTTGACGAATCCCACGCAGCGACTGCAGAAACCTGGCCGTCTCGGTCAGATTCGCTTCATCGTCATTGACGCCGGGAATGATCGGAATGCGGATCCACACATGTTCGTGCGTCGCGGCCAGCGACTGGAGGTTCGCCAGGATCACGCGATTCGACACACCGGTGGCGGCCTTGTGGCGCGCCTCGTCCATCAGCTTCAGATCGTAGAGCACCACGTCGGCGGCCTCTGCAGCCTCGCGCAAGGTCTCCCAGTGGACAAAGCCGCAGGTATCAAGCGCCGTATGGACGCCCTCCTCCCGCAACGCGCGCATGGTCTCGATGACGAACGGCGCCTGCAGCAGCGGCTCTCCGCCCGAGAAGGTGACTCCGCCACCGGACTCATCAAAAAACACGCGGTCGTGAAGCAGCTCCCGTGTCAGCTCGCCGGAGGTCACCTTTCGCCCGACCGCCTGCAACGCCCCGGTCGGACAGGCCTCCACATCGGCCTCCGTGCGGCCGGTGACCACCTCCATGTCGAGTTCCTCGTCCGTGCAGCGTTCGCAGCCCATGCACCGGTGGCGAAGGCGGATGAAGTCCTGCCGTGGGGATCGGCTTTCGGGATTGTGGCACCACGCGCAGGTCAGGGGGCAGCCTTTCATGAAGACCGTGCTACGCACACCGGGACCGTCATGAAGCGAAAACCGCTGAACGTTGAACACAAGTCCACTGTGCATCACACCCCCGATGCCACCGTTGATTCTATGCCATTCACCCCTCAGGGGCGAGGGTTCGCCCGCAGCCGGCCAGTGTCGCATTTGTTCAATACGCCTCCATCGGGTCGCGCTAGAGTGGTTGACCATGCGCATGCTCCTCGTTGTCGCCGGTGTGGTCCTGTCTGCTGCGGGCGCAGCCGCGTTCATCCCGTCCCAGCTGCCAGACATCGGCGGCACCTGGGTCGCCACGACGGAGACTCCTGAGACCGTCGCTGCTGCGCCGAGTTCGGTGTTTGGTGAGCGATTTGCCTGGCACCGCGCAGGCGACAACCTGGCCTTGGTCCGCCCCGTTCGCGGCCGCACCGCACCTGACACGGTGGTGTTTCCTCTCGACGGTACTGTGGTCACGGCGTTCAGTCCGAGCCGACCGTGCATGGGCCAGTCGGCTCAGTTGGTGTCGGTGGCCCAGGAGGGCCAAGCGCTCCGCTATTCAATCGTGGGCACCATGGCGGCCGGTGCCACACAACCTCTGCTGAGGCCGACGCCTTTCGACTTCCGCTTCCGGCCTCTGTCAGCCGATGTCCTCGTCGTCGAGACCACCATGAGGGATTCGGCGTCCGCCGAGCCCCGTGCCGTCGGCACGGTGTATCGTCGCTCCGCGGACACACTGGCGCCCGGACCGCCATCGCCCGTGACCGGAACTCCGGCCAGGATTGCGGAGGTGGCATGGATGTCAGGTGACTGGATCGGCACCACGAGCACGAGCAGCATCGAAGAGCGCTGGTCGACCGGCAACGGCGGCGCGATGCTCGCGACCAGCCGCACGCTGCGCGGCGACGTGATGACCGAGTTCGAGTTTCTCTGCATCTTCGAGCGCGACGGCACACTCATCTACACCGCCATGCCAAACGCCGGCACAGCCACGGACTTCAGCCTGACCATGATCGACGCAGACAGCGCCACTTTTGAGAATCCATCCCATGACTTCCCGAAGATGATCCGCTACGCGAAGCGCGCGGACGGCGGGATGGACGCGACGATCAGTGGTGGAGGCGCGTCCAGGCCCACCACGTTTTCATTCACCCGCAAGCGGTAACGCAGGCCCTGCCGGCGTCCCGGTTGAACCCGCGAGCCCGCCTGTGCCAGGCTTCTGACTCTGATGCAGTACGCGGAGTTCCCGCCGTTCCCGAGTCTCGCCGCCACCATTGAGTGCCTCTGGACCCTTTCCGGCAGCGCCGCGACGCTGGGGCCGGCCACCCAACCCGTGCTCCCGGACGGCCGGCCCGAACTCATTCTGCATTTTGGCGATGTCTTCGAGCGTGTGCACGCTGACGGCCGCGTCGAGAGGCAACCGGCGCTGATCTTCGCCGGCCAGCTCAGGTCTCAATTACTGCTGAAACCGACCGGTGTGATCCGCGTTCTGGGGGTCCGCTTTCATCCATTCGGTGCGGCGGCCGTGATCCGGACACCGTTGAACGAACTGGCCGGGATGACCATCGGAGTCGACAGCCTCGCGCCTCCACTCAGCCGCGCACTTGCCGAGGTACGGACGTCAGGGATTGACTTGAACGAAGCCGTGACCTGCGTGCAGCGCGTCCTCACACGCTGGATCGATCCCGATCACATCGACGAACGGGTCCGCGCTGCCGTCCAGATCATCGGCCGATCACGGGGCCGCGTCGGTATCGACAATCTTGCCGTCCGTGCGTCCATGACCCGGCGCCACCTGGAACGGAGATTCCTTGCGACGGTGGGCGTGACGCCGAAGCGGCTCGCCCGCATCGCGCGCTTTCAGCACGCGTTGCGGATACTCGAAAACCCGGACGAGGCTCGAGGAGCGAAGACCGCCTTGACCTGCGGTTACGCCGATCAGGCGCACTTCATCCGCGACTTCCGGGAACTCGCCGGGTGTCCGCCCGGCGAACACATGATTCGGCAAGGCGAACTCACCGGCGTGTTCAGTGGACACCAGTGACATGGACACCCGAGCCACGGGCTGAAACTCCCGCCTGTGGGGCCACAAGACCGGAGTTCCTGCAGATCACCGCTTTGGGAAAGCCCGGGTGGTCATCTACTCTTTAACCATCTCTTTACACGAATTGCCCGACAGGATCGCCCGCCGAACGTCTAAGCTCGCGAGAAGGCCTGAACAGCTCGACATACAGAGGTTTGACGAATGACACGACTGCCTACCGCAAGAACCACATCAGCCCTGCTGCTCGCCGTCGCGCTCGGAGCCAGCCAGGTCGCCGGCGCCTCCGATGGCCAGGAGATCAGGATTCGGACCGGCGGAGCAGTGACGGCGGATATCAGCGAGATGATGGTCTCCGGCGGGCCGGCAGGGCCCATGGAGGTCGGGACCGGGGTCATCGTCGGCCGCGTCGTGGAGGCTGACGCCAACACGCCGGTGGCCGGGACGATTGTCACGCTCTCGGTGGGAGGGTTCACGCCACTGCGTGTGCTGACCGATGGACAGGGCCGTTTTGCGTTTCGCGCGCTGCCAAAGGGCAGCTTCTCGATCACGGCGACCCGCCCGGGATTCGTGGATGGCGCGCACGGGAGGCTGCAACCAGGAGGCACGGCGCAAACAGTCGACCTGACCGACGATCAGCGGACCGGCAATGTCGACATCCTGGTGTGGCGCCACGCGGCCGTCGCAGGCACGGTGCTCGACGAGAACAATGACCCGCTGGTGGGCGCTCCGGTGCGCGCGCTGCGTCGCGACTACTCAGGGGGCCGCCAGCGTCTGGTCGAGGCCGGCAGCGACAGCACCGACGACCGCGGGCAGTACCGGATTAGTTCACTTGAACCAGGCGATTACGTGATTGCCCTGCCGATGACGCAGCGGCCCTCGGTCGATTCCCTCCTGAGCGACATCCGTGAAGGGCCTTTGCCCGGCGGCGGCGGCGGTGGCACGGCCGTGTTCGCAATGCGCGTCGAACGGTCAGGCAGCGAGTCCAGCGCGCCCATGGTTTTTTCGATCAACGACGGGAGCGGCGTGCCTCCGGCGGGATACGACGCTGACGGGCAACCCCTCACCTACCAGACAGAGTTTTTTACGGGCGCCCTCTCGGCGTCAGCGGCGACACTCATCCCCCTGGCCGCCGGAGAGGAACGCGGCGGCGCGGATTTCCGTCTCACGCCCGTACGCGCCCTGAGCATCAGCGGCATGGTCATCGGGCCAGACGGACCCGCGGCAAACACGCAACTGCAACTCATTCCCGCCGATGCGGAAGACCTGGTGTCGCCGATCGAAACGGCGACCGCCACTACCAACGCCAACGGTCAGTTCGAGTTTACGGGCGTGCCATCAGGTCAGTACACCCTGCGCGCGCAGCGCACGCCGCGTTTCTTCGGCGGTCCAGGCCAGAATGTCTCTTTCACCTCAATCAGTGGCGCGCAAATGCAGATCACGACCCAGCGGGTTGTCACCCGTCCGGGCGGGGCGGCGCCATTACCGACCGAGCCGACGCTCTGGGCGGAGACACCCATCAGTGTCGGGAGAGGGTCGCTTGCCGGCCTGTCCGTGGCGCTCCGGGAAGGCCTGACCGTCAGCGGTCAGGTGGCCTTCCAGGGGGCGGCGACGCCGCCTACGCCCGAAGCGCGCAGCAATATCTCCCTCACGCTGGTGCCCGCGGATGGTCGAACGGCCGACCTGACGGCGATCGCGCGCGGACGAGTCGACGAGACGGGCGGGTTCAAGACCGTGGGCGTGCCGGCCGGCAAGTACATCCTGCGAGTCGCAGGCGCGCCGCAGGGGTGGACGCTCCACTCCGCGACGTTCGGCGGACGTGACATCACATCGACCGCCGTGGAACTCAAGACTGACAACGCCGCGGGCGTGGTCCTCAGTTTCACGGATCGGCCCTCTGAACTGAATGGCACGGTCCGCGACTCGTCAGGCAATCCCGACACCACGGCGTCTGTCATCGTCTTTCCCACCGACCGTTCAGCGTGGGTCGACACAGGGTCACAACCGCGAAAGCTCCACACGTCGCGCACGAGCCGGGACGGCAGCTTCAAGATCGGTCCTCTGCCTCCAGGCGACTACCACGTGGTGGCCATCGAAGGATCGGCGCCGCGGTCCTGGCAGGATCCGGCCTGGCTGGACGCCGTTGCGCGCGCCTCCACGGCTGTGCGCCTCGGTGAGGGCGACACCCGCGTGATCACACTCACCTCTTCGAAAGGACCTGCGTAATGCGTCGCCTCATCATCCTGATTGGCCTGATTGCCGCCGCGGCCGGTGGCACGGTGACGGCCCAGAGAGCCCAACGGCCTCCTCAGCGCGACGCTCGCGTCAACACGGTGAACAGTCCGACCGAGATTTCCGGGATCATCGTGACTGACGAAGACACGCCCCAACCCGTCCGCCGAGCGGAGGTGCGCGCCATTGTCGCGGGCGGCGAACCGCGGACGACCTTCACCGATGCGTCCGGGCGATTCGTGTTCGCCAACCTCCCGACAGGCCGCTACACGATTCAGGCCTCCAAGGCGGGATTCGTCCGCACGGCGTATGGCGCGAAGCGTCACGACCGGCCCGGCACACCGGTCACACTGTCGGACACGGACCGCTCACAGGTGCTGCAGATGCGCATGGCCCGCGGCAGCGTCATCACCGGGCGAATTGTGGACGAGTTCGGCCAACCCGCGCAGGGCGCCCGCGTCCGCGCTCAGGTGGTGCGCATGATCAATGGCGAACGGACGGTGTCGCAGGTCTCGGTCCCCGGCGCGATCTTCGGCGAAGCGACGGACGACAGAGGAGTCTACCGGCTCTACGGGTTGCCGGCGGGCGAGTACGTCATCTCCGCCACACCGCGGAATTCCGGCTGGGGAGACATCCGCCGCTTGAGCGAGGCGGAGATCAGTGCGGCGGAGCGGGCCGTGGAACAGCCGCGCTCGTTGTTGGAGCCCGAGGCGCAGCCGGTCACGCTCGGCTACACGGCGATGTTCTTTCCGGGCGTTCTGTCTGCCACGGAGGCGGGGGTCATCAGCGTGAAGCGCGGAGAAGAGCGGCAGGGAATTGACTTTCCGATTCAATTCGTCCGCACGTCGACGATCGAGGGCAACGTGATCCTGCCAGCCACGGTGCGGCCTGAGGCGGTGCAGTTGCTCATGCTGCCGCGGCGAATCGGCAGCGCGGGCAGCGCAGGGATCGTGAACTTCTCGTCCACCAACCGCCGTGTCGGCCCCGACGGACGCTTTTCATATACCGGGATCACACCGGGGGCCTATACCATCAGCGCCCGGGTCAACGGCGACGACACCCCGCCGTTGTGGGCCAACGCGGACGTGGACGTCAACGGCCAGAACGTGTCGGGCGTCACGCTCGCCCTGCAGGAGGGCTTGAACATCTCAGGGCAGATGGCTTTTGAGATGGATGGCGTGGATCCGCCGACGCTGTTCTCTCGCGCCCGGCTGAACCTGGTACCGGCCGACGGCGGCGCCATGATCAACCTCGGCAGGAACACAACGCAGGTCGCGGATTCAGGCCGCTTCGACATCACAGGAGTCATCCCGGGCCGGTATCGAGTTGTCGCGAGTTTCAATACGCCGGAGGTGAACTGGATTCTGAAGTCGGCGGTCATCAAGGGCAGGGATGCCGTGGACGTGCCTTTCGAATTGGCGGCTGGCGATGCCATTACAGACGCGGTCTTGACCTTCACCAACCGCACACAGGAACTGACCGGCACGCTGCAGGACGCATCGAAACGCCCCGCACCGGATTACACCGTCGTCGTCTTCCCCGCCGACAGGGCGCTCTGGGGAGCGACCCGGCGGGTCCGCACGACACGGCCAGGCACCGACGGCCGCTTCTCGATAGACACCCTGCCCGCCGGCGCCTATCGGATTGCGGCGGTGGTGGACATCGGCGCCGAAGAACTGGAAGACCAGGCGTTGCTGGAAGAACTGGCCGCCGCGTCGATTCCCTTCACGCTGGCCGAGGGGGAAACAAAAGTCCAGGATCTGCGGCTGGCCTCCGGCGGCAAGTCATAGGCCGGTTTCACGGGCCCGCGCCACGGGGAACCTCGTCGACGGCGGTTGCCGTCGGCAAGGTCCCCCGGGCGGTGTCTACTTGACGTCGACTTTCCGTCCTGCATTCAGGTTGTCGAAGTTGACGATCGTGTTGAGCACCAGCGCGTAGCTGCCAACCGTCGATCCGCGATACAGCGGATTGTTGGCGAACAGCACGACGTGGCCCTGCTCCATCGGCACGTCGACCACCACGGGGCGCTGTGCGAAATCCCCGCCCCCCTGCAACAGTCCGGAGACCAGCAACTGGCTCTGATCCGCAAAACGCAGCAGCACGCGGGGCCGGTACTGCGGCGGAATGATGTTGAGCGGATTCCGCAACTGCTCGTCGGTCGGCAGCGCATACGCCCACGGATCGACGCGTGGCGCGGGTGTGGCTTCAAAACGCGGGTCCAGGGCAGGACGGCCCTGCACGGAGTCGTCCTCGTCGGGCAAACCTCGGCCGGTGGCCCGCGGTCCGGCGCCACCGCCGCGTCCCCCGCCACCGCCACCGCCGCCGCGCCCACCGCCGCCAGTCGCGCTCACACGGAAGCTGTCGCCGCTGTCGCTGTACACCGCCAGGCGGTCCTGAATGCCGTAGACGATGGGGCTCGCGTCATCCACGAGTTGCGTGCGCAACAGGCTGCCGACGACCCGGGATCCCGTGCCTGCACTGGCCTCCGACACTCCGTGCGTCAAACCGTTTTCGATGGCGAACGTCGCGCTGCTGCCCGCGCCGACATAGACCCCCCCCTGCTTGACGAAGTTCTGCAGGTTCATGACGCCCTGGAGTCCCAGGCCCGGCCGCATGTCGTCCGTCTGCGCATAGGTGCCGATGTTCGGCGTGTCCGGTGACTGCTTCCAGGGCATGGGCGAGCGCCACATGGGCATGCCATCGATGATCGACTGACTGCTGCCGCCGCCGGGCCCGAACAGGATCACGTCGTACTTCGCGCGGAGATTGGCGTCTCGCGCCACCTCCTGAGTGGAAATGTAGTCGTAAGGAATCCCCACACTGTCGAGGGCAATCCGCCACCAGCCTTCGGTCTGGGTGCTGCTCCAGGTGTGCATCAGCGCCACACGCGCCGCCCGCGCCGGATGGACCTTCACGGTGGGCGCCGTTGCCAGCACGTAGGCCTGCAACCCCAGCGCCGTCGTCTCGCGATTGAGATCCGTCTCTGACACATTCTTCAGGATGAACGACCCTCGGTTGAACTTCATGCCGCCACTTTCGAACGGCTCTTCGGCCACCGCGATATCAGCAGCCGGCATCTTGTAGCGAAGCGCAAAGATCGCATTGTCGGCGTTGTGATTGATGGCAAACGTGGCGCCGCCAGTGACCGGCGTCACCGCGGCGGCCGCCGCACCGGCCGCGCGCTGCACGCCGCCTGGTGCGGTCACCGCCCCCGTGACCTTCTCCACGGGAATCTCAAGCGCCTGCGTATCCACGACCCGGATCGCCTGCACATTGAATCCCTCCGGGAACGTCCACCCGGTGTCGTCATAGGGCCGGCTCTGTGGATCGTTGGGCGCCCAGTACTGATAGTCGAACAACGCATCGGCAATGCGCGAGTACGGCTG
>JAHEFO010000125.1 GCA_024640135.1 Acidobacteriota bacterium
TCGAAACGAGGCCGGTGGCACCCATATGGACCCAACCGCTCCGATCGGTCCGCCCGGAGCTCGGGAACGGCCAGATTGGTCAGCAGTTGGGTCAGAGTACCACGCGCGGACAGAGAAGGGGGCCTCTCACCTCTTCCGCGCGCGCCGGGCCACCACAGCTGCAGTGATGCGCTCGGAGTGAGGGCTCACGCGCCACTGCCGGCGACAGGGAGCGACCGTGCGCCTACGGGAGCCGGCGCGCCCGGGCGATGCGGTCGAGCAGGGCGCGGTACTCGCCGCTGTCGATTCCCTTGCCGAACAGCTCGAAGTTGAAGTCACCGCCCCGGAAGGCCTCGATCTTGAGTTTGTACACGCCGTCCTGGCCCACCTTCTTGATGTCGATCAACTTCCATTGCCGCGAGTCCTCGAGCTTGTCGTTCGACTCGTAGGACACGCCCTCTTCGGTGAAGATCAGCGTGCCCTGGCAGCTTCCGATGGTGTGGTCGTGCTTGACCTGGTAGGTGGACAGGATTGGAGACACACCGGCGGTGGTCATGGGCATCCTGGCCGTGGGCGCGGCCGGTCGCGGGGCGGCTTCGTACCATCCGAGCACGTCTGCCGGCTCGGACAGCCGAAAGCGAAAGGTATCCCGCGCGCCGTCGGCATCGACGATCTTGCCGCGCGTCGTGATGGTCACGACGTCACCCGCGCGCTGGATGTTCGTGATGTCCCCGCGCTCAATCGCCAGCGATGACTTCGGATCGTCGCTGGCCACAAACACGATTTGGTTGCCCGCGATCGCCAGCTGGCCCTTCAGGGCGCCGAACGGCACGGCCAACTCGGCAGACGTGACAACGAGCGGCGTCTGCGCACGCGCGACTCCGACGGCGGCAGTGGCAATGACGAGGGTGAACGCGCAAGTTTTCAGGGAAACCATCCGGACCTCCATAGAACGAGCGAACTTGAACTCAAATCGTCCAAGATGTCACTCTAAGTATTTATTATACAGTGACTTACAGCCACAAGTCAATCTCGACGCGGCCACGGCGACGCGGGATTCCGCAGGTGCGCACCACCAGGCTCACTCGTATCGAAGGGCTTCGACCGGATCCAGTTGCGAAGCACGTCTGGCGGGAATATAGCCTCCGGCCACCCCCACGATCACCGCGCTGGCCACGCCGGAAATGGCGGCCCAGGCAGGGGGCAGCGCGGGAAACGCCGGGGTGAAGGCCGAGGCCAGGGCTCCCAGCGCCAGGGCGATGACCACGCCGGTCAGGCCACCGATTCCTGCCAGGATGCCTGACTCAATCAGGAACTGCAGCCGTACGTCCTGTCGGCGCGCGCCAATCGCCAGGCGCAGACCGATCTCGCGCGTGCGCTCGGTGACGCTGATCACCATCACGTTCGCGATGCCGATGCCGCCGATGACCAGTGACACGGCTGCCAGCGCGATGGTGGCGAGGAAGATCTGCAGGCCAATGCGGTCGAACTGCGCGATGATCTGATCGGCTGTCGACAGGTTGAAGTCGTTCGGCGCACCGGCCGGCACCTGGCGAATCAGGCGGAGAATGGTCTCGGTTTCCGTTCGCGCCATTTCACGCAGCCCGGTCTTCGCCCGTACGTAGATCACGGTCTGGTCCGCATCGGGGTAGCGGCGCGTCGCGGTTTCCAACGGCAACGACACGACGTTGTCGTTCCGATTCTCGCCGAAGAACGTCCCCTGCCGTGGAGCCAGCACACCCACGACGTAGTACTTGTCTCCGCCCAGCAGGAATGTCTGGCCCACTGGATCGTCCGGTCCAAACAAGGCCTTCGCGATGTTCGCGCCCAGCACCGCCACCTGGGCCGCCACGCGATTCTCCGTGTCGGTGATTGGCCGGCCTGCGTCAAACGGCGAATCGGTGACGTCGAAGAAGTTGGGGGAGGCCCCTTCGATCAGCACGGCGTCCGACTCATTCCCGCCGGCGCGCGCCGTAATGGCACGGGTGGACGTGGCGGCGGGCACCAGCAACTGCACGCCGACGTCGCGTACCGATGGCGCCAGCCGGGCAATCGCCGAAGCATCAGCCGGCGTCAGAGTCTTTCGTTCAGCGTCGGCATCCGATGCTGGCGTATAGGGATCGCCCTCCCGGTGAAACGCGAAGATATTGTCCGTGCCGAGTTCGCGGAACAATTGCGCCACCGAATCGCGCAGTCCGACCAGAGTGGATGAGACGAGGACAACGGTGACGATACCGATCACGAGGCCGATGATGGCGAGCACGGATCTCGCTGTCTGCGACCGAATCGATTCCACGGCCAGAGTGGCCGCTTCGACCGCCGCTGAACGCCAACGGTCCGGCGCCCTGGGGGCCAGGCGTTCACTCGACATGCATCGCCTCTACGACACTGAGTTGGACCGCTCGCCGGGCGGGATACCAGCCCGCCAGGAGTCCGCTCGCGGCGGACGCGGCCAGGCTCAATCCCACCGTGGACAGCCGCACGTCGAGGGGAAGATCCAGCAGGCCCGAGGCCACCGACAGCAGTCCCATGGCCACGAGCAGGCCCACGACGCCCCCGACCACCGACTGCAGTGCGGACTCTGCCACCACCTCGCGCATGATCTGGCCGCGCGGCGCCCCCAGCGCCCGTCGCACCCCGATTTCCCGGGTCCGCTGCGTCACCGACACCAGCACGGTATTGGTCACGACCACAATGGCCGCGAGAAGCGCCATCAGCGAGATGGGGACGGCGGCGATGCCGATGCGCTGCGACAGGTTTGCGACAAACCCGCGTGCGGCATCCGGGGTCAGGATGTCGAATGTGTCCGGTGCCGCCGGTGCCAGCTGGCGTCGGGCGCGAAGAGAGGCGCGCGCCCGGTCCTCAGCGTTCACCGTCGTGGCGCCTGGGGCCGCCCTGGCAAAGATCGGCAGCGAATCAGGCACGCCAAACGCCCGTTCCCACGCCCGAATCGGTATCCACACGAACCGGTCGAGCGACGTGCCACCGGAGGTGCCCAGCCTCGTCTGCACACCAACGACGGTGAAGCGGCGACCGGCCACACGGATCGACTGCCCGATCGCCTCACTCGTCGGGAACAACCCCTCCGCGACATCGGCGCCGATGACCGCCACCACGGCGCCCACCCGGTCGTCCTCCGGCGAGAGAAAGCGTCCCCGCGCGATGGCCAAATCGCGGAGGCCAGCCAGTACCGAGGTGGTGCCTGACACCGCCGCGGTCTCATAGACGCGATTGCCCGCCGTGACTTCCGCAATCGTCTGGACGTTTGGAGCGTACTGGACCACATCGTCGGCGTGGGCCTCGAGAAACCTCCAGTCGGTCCGCCTCAAGGGCTGGTTCCGCAGCAACTGATCCTGGAACTCCCGCCGTGAGACGCGGCCCGGCGAGGCCACGCGGGCGAGCAGGAACGTGTCGGACCCGAACGACCGCGCTGTCGTCATTCTGGCGAAAGCCGCGACGCCATCGAGCGCGGTGACGACCAGGACCTGCGTACCGACCGCGACGGCGATGGCCAGCGCGCCAAGACCGGCGCGCAGGGGGTGTGTCATCAGCGTGCGCGCGGCCTGTCGAACGGATTCCTGAAGGGAAAACAACTGCCGGTGCACAGAATCCGCCACTGTGTGAGTATAAACGGGTATGTCTCGTCGCCTCCTTGTCGTCATTGCTGCAGTTGTTCTGGTTGGTGGTTGGTGGTGGTGGTCTGGACGTCAGGCCGATGTGTTGAGTGTGGACGTCGTCAGCGTCAGCCGCGTGGACACCCTTCGTGCCTTCGTCACCGCATCGGGCGAAATCGTCGCGACCCGGTATGCGGACCTGGGATCGTCGGTGATGGGGCGTCTGGTGAGCCTGCGCGTGCGCGAAGGTGATCGCGTGGCGGCGGGCCAGGTCCTCGCACGGATTGACCCGGTTCAGGCGGAGAGCGCCGTGGCCTCGTTGTCAGCGGCGCTCCAGGCGCTTGAGTCGGATGCGCTCGGAGCCACGAACCAGGTTCGTGCCGCGCAGGCCGAGGTGGCGGTGGCGGTCTCGCGGAAGACCGAGGCCGACCGCGCTCTGGAACGTGCCCGGGAACTGGCGTCATCAGGGCTGATCGCGCAATCGGCACTGGACGCCTCAATCGCCGCCGCGGAGACCGCAGACGCGCAAGTCAATTCGGCCAGGGCCGCGCTCGCCCGGGCAGAACAGTCGCAGGCCTCGGCCACGCAGCGCGTGGCGCAGGGGCGCGCCGAGCGTGCCCGTGTGCGCGATCAACTGGCCAAGACGGAGATTACGGCACCGATCGATGGCGTCGTGACGCGACTCGACGTGGAAGAAGGCGAAATGGTCGTGATGGGCGTGCAGAACCAGCCCGGCACAATCCTCATGACCATTTCTGATCTGAGCGCGCTCAACGCTGAAGTCAAAGTCGCCGAGGCCGACGTCCTTCGGCTCTCCCTGGATGACGCGGCGACCGTGACGCTGGATGCGCTCGCCGGAACGACCTACACCGGCCGAGTGGCCGAGATTGGCGCGAGTGCGCTGCCGCAGATTGGCACACAGGCCGCCGCGCGTGAGTTTCGCGTGAAGGTCAGGCTCGAAGGCGACGTCACCTCGTTGCGGCCGGGCCTGACCTGCGACACGGAGATTCTGGTCGCCGAGCGCACGGACGTGCTGGCCGTGCCGCTCCAGGCCGTGGTTCAGCGCGACGGCACGAGCGGCGTCTTTGTGATTAGGGATGGCCGCGCGATCTTCACACCGGTCACGACCGGTATCATCGGCGGGCTCACCATCGAAGTGACCGGCGTGGATGAAGGCGCGTCGATCGTCGCCGGCCCGTTTCAGGTGTTGAGGAACCTGCCCGCCGGCGCTGCCGTGCGGCCTGCCGCAGCGGGGACTTCTCTTCCTGACGCGTGACCGCTAGTGGCCTGTCCGCGCCATTTGTAAAGCGCCTTTCTGCCGGGGCATCCCGTCTGGCGGCGTTGCTCCTCGTTCAAATACCGCCAGTATTCTCACTCGTCGCGCCTAGCCAGCCGGGCGCCGCGCCAGGAATCCGCTGTACAAATGGCGGGGACAGGCCACTAGTGCACGTGGCGCGTCTTCCGGGTGAGGTAATCCTGCAGGACGTACTGGCCCAGTGTGTAGGGCGTCGTGAAGTAGGCCTTGCCGTGGCAGATGCGGGCGACGCGACGGACGAAGGCGACCAGATCGTAGTCGCGGGCCAGCATGAACGTGTTGATCAGAATGCCCGCGCGGCGGCACGCCGCGACCTCGGCGAATGTCTCGCGCAGCACATACGGATCCAGCCCGAACGCGTTCTTGTAGACCCGGCCATCAGGCAGACTGATGGCTGACGGCTTGCCGTCCGTGATCATGATGATCTGCCGCATGTCCTTCCGCTGACGCTCGAGGATGCGACGGGCGAGACGCAGGCCTTCGCGGGTGTTCGTGTAGTACGGGCCGACACGCACGCGGCCGAGGTGGGCCAGCGGCACTTCTTCGGCTGAGTCGTGGAAGAGCACGACACTCAGGGCATCGCCTGGGTACTGGTGTTTGATCAGGTTCGTCAGCGCCATGGCCACACGCTTGGCCGGCGTGAACCGGTCTTCGCCATACAGCACCATGCTGTGGCTGCAGTCCAGCAAGAGGACCGTGGCGCAGGAGCTTTGATAGTCACCCTGGGTCACCATCAGGTCCTGGTGGTCAACTTCCAGGCCGGCGCCGCGACGCACCGCGTTGAGAATCGTGGCCGATGCGTCCAGGTTCATCGTGTCGCCGAATTCGTACGGGCGCGGCGGTCCGCCGGCTTCGATCCCCGTGGCCAGTTCGCGCGTGTCGTGCCGGCCCACGCTGCTTCGGCCAAGGGAGCCGAGCAGGTCCTGCAGGGCGCGATAGCCCAGGAAGTCCATCGCTCTGTCAGTGACCTCGAACCGGGTCTGCTGGGTCGAACCCTGGCTTTCGCTGACCGATCCGGAAGCGTGTTGCCGCGAGGGCGGCGTGCCGGTCGTCGTCACGAATCCCTGCTCGGTGAGTTGCTCGATGACCTGTTGGACCATTTCCTCGACACGGTCGCGGGCGTCGTCATCCGATGACTCATTGATCAACCTCTTGAGCATGGCGTCCGACATCACGCCGCCGTTGAGGAGGGCGTCAAGGACGGCATCGTGCAGCGCCTGCATCGACTGGTCGCTCTCGCTTTGCGGGTCCCACGGGTTGTTGAACCCGCTGGACAGCAGCAGATCCGACAGGTGTGCCACCAGTCCTTCCAGATCAAGGCCCTCGAGTAGCTCCTCGATGTACTTGGTGTAGCGGTATTTCATCGCGCGGCTCAGTTGTAGTACTTCTTGCGACCTTTTGAGCCCGACGACTCCGGCTCATCCTCATCCTCTTCCAACATCGCCTGGATATCGTGCTGGCGGTTGTCCCTGCGAGGCCGGGCCTTGCGCTCGTGGGGGGACGCTTCCATGCGACCCTCTTCGCTGCGACTGATCTTCTTCATCGCGCAGAGACCTTCAAGGACGAAGTCCGCCAGCGAGGCACGTCCGTACGGCGAGGCGCTTGCCGTGACGCCGAGACGCGCGAGCAACTCGTCGAATCCCTGGATGGGGGCGATGGAGGCCAGCAGTTCGTCCGCAGCAGTCGTGTCCGAAGCATCGAGGACCCCGCCTTGATCGAACCAGGCAATCACCGGCTTCAGATTGGCGCCGGAGGCATAGCCGTCAAAGACGCTGGCGACCGCCGACCGCACCAGCTCCCGGGCCACGACTTCGGCGCCCTTCAGCTCACCTTCGTACTCCAACTCAATCTTTCCTGTCAGCGCGGGCAGGGACGCATACACGTCGCTCACGCGCGGCACCACGACAGCCTCGGCGCAGACGGCCGCCCGCCGTTCCGCGTTCGAGACGACGTTCTCAAGGGCCGTGATGGACAATCGCTGGCTGACGCCGGATCGGTGGTCCACTTTCGAGTCCTGTCTGGCCTGAAATGCGATCTCCTCGACCACCTCGCGAATGTAGGCCGGCACGTCGACCGGAATCCTGGCCGGCCGATCGGTCCACGCCTCCTGGGCGGTGATGGCCACAGCGTCTCCCCGGGTCTGCGGATAGTGCGTGCGGATCTCCGACCCGATGCGGTCCTTGAGTGGCGTAATGATTTTTCCGCGCGCCGTATAGTCCTCCGGATTTGCCGAGAACACGAGGACGAGGTCCAGGGGCAGGCGGACCGGATAGCCCTTAATCTGGACGTCGCCTTCCTGCAGAATATTGAAGAGGCCGACCTGCACTTTGCCGGCGAGATCGGGCAGTTCGTTGACCGCGAAAATGCCGCGATTGGCCCGGGGAAGCAAACCGTAGTGCATGGTGCGGGCGTCACCCAGTTCGAACCCCGATCGGGCCGCTTTGATCGGATCGACGTCGCCGATGAGGTCGGCGATCGTGACATCCGGCGTGGCGAGCTTCTCCACATACCGTCGTTCGGCCGTGCGCCAGGCGACCGGCAAGGCGTCGCCCTCGACGGCGACGCGGTCCTGGCACGGGCCGCAGACCGGCGCCAGCGGATCGTCGTGGATCTCGCAACCCGGAATGACCGCGATGTGCGAGTCGAGCAGGGACGTCAGGGCGCGGAGCAGCCGCGTCTTGGCCTGACCACGCAGCCCGAGCAGGATGAAATTGTGTTTTGAGAGGATCGCGTTGACAATCTGAGGAACGACGGTGTCGTCGTACCCGATGACGCCGGGAAAAAGGGGCTGGCCGGTGCGGAGACGCTCAATCAAGTTCGAGCGCAGTTCGTCTCTGACCGAGCGGTGCGGCCACGAGCCTGACGCAATGGCGCGACGAAGATCGCCGAGCGTGGCGGGTGGTGTCATGGAATGAGCCATGCCTTGAACTATAGTGCCAAGGCGTCTTTGAATGCGTTTGCTGTCACGAGATCACGTAGTGGCCATTGCTCACCGGGGGGGATCCGCCCTTCGGCCTGAGAACACCGTTCTCGCGTTCGATCACGCGGCTGCGCTTGGGGTGGATGGCCTGGAGTGCGACGCTCGGGTGACTCGCGATGGCGAAGTCGTCGTCATGCACGACCCGACGTTGGAGCGGACGACCGACGGCCGCGGCGCCGTTGCGGATCTCACCCTGGCAGACATCGAGCGACTTGATGCCGCCGCCGGATTCGGCCCCGATCGGGGCTGGCCCTATCGGGGGCAGGGCGTCGGCGTTCCCACGTTGCGATCGCTGTTGCAGCGGCATGCCGACTTTCCTTTTGTGGTGGAGATCAAGGGCGATCGTATCGAGGCGGCGGACTGCGTGCTGGCGGTGATTCGTGAGGTCGACGCCCAGGACCGCGTGATTGTCGCTGGGTTCGACCATGGCGTCGTCTCGCACGTGCGTCGTGTCGCCCCACACATCGCAACCAGCGCATCCCGGTCGGAAATTCTGGAGGCGCGTGCATGGTCGTCATTGGGGATGAAGCCGCGCATGACGGGGTATCGGGTGTTCCAGGCGCCGTTTCGCTTCCGCGGACGGCAGGCCCTGCGGCCGGGATTCGTACGCGCGGCCCGGCGCGCCGGCGTCCCCGTTCATTCGTGGATCATCGATCAGCCCGACAACCTGCGGACGGTCGTCGCCTGGGGTGTCACCGGTCTCATCAGTGACCGCCCGGATGCGGCATTGGAGGTCGCGCGTGACGCCAACCGGGCGCGATGACGGGAGTCTCTGCGATATGATCTGTCTGATGCGCACGATGCCAGAAAAGATGATTCCCCGATTCCAGTGGTGGGGACTCGCGATGTTCGTCGCGGTCTTTGTGGCGACTCAGGACGCTCCCCAGGCGCGCGAGCCGGATGGCCGCCGTCATCAAGTCGCACAAGGCACGGTAGACACGACCGGCAAGACAGGCGCGGAGATATTCGCGCAGTCATGCGCCGCCTGTCACGGTCTCGATGGGAAAGGGAAGGAGGCGGGCGAACTCGGTTTCGATGTGCCGACACCCGACTTCACGGACTGCCAGTTTTCGCCGCGTGAGGCCGTTGCGGATTGGGTGGCTGTGGCGCATGAGGGCGGCCCCGTGCGCGGGTTCTCGCAGCGGATGCCCGCATTCGGCGGCGCGTACTCAGAGGCTGACCTGTACAAGGTGGTTGCACACGTCAAGGGATTCTGTTCGGCGCCGGAGTGGCCGCGCGGCGAACTGAACCTGCCGCGGGCGCTCTACACCGAGAAGGCCTATCCCGAAGATGAATGGGTGATGACCACAGCCTTCGGGCGGACGCCGGCGTCTGTCTCGAGCTCGTTTGTCTACGAAAAGCGCTTTGGCGCCCGGAATCAGGTCGAGATCAAGCTGCCGCTCAAGACGACCCGCAACAACGGAGCCTGGACTGGTGGCGCCGGTGATCTCGCCGTGGGCTTCAAACGGGTGCTGTCCCACGACCTCGATCGTGGCGACATCTTTTCGCTGTCTGGTGAACTCGTGCTGCCCACCGGCGACAGCGCCGCGGGTCTGTCAAAGGACACCACGGTGTTCGAGTCGTTCGTGACCTACGGCCGGCTCCTGCCCTCCGACAGCTTCCTTCAGTTTCAGGGCGGTGTGGAACTGCCCTTCGACACGGCGAAGGCGGGCCGAGAGGCGTTCTGGCGTGCGACGCTCGGGAGGACGTTCACGCAAAACGGCCCCTTCGGCCGCGCGTGGTCGCCGATGGTCGAGGTGCTCGCGGCGCGTGAACTCGAGAGCGGCGCGGCGATCGACTGGGATATCGTGCCCCAGGTTCAAGTCACGCTGAACACCCGCCAGCACGTGCGATTCAACGTCGGGTGGCGCACGCCGCTCAACAATCGTCGCGGCCGCTCGTCGAGCCTGGTCGCGTATGTCTTGTGGGATTGGTTTGACGGAGGTCTGCGTGATGGTTGGTAGGATTGCGGCCCGCGCCAGCGTCGTCATCTGGATGTCCGCCCTGGCGGCGGGCGCAACAATGAATTCGACAGCCGTCGCGCAGGCGCCCGCGCATCCGTCTCCGGCGGCGCTTTTTGAACCGGCAGACACGTGCAAGGCCTGCCACAACAACCTGGTGACGCGTGCCGGTGAAGACGTGTCGATCTACACAGACTGGCGTGCGTCCATGATGGCGAACTCCGCGCGTGATCCGTACTGGATGGCGGCGGTCAGACGCGAGGTCATCGACCATCCGGCCGCCAGCGCGGATATCGAGAACGAGTGCTCGATTTGCCATATGCCCATGACTACGTTCCCCGACCGCGCAGCGGGCCTGAAGGGGCGTATTTTCGACCATCTGCCATCGGGTCGTTCCGACGATCCGGATACTCGCCTCGCCTCCGACGGCGTGTCATGCACGGTGTGCCATCAGATACAGGCGACGAACCTGGGAACGCCGTCGAGTTTCACCGGCGGGTATGTGATTGACGTCACGGAGTCTGCCGGAGCGCGACGCATCTTCGGCCCGTTCCAGGTGGACGCCGGTCGCACGCGAGTGATGCAGTCGTCTTCAGGATTCCAGCCGGCGCAGTCGACCCACGTGCAACAGTCGGAGTTGTGTGCGACGTGCCATACGTTGTTCACGCACGCCCTGGCGGCCGGCGCGGGTCCGACAGCGCTGCCGGAGCAGAGCCCGTACCTCGAGTGGCAGCAGAGTGCCTACCTGGACACGCAGAGCTGCCAGTCGTGCCACATGCCGGTCGTGGAAGAGGAGATGCCCCTGACGCAGGTGCTGCCTCAGCCGCGTGAAGGCGTCTCCCGGCACACGTTCAGAGGCGGCAACTTCTTCATGATGAAGATCCTCAATCGTTTCCGCGCCGACCTGGGGGTGCGAGCCACCCCGCGCGAGATGGATGCCGCCGTCGCGCGCACCGAAAAGCACCTGCAGGAAGATACCGCTTCCGTGTCGATCACCCGCGCCGAACGGACAGGAAACACGCTCGCCATCGACGTGGATGTGGAGAACCTGGCCGGGCACAAACTGCCCACGGCGTATCCCTCGCGCCGGGCGTGGATTCATCTGGCCGTTCGTGATGCCGGTGGCCAGGCCGTGTTCGAAACCGGCGCGTTTTCTGCGGACGGCCGGATCGTTGGCAACGACAACGACGCCGATGCCACACGGTTCGAGCCCCACTATGCGGAAATCACCCAGGCCGATCAGGTTCAGGTGTACGAGTCAGTGATGGTCGATCCCGGCGGCCGGGTGACCACCGGGCTGCTGTCCGGGACCCGATACGTCAAGGACAACCGCCTGCTGCCGCGGGGGATGAACAAGGCGGATGCGTCGGCGGAAGTGGCCGTGCACGGCGCCGCGGCGCAGGATGCGGATTTCGCCGGTGGGCACGATCGCGTGGCGTATCGGATCGCCCTCGACGGCGCTCAGGGGCCGCTCACCGTGACCGTGCAACTCTGGTTTCAGCCGATCGGATACCGCTGGGCGGTCAATTTCCGCAACTACGATGCGCCCGAGACGAGACGGTTCGTCGGGTACTGGGACGCGATGGCCGGCGAGTCAGCCCTGGTGCTGGCCAAGAGTTCGAGCGTCGTGCGCTAATGGCGCGGACAGGCCACTAGTGGCCTGTCCGCGCCATTTGTAAAGCGCCTTTCTGCCGGGGCATCCCGTCTGGCGGCGTTGCTCCTCGTTCAAATACCGCCAGTATTCTCACTCGTCGCGCCTAGCCAGCCGG